>CAYNFH010000207.1:0-10946 GCA_964396385.1 uncultured Chthonomonadaceae bacterium | reverse complement strand
GTCGGCCGGTAGCGGCTGCTGCTGCGGATGACAAGGTGACAAAGTGACAGGGTGATAAGCTGACCCGGAGGACTTCGTCGCGTCGCCGTGTCCATGCATCGCCGCGTCCAACTCCAGAGCGCTCACAGGTTCATCCTCTTGAAGATGAAAGAGGGTACGTGGCGGAGGACGAACATGATGGGCCGCCACTTCCAGGGGATGTAGGCAGTGTTCGCGCGACGGGCCGCCGCCCGCAGTATCTGGCGCGCAGCCTCCGGGGCTGAGATGAGCATGGGGAGCTTGGAGAGGCCCTGTGTCATCGGTGTGTCTACCGGACCGGGCTTGATCGTCACCACGTCCACGCCAAACCGGCCCACGCGGTTGCGCAGGCTCTCCAGATAGGTGTTCAGCGCGGCTTTGGAGGCGCCATAGACTGGCATGCCGCGACGTCCGCGGTCACCGGCGACGGAGGAGATACCCACGATGGTACCGGCGCCGCCCCGACCGAACCGTTGGGCCGCCTCGTTGAGCCAGGCCACCGCGCCCAGCACGTTCACCTCGATCATGCGGCGGTCCAGTTCGAAGCTGTACTCGTCCTCCGCAATGCGCGGCATGATGCCCGCCGCGTACACGATGAGGTCTAACTCGCCGAGGTCGCGGCAGATCTGCTGGAACAACGCGGGGACCTCCTCGCCGCACGTCACGTCATGAACATACTTGAGGGCATCCAGCTCGGCCGCGAGCTTCGCCAACTCCGTCTCTCGCCGCGCCACGAGCGCCACACGACAGCCGCCCGCGGCAAGCTGCCGGGCTATCTCCGCCCCTATGCCGGACGAGGCGCCCACCACGATCGCATATTTCCAGGGAATGGACATTGTTCTGTGCCGCCGGAGCTCACTCCTGATACAACTACCAGGCGGTTCCTGTTCTGGATTGTCGGTCGGCGCGGACCAGATTCGGAGAGGCGCGTAGCGGCGTCGGGACTATTTTAGCATGGGGCCTTGTTTGACAATTCACAGGTTAGCCCGTATAAAGGCTGTATAAGTTCCCAGAGCTGTGGCAACCCGGAAGCGATGGAGGACGGAAGACGGGCGACGGACGGATTCCATCGGTCCACCGTCCGCCGTCTCCCGTCCTTCCGTTGACGCTCTCGGCGCGGACGGCCTATAATACGTATGGAGAAAGACGCGACCCCGCGGCCAAGCGGGGTCGTTTCCGTATTGGCCGCTTCAACTTGAGGGAGGCTTCGGCGCGGTGCGGTGCTGTTGGATCTGGGCGCTGTTAGGGCTGATAAGTCCCGGGCTGGGGCAGGGGACGTACTCGAACCCGAGCCTGGGATTTGCGTTCACGCCGCCGTCCGGCTGGGCGCTGCGCAAGAGCATGGACCGGTCCGTGGACACCATCCTCTCGTTCGCCCAGACCGGCGCCGCCGCAAAGCCCGCGGGCCGCAAGGAGACGGACCAGGAGTTTCTGGCGCGCGTGAACCACACTCTGCATGGATCGGCCACCGCCCCGCCGGCCACCATGACGGTGGTAGTCGCCAACCAGGCGGGAGACATCAGCCTGCGGCAGTACGTGGACAGGAGCCGCGCACAGGCGATGGACTATAATAGACGGCACAACACGGCTGCGTACAAGATATTCAGGGAGACCTACCGGCCGCTCGCCGGGGAGAAGGCGATAGTGCGGGACATGCTGGTCCGCCTTCCGGGAGAGCCGCCCATCCGGCTTCGGGAGCTGATGTGCGTGCATTCCGGCCGGTTGTACACCCTGTCCGCCTCGGCGGAGCCGGCGGGATTCGACCGGACCGCGACGGACTTCGATAAAGCGCTTGCCGGCTTCATGTGGATCAGCCGTTCCACCGTGCCGGCACATACCAAAAAGTGAACTCTCCATGCTCATAGCGGCCCATGCATACACCACGCAAGAGCGCCGCCGCTGCATCGTCCTCTGGCTGACCACCGTCGTCATTACGGAGGCGGCGCCGGCCTCGTAGCGCCGGCCGTCGCCCGAATCCGCAGGGAAGTCGTTTTCCATTTTCCATTTTCCATTTTCAATTGTTCCGACCTCAAACTCAAAATTGGAAATAGAAAATTGAGAATTCACGAGGAATGACGATGGACTACAAGCGCACACTCAACATCACGCTGAGCGATAAGGATCCCGCCGCCATGCCGCAGCGCGGCAACCTGCCCGCGCGCGAGCCGGAGATACAGAAGTACTGGGACGAAATAGACCTCTACCGCCTCTCCGTGGCGAAGGAGGGGCCCACATTCGTGCTGCACGACGGGCCGCCCTATTCCAACGGCGATATCCACCTGGGACACGCCCTCAACAAGATAGCCAAGGACATCATCGTCAAGTACAAGACGATGCAGGGCTTCCGCGCGCCGTACGTCCCCGGCTGGGACAACCACGGCATGCCCATCGAGAATGAAGTCTCCAAGGAGTTTCGGAAGAAGGGCGAGCGGCCGGACAAGGTGACCATGCGCCGCCGGTGCCGCGAGTACGCCGCCTCCTTTGTCAGCCGGCAGAGGGAGCAGTTCAAGCGACTGGGGGTCCGCGGAGACTGGGAAAACCCCTACCTCACCATGGCGGCAGAGTTCGAGGCGCGCATTGTGGAGGTTTTCGGGGACCTGGCGGACCGAGGCTACATCTACCGCGGGCTCAAGCCCGTGCTCTGGTGCCCTTACTGCGAGACCGCCCTGGCGGATGCGGAGGTCGAGTACGCGGAGCACACTTCGAACAGCATCTACGTCCGCTTCCCGGTGCTCCAGGATCCCAGGATGGTCTTCGGCCGCGGGGACGATCTTCCGGATGAGAGCTACGTCCCCATCTGGACGACCACGCCCTGGACCATTCCGGCGAACATGGCGCTGGCGGTGCATCCGGACCACTACTACCTGGTGGTGGACGTCGCCGGCACGCGCTACCTCATCGCCGAGCCGCTGGTGGAGAAGACGCTCGGCCTGGTGGCGCCCGGGGAGGCGTACACGGTAGTCTGGCGCGGGCACGGCAGCCAACTGGACGGGCTGGTGGCGAAGCATCCGCTATTCGACCGGCCCTCGCCCGTGCTGTTCGCCGACTACGTAACCATGGAGGATGGCACCGGCGTGGTCCACACTGCGCCCGGTCACGGCAAAGAGGACTTCGAGACCGGTCAGAAGTACGGGTTGGAGGTGCTGGGGCCGGTCGACGCCTCCGGCACATTCACGGCGCTGGCCGGGGCGGAGTTCGAGGGCGCACGCATCCTGGGCGGGGAGGCGGACGACCGCGTGATAGATGCCCTCCGCAGAGAGGGCGCGTTGATGCGGAAAGACGACTTCCAGCACAGCTATCCGCACTGCTGGCGCTGCCACAACCCGCTCATCTTCCGCGCCACTGTCCAGTGGTTCATGAACATCGACCACGACCATCACCGAGAGCGCTCGCTGGAAGCTATCCGGAACACCACCTGGTTCCCGCCGGTTAGCGCGAACCGGATCACCTCAATGGTGGCCGGCCGGCCGGATTGGTGCTTGAGCCGCCAGCGCGCCTGGGGAGTGGGGATCCCGGCGTTCTACTGCAAGGATTGCGGGAAAGAGGTGCTGAGCCGTGAGGCCATCCAGGCCGTGGCGGCGCTGGTAGCGCGCCAGAGCTCGGACGTGTGGTACGCGCTTCCGGCGGAGGAGATCCTGCCGCCCGGATTCACTTGCCCGCACTGCGGCGGCGGCAGGCTGGACACGGAGACCGACATCCTGGATGTCTGGTTCGACTCCGGCTCGACCAGCTTCGCCGTGCTGGAGAACCGCGTCAAGTGGCCGCTGCTGAAGTGGCCGGCCGACATCTACCTGGAAGGGTCGGACCAGCACCGCGGCTGGTTCAACTCGTCGCTCATGATCGCGGTCGCCATCGCCAACCGCGCGCCGTACGACGCCGTCATCACCAACGGATGGACCCTGGACGAGAACGGCAAGGCCATGCACAAGTCCTGGGGCAACGCCGTCTCGCCGCAGGAGGTGACGGACCAGTACGGGGCGGACATCCTGCGACTGTGGGTGGCCTCCACGGACTACTTTGAGGACGTCCGCTGTTCGGATAACATACTCAAGCAGGTCGCGGAGACCTACCGGCGTATCCGGAACACCTTCCGGTTCCTGGTGAACAACCTGTACGATTTCGACCCGGCGGCCGACGCTGTGCCGGAACAGGAGATGGTGGAGCTGGACCGGTGGGCGCTGGCGCAGCTTGACCGGGTGGTGGCTCTCTGCCGCGCCGGGTACGATTCGTATGAGTTCCACCGCGTCTACCATGCCCTCCATAATTTCTGCACGGTGGAACTGAGCGCGTTCTACCTGGACGTAATAAAGGACAGACTCTACTGCGACGGGAAGAAGTCCCGCGAGCGCCGCTCCGCTCAAACCACCCTACACCGGCTGGCGGAGACGATGGCGCGGCTGCTCGCGCCCGTGCTATCCCACACCGCAGAGGAGGTGTGGGGCCACCTGAAGCTGCCCGCGAAGCCGGCGAGCCCGCAGCTTGCGAAGTTTCCTGAGGTGAATCCGGAAGCATACACCGGGTCTCTGCGCCGCTGGGAGCCGGTGCTCAAGACTCGGGAAGAGGTGAACCTGGCACTGGAGGCCGCGCGGCAGGCGGGGAGCATCAGCAATCCGCTGGAGGCGCGGGTGGAGCTGGCGCTGGACGGCGCCACGCTCGAGGGCCTCCGGCCGCTGGAGCCTCTGCTGCCGGCGGTGTTCAAGGTGTCTCAGGTGGCGTTCAGCGCGACAGACAACGGAGCTGCCGCGGGCATTGATGTCGTTCCGGCGCAGGGGCAGAAGTGTGCCCGGTGCTGGCTGGTGAAGGAAGACGTCGGCGCCGACGCGGCATTCCCGGACATCTGCGGGCGTTGCGCGGCAGTCGTTCACTCCATAGAGGGATGAGAATATGAGTAAGCTCAACGTGGAGAAATTCCGTAAGCGGATCATGGAGCAGCGAGAGCGGCTGCTGGCGGACCGCCAGCGGCTGCGGGACCATGCCGACAGCGCCGCGGGAGTCAGCGAGCTGGTGGACTTTGACGTGAACCACCCGGGCGACCAGGGCACTGAGCTGTTCGAGCGGGGGAAGGACGAGGCTCTGACCGCGAATGTCGATGCCCAGCTCGCACAGATCGACGATGCGCTGGCTAAGATCGAGGCCGGCACCTATGGCACGTGTGACCGCTGCGGCAAGCCCATTGCGGAGGCTCGGCTGGAGGCGCTGCCGTTCGTTTCTCTCTGCATCTCGTGCCAGGCGCTCCAGGAAAACATTTGAGCATTTTCGATTTTCGATTTTCGATTTTCGATGGTAGGCGCCGGGAGGACAGGCGTTGAGGCCGCGGCTGTTCTATCTGACGGTGCTCGTGGTGGTCATCGCGGACCAGGTGAGCAAGCGGGTGGCGCTCGCCGAGCTCCCCTGGAACGTGAAGGAGCCGGTGGTACCGCACGTCCTGTGGCTCACGCTCACGCGCAATACGGGCGGTGCCTTCAGCCTCTTCCAGGCCAACAACCGCGTGTTTATCGCCATAGCCAGCGTGGCCATCCTGGCGCTTGTCTACGCCTACCAGCGGTCGGCGCGGCGTGAGCTGGTGCCCACCGCGGCCATGGCGCTGGCCCTCGGCGGCGCCATCGGCAACGTCATCGACCGTATCCGTCTGGACGCGGTCGTGGACTTCTTCGACTTGGGCTGGTGGCCTGTCTTCAACGTGGCGGACTCCGCCATCTCCATCGCCATCGTGCTTCTCGCCTGGCACTTCCTATTCGGCAGCCGTACGGCAGAGGGGGAGAGGGGGAGAGGGGGAGAAGGGGAGAATCCGGAGGCTCAACCCTCAACACTCAACCCTCAGCTCGCAAATTCTCCCACGAACACGCCCGCGCAAGACTGATGCGTCCCATCCTCTTCCACATCGGCCCGCTGCCCATCCGCTCGTACGGGTTCATGGTGTTCGTTGGGTTCATCACGGCCCTTTTCGTGGTGCGCGAGCGGCTCCGTCGCCGGAACGAGGGGCGCGACCCTAATGAGCCGGGGCTGATCACGCCGGACCACGTGATGAGCATGTCGCTCGTGGGGCTGTGGGTGGGGGTGTTGGGCGCTCGCGTCCTGTTCGTTTTGACCGACTGGAACGCTTACGCGAAGCACCCGCTGGACGCACTCAAGATCTATCAGGGCGGCATGACGGCCTACGGGGCCATCCTGTTCGGGCTGCTCTACATGGCCTGGTACTGCCGCCGCCACGGTCTCTCCGTTCTGGAGATGGCGGACATCGCCGCCCCGTGGATCGCTTTCATCTACGCCGTGGGGCGCATCGGCTGCTTCCTGAACGGCTGCTGTTACGGCGCCCCCACTAACCTGCCGTGGGCCTGCACCTTCATTCGCGACGGCCATCCGGAGCTGGGCCTCACGGAGCCGAGCCACCCGGTGCAGCTCTACTCCTCCGCCATGAACTTCGCCATCTTCGGCTTCCTGTTATGGCGGGGCAGGCGGCCGCGCCGGCGGGGCGAGCTGTTCCTGCTCTACGTGGCCCTCTTCTGCGTCTATCGCACCATCTGCGAGCAGTTCCGCAAGGGCTATACGGCGGACGTCTTCTTCTGGGGTCTCACCCATGCCCAGTTCTTTAACCTTCTCTGCCTGCCCGTCGCGCTGTACCTGCTGTGGCGCCTCAGGAACCGGAGTATGCGGGTACGGGAGTATGGGAGTATGGGAGTACTGAATCCGGCCCCTCCCACACACCCATACACCCAGACTCCCACACAGTAATCATGCTTCCTATCCTCTTCCATATAGGCAGTATCCCCGTCCACTCGTTCGGCGTCATGGTGCTCATCGGGTTCGGACTGGGGCTCTGGTACGCCACGGCCGCCGCCCGCCGCCTGATGGCCGGCCATAAACCGGATGAGCCGGGCGTCATAACGCCGGACCACGTGTTCGACATGGCAATGGCGGCCCTGTTCGTCTGCATCGTGGGGGCGCGAATCCTCTACGTCCTGTTGGACCTGAACGAGTTCCGTGGGCACTGGGTGGAGGTGTTCAAGGTCTGGACCGGCGGCATCTCGGTCCATGGGGCCATCATCTCCGGCATCCTCTTCCTCTGGTGGTACTGCCACCGGCACAAGCTGGACTACCTGAAGTTCGCGGACCTCTGCGCGCCGGCGTTCGCGCTGGGCTACGCCATCGGGCGCATCGGCTGCTTCCTGAATGGCTGCTGCTACGGCTACAAGTGCGACCTGCCGTGGGCCGTACGGTTCGTTACGGACGAACACACGGGGGTGCTGACGCCGCCCAGCCACCCCACCCAGCTCTACGCCACACTGATGAACCTGGTGATCTTCTTTGTGCTGGACCGCTGGAGCCGCCGGCCTCACAAGCGCGGGGCCATCTTCCTGGGGTTCCTGTCGCTGTACTGCGTCTATCGGTTCATCGACGAGCAGTTCCGCAAGAACGCCACGGCGGACGTCTTTTTCTGGGGCCTCACGCACGCACAGTGGTTCAGCCTGGCCATGCTGCCTCTGCTCCTCTTCCTGCTGTGGCGGCTCTACCACCCCGCCGTGCCGGCCGCGGAATCCGCCGACCCCACCCTCACCGCCCGGACCTAGTCGGAATCGGCGCCGGAACTTGCCACAGGGCCGGACTCGTCTTATTGCATGGAGCCGGCGCACGGCTCCCGACGCTTGCGCGTGTTGGAGATAAGAATCCTCTCCGGCCCATGGGTGGCCGCGAGGACGGTGGACCAAGAGCGTCCTGCGGAAGGCCTTGGAGAAAGGCGCTTCCCGGGACGTTTTTGTTTGGCATTTTCAGGCAGAGGACTTACAGCAGTCATGGCAACCCATCCTATTCCCGCCTCCTGGCGGCAGCCGCTGGAGCGGCGGATCCGGCAGCCTTGGAGCCGCCGCAAGATCATCAAGACGGCCGCCGCGGTTGTGCTTCTGGCAATCCTCACCGCCGCGGCGGTCATTGCCATCTACGTTGCCGTCCTCATCGCCCGGATCCGCCCGACTCTGCCCTCCATGCGGCAGATCTCCGGCTTTGTGCCGGTGGAGGCCAGCATGGTGTATTCCAGCGATGGCACCGTGCTGGCTCGTCTGCAGATGGAAAACCGGCGCGTGGTGCCGCTCTCCCTAATTTCGCCATATCTCAAAGATGCCACCGTGGCGGTGGAGGACAGTCGGTTCTACCAGCACGGGGCCCTGGACTATCGCGGCGTCATGCGCGCGGCTGTGGAGGACATCTTTCGCCACGGCACCGCGGCGGATCAGGGCGCCAGCACCATCACGCAGCAGCTCGCCCGCAACATCTCCCAGTTCCACGTGGGACGGGAGAAGACGCTTGCCCGCAAGGTCCGGGAAGCGATGGTAGCCGCGCGCATCGAGCAGGCGTTCACCAAGGACCAGATTCTGGCTCTCTACCTGAACCAGATCTACTATGGGAGCGGCGCCTACGGCGCGGAGGCCGCCGCCCGCACCTACTTCGGCAAGAGCGCCATGGACCTCACCCTGCCGGAAGCCGCGCTCATCGCCGGTCTGCCGCAACGGCCGTACTCCTACTCACCCTATGAAGATCCGGCCGCGGCGCGGGACCGCCGTAACGTGGTGCTGCAGCGGATGCTGGACACCGGCAAGGTCACGCGGGCTCAGTACCAGCAGGCTTCCGCGGCGCCCATCAAGCTGGCCGGCCGCCACATGACCCACATGGTCTACAAAGCGCCCTACTTCGTGGACTGGGTGGTGGAAGCGCTGGTGAAGCAGTACGGGGTGGACCGGGTCTACAGCGGCTGGAAGATCTACACAACCCTCAACTGGCCCATGCAGGAGGCCGCAGAGCGCGCCGTGCGCGGCGGCTTGAGCTACGGAGCCACGCAGGGAGCCCTGGTCGCCATTGACCCGCACTCCGGAGAGGTCCGCGCCATGGTGGGCGGCGTAGACTACAACCGTGACCGCTTCAACATCATTACGCAGGGAGCGCGGCAGCCCGGCTCCGCGTTCAAAGTGATCGTCTACTCGGCGGCTATCGATACCGGCGCGGTCAACCTGGGCACCGAGCTGCGGGACGAGCGCCAGGACTTCGGCGACCGCTACCGCCACTGGTACGTGCGCAACTACGGCGGCGGCTACAGCCACAAAGAGGTGACGGTGGAGGACGCCATCGTCCACTCCATCAACACTATTGCCGTTCAGGTAGCCATGGAGACCGGGATCGACAAGGTCAGCCAGTACGCTCGCGCCTTCGGCATCTCGACCGACCTGACACCCTACCCGTCCCTCGCGTTGGGAGCGTCCGCCGTGCGGCCGATCGAGTTCTGCTCGGCGTTTACGGTCTTCCCTAACATGGGTGAGCGGTACCAGCCCGTCGGCATATCGCGCATCGAGGATGCCAGCGGCAGTGTGGTCTTCAAGGACAACCCGTTCAACCGGGACGTCCCGTCCTTCCTCCAGCCTTCTACCATCCAGGCGATGAACCTGGCGCTGCGAGAGGTTGTGGAGCGCGGTACGGGCACCGCGGCCAACTACGTGTCTGGCGCGTTCGGCAAGACCGGCACCACCAGCGACGAGCGGGACGCCTGGTTCGCCGGCTACACCAAGGAGCTGACGGCGGTAGTTTGGGTAGGGAGTCCGTACCGGGATGCCCACGGACTGGTCCACTTCCGCCCCATGCCGGGCGCCACCGGAGGCCGGGCTGCGGCTCCCATCTGGGCCCGATTCATGGAGCAGGCGGTGCCCATCCAGCAGAGAGTGGACCAGAAGCGCGGGGTACGGCTGTTCGACATCCCGTTACCACCGCCGATGCCCAGGCCGGTGAAGGAGGTCGCGCCCCCGCCGGAAGAGACCGCGGCCCAGCCACCGCCTCCACTTCCCTACACGTACCTTGGCCCGGTGCAGCCGCCTTCCGACGTGCAGGCTCAAACCGGCACGGACTATGGTCCACAGGTCATCTACGCGCCGGACGCGGACCAACCGCAAGGACGCGCCCATCGGTCGCCGCGGTCGAACGCGGACCAGAGCGACATGGTCACGGTACGCATCTGTGTGGACTCCGGCATGAAGGCGACGGAATGGTGTCCCAACACCATCGAGGAGCAGCTTCCCCGGAGCCAGGTGCCGCGCAGGTACTGTCCCCTGCACCATGCCCCCTCCGCTGAGCAGGACAACAGTTACTACCTGTGGCGCGGCCGCGGCCAGCAGGGCGACCCGAACGATGACGCCAACCCGGACCCTGGCTACCGCAACCGCGACTCTCAGGGCGCGCCCTCTCCGTGGGATTGAGCCGGAACATTACCGTCCGCTTGGATCGCCTTTCCTATAGCGGCGCGGAGTGAGCCAGGTCGCGCCGGCTCGACAAGGGAGGAGACAGAGCATGGAAAGCAAGGCAAAGCTCTTCGGACACCCGATACATCAGATGCTCATCGTGTTCCCGCTTGGGCTCCTGGTGATGGCGTGTGTCTTCGATATCATCTGCCTCTGTACGGGGCGGACCGACCTGTATAACGTTGCCTTTTGGGATATCGGCGCTGGCGTCATCTGTGGCCTGATTGCGGCCGTGTTAGGGCTATGGGACTGGCTGGCGGTTCCGGCGGGCACCCGTGCCAAGTTCATCGGCATGTGGCACGGGCTCGGCAACGTGGTGGTGGTGCTCCTGTTTGCCGCGAGCTGGGCAGTCCGGTTCGGCCACGCCGGCCACATTCCGGACGCCGGGGCGCTGGTGCTCTCGTTCTGCGGGCTGATCATTGGCGCAGTGACAGGATGGATGGGCGGCGAGTTGGTAGACCGTCTGCGCGTAGGCGTGGACGACGGGGCTAACCTGAACGCGCCGAACTCGCTGACGCACCCGTCCGTCCAGTCGGAAGGCGGCTCATTCGTGTCGGAAGAGACTCAGCGCAAAGCCGCGTGACCTCCCCCTCACCCCCTCCTTGCGAAGGAGGGGGCATTCTCCCTCCCCTTACGAAGGGGAGGGTTGGGGAG
>CAYNFH010000206.1:0-10968 GCA_964396385.1 uncultured Chthonomonadaceae bacterium | reverse complement strand
CTTATAGACACGTCAGTGACCTGGGTCGGCCGCTTCTGCTGCTGGTCCACCGTTGTGTGCGTTGCGGCCACGGTGAAGTTCTTATCGATGGTGTCCGTGACCCCGAGGGTTTGGGTGGCGGTATTCTGCTGATTGTTGGTCTTTGTCTCCGCGACCTGACCGTTCAGAGTCAGAGTGGGAGTGGTCTTCCACTTCCAATCAAGCAGGTTCGTCTCAGCCGACTGGTCCTTTCCCCTGTCTACGGAAGTGGAGTTGAGCCGCAGGGCAAGCGTCTTCATCGGGAGGAGATTGACCTCCGCGACGGTGATGTTCTCAAACTTTGCGCTGCCCGTCCTCATACGCTTGGTCTCGAATAAGAAGTTATTCGGCTTCGTCCGGTACCCTTCCAGGTGGAAGAAGTCCGTGTCGACGTCGGGCTGCGCCTTGCTGCCCGCCACCGTCTGTACGCGGTCCTGATACATGTTGAGCTTGATGCCCTTACGGGTTTCCGTGGAGAAGCTCAGAAGATCGTGCGTCCGTGCGTCCTCAGAGATACCCGACCTCTCGGTTGCATTGCCCTCGGCCAGATAGCCCAGGTTGGTAGTCTTGCCGAGCGCCCAGGCAAAGGTGCGCTTGAATGAGCTCTTGGCAAGCTTGTCGGCGTCGTCGCGGGCCTTGTACTGAATGTCCTCCAGCGTCACGCCCTTGATAGCCGTCAGCTTGAGCGCGTAGTCGGTCCTGCGGTACCCCCGCTCGCCCTCTACCGCCTTCTTGTCGGCTTCCGCCATCGCCAGGTCGGCGGCGCGCGTGAAGCTCTTGTCGGTCTCGCCCCGGTTCAGCTTGAAGGAGAAGCCCTTCGCGTCGAACCCGATAGTGCTGCGACTCAAGCCGCCGTTCTTGCTGTCCAGTTTGAGGTCGCTGTAGGTGAGCGCCATCCCCTTCGCCAGTGCGAGGCTCATCCCCAACAAGGCGCGATGCATCCCCTTTTCATTGGCGACCTGAGCCTTCTCCCCGTCGGTCAGCTTGGCGGCACTTGCGAACTCTTCGCCCACGCGCTGATCCAGGAAGTCCACTTTGAGCGACCTGCTCGCGAAGCTCAGCTTCTCGCGGGTGAGGTTGCCCTTCTCGTCGCCGACCTGGTCCCAGTCCATACCCAGGCTGCCGCTGCCGGAGAGCTCCAGGCCCGCGCCAAACCCCAGCCGCCGGAGCCCTTTCTCCTTCTCCAGGGTGTTGATCTGGGCGAGCATGTCCGCCTTGGCCGTGTTCGAGGCTCGCAGTCCCTGGAAGCCGTTGAAGTGCTGCCCCACGTCCTGGTAGGTCGCGTGGAACGTGGCCGCGCCGGACTTGAGGCTCAGGCTCTGAAGAATGAGGTGGTCTGTCACCGCGTCCTTGGTGTTGACGTTGCGAGTGCCTGTCTTGCGCGAGGTACTGAGGTCGTCTACCTTATTTGCGTTCGTGGCAGAGGGAGTACTGAGGTATAGGAGCCCGCTCAGCGAGGATCCCGCGTGGAAGCTGTTGTTGAAGTCCAGGCCATAGGTGGTAAAGTCGAGGCCGTCCGCCTTATCGGTGCTCAGACCGTAGCCGAAGCTCAGGCTTCCGCCCTGGAGATTGAGGGTCAGCCCCTGCAGACCGAGAGGGGATCTTTGCCCATCGGCGGATGCAATGAACCGGTAGGAGACGCGTATGGACTGGATTGGCCGAACGGGGTCCGCGAAAGCAAGCATCCCGTTGGCCGCATCCAGATAGTAGTCAACGCCATGCCGGAGGGTGCGCGCATCCACCGATACGTGTAACGAGTCGGGAATGACTCCCCCGTGGGAGAGTACGTAACCGGCGCGAGAGCCTGTGCCGCGCAGCGTCTCGGACGCAAGCTTGCCCGGCACCTTCGGAGTGCCTTCCTCCGTGAGGTAGCTCAGCTTCTGGGCCGAGATGCCAAAGGTGTCTCCAAGTTCGCCGATACCGCCCATGAAGGAAGGGACGGCAGCCTGACCGAGTGCCGGAACGGCAAGGCAGCAAGCGCCGATGCCGGCGATCACTGCGCGGCCTGTGGCCGCGATACGTCTGCCCTGCCTATACATTGTGAGTTATGGAATGCGCTCCGCCTGCTGTTGGAGCGCTACTCTTACTGTTTTGCCACTATGTTGGATGCCCGCGAATCCGCCGTGTTGCGGATTTATGCGAAGTTTTTGCCCGCCCGCCGGCGGATGACCTGGTGACCTGGTGAACGTAGTCAGGTCTTTGTCACCTTGTCACCCTGTCACCCTGTCACCCTGTCATCTGCTCCGCGCTTGACGCTCAAGACGCTCAAACCTATAATGGGGTTCGGCGAGGAGGGGCGGTTCAACCAATTGGATGACTCGGAGATAGCGGCGTGTGTGGCCCGTGCGGTAGGTGGTACAGCGGACGGGGCGACCGTCAGCAAGCTCTCCGGCCGGCAGGGGCTCCTCGTATGCCGGGTCACGATTCCACGCAAGGGGAGCTACATCTTCAAGGCCGTGCGGGAGTCGCTCCGGCGAGAAATCGCCCTCACGGTGCTGCTGGCGAGGCTCTCGCACGGGGCCACGCCCGCAGTGATCGCGGAAGAACAGGACCACGCGCGGGGCCTCTATTGGATCATCCTGGAGGACCTCGGAGCCCGAAGACTGTCAGACGAGCCGACCGTAGAGGGCTATGCCCATGCCGCGGAGGTCCTAGCCGGACTTCAGATCCACTCGATGGACTGGGTGGACTGCCTCGCCGAGGCAGGATTGCGGACCGCTGCTACGTTTGCCTGGGAGGAGGTGGCGCTGCGCGCGCTGGTCGCCGTCACCGAGGGCGCGGTCGACGGCCTGGTGACCGGCGACGATTTCGAGCCAATCGCATGGTCGGTGACCGAGCTCACCAATGATGCTTCTTTCATACCTCCGGCCCTCATCCACGGCGATCTGCACGCGGGCAATATTGCCGTTAAGCCAGATGGGGAAGCGTGTTTGCTGGACTGGGGCTCCGCCTTTGTGGGTCCGGCTTTCCTCGGCCTTGAGGAGCTCCTGCTTCCGGCTCAGCGCCATCTGAAGAGGCAGGCGGACCAGGACCGGGTCCGGGCAACCTATCTGCGGCAATGGGGCCCTATCCTCGGAAAGCCCGGCCCGCTCGAGTGTCCGCTGCGGGCGTCCCAGACCCTCGTCCGGCTGCAGGTCTTCCAGTCGATGGTCTCCTGCGGTGCCGGCGCGCCGGACCCGTACGCCGCCGCGAGCGCGTTCACGCTGGTCCGCGAATCCTGGCGCGCATGGCGGAACCTGACATGATTGGACGGGCGACGGATGACGGCGGACGGACGGACGGGGCGACGCGGCGAGGGGGCGACGCGGCGAGGAAGCGCGAGACTGGCGATGAGCTGCTCAGGATAGGGGTGCTCGTCAGCGGCCACGGTCGCGGGACTAACCTCCAGGCCATACTGGACGCTTGCAGGGTCGGGGAGATCCCAGCCCGAGTGGGCGTGGTCATCGGCACGCGGACCGACGCTCCGGCCATGGAGCGCGCCCGCGCGGCAGGCGTCGACGTGGCGGTCATATCCCCCCGGAAGTACGAGGGGGACGAGGCGGGATACGGTCAGGCGTTAATAAGTGCCCTCCACCGCCGCGACGTGGGCCTCGTCTGCCTCGCGGGATTCATGCGGATTCTCCCGCCGGCCGTTACCCAGGCCTACCGGGGCCGGATCATGAACGTCCATCCCGCCCTCTTGCCCTTGTTTGGGGGCAAGGGAATGTTCGGGGAGAATGTCCACAGGGCGGTGATCGAGAGCGGGATGAAGATCACCGGCTGCACCGTACATTTCGTTGACGAGCAGTACGACACCGGCCCCATCATCCTCCAGACCGCCGTGCCAGTGGAGGATGGCGATACGCCCGAGTCGCTGGCCGCCCGCGTCCTCCCTGCGGAGCACGACACCTACGTCCACGCTATCCGCCTCTTCGCAGAGGGCCGCCTCCGGATTGAAGGGCGGCGCGTACACATTGATCCAAACCTCGAATCTGTATAAGGTTGTGTCAAGAACCTATACAGCCCCTCCCAGCGCGTACTATTGCTGGCAGGAGCGTCCCCACCGGCGGCCGAACGAACTCATGAGCGCCCGCCGAACAGTTCGGGTCGCATTCTGGTCCGAGGGAGGTCCACGATGACATCATCGCTGCGCGCCGTCTGCGCATGTGCCGTAATGCTGGCCGCGCTGCCCGTGGCCGGTCAGGTGAGTATAGAAAAGGTTGCCTACTTCAATCAGCCCAACTGCTATCGGCTGAGTAACGGCACCGTTGAGGCCATCGTGACCACCAATATCGGCCCCAGGGTCATCCGCTACGGCTTCATCGGTGGCGAGAACGTATTCGCGGAGATACCCGAAACCGTAGTCAAGACCGACCTCGGCGACTGGCACCCCTGGGGCGGCCACCGCCTCTGGACGGCTCCGGAGGGAATGCCGCGCAGCTACTCGCCGGACAATACACCCATCCAGTATAAGATCCTTGCGCCGAACATGATCGATCTCATCCAGCCGGTAGAGCCCCGGACCGGCATCCAGAAAGAGATGATCGTCAGAATGGATGTTACCGGCACGGGGGTGATGGTCCGGCACCGGATCACCAACCGCAATCTGTGGGCCATCGACGCCGCGCCGTGGGCCATGAGCATTATGAACGGCGGGGGAGTAACCATCCTACCGCAGGAGCCCTACATGTCCCATGACGAATACTTGCAGCCGGCCCGCCCCATGGTCCTCTGGCACTACACCAACCTAAGCGACCCTCGCTGGACCCTCGGACGAAAATACCTGCGTTTGCGGACGGCCGAGACCATGAAGGAGTCCCAGAAGATCGGGATTCTGAACAAGCAGGGGTGGGCGGCTTACCTGCGCAAAGGCGTCCTCTTCATCAAGCGGTTCCCCTTCGTGGAGGGCAGAGCCTACCCGGACTACAACTGCAACAACGAGACCTACACCTCCGCCACGTTCATGGAAGTGGAGACGTTGGGCCCGCTCGCCCACATCGATCCGTACGGGGCTGTCGATCACATCGAGCGGTGGCACCTCTTCCGCAACGTGACCATCGGCCGCACGGAAGACTCGCTGGACCGCGCCATCGCGCCGCTCGTCGCCCAGACGCTGGAAGCCCCACCGGCGCAAAGACGCCGGTGATTCTCGATTTTCGATTTTGGATTTTCGAGGTCGGGAGCCAGGGGCAAGCGGGCCCTTAAGGCGGAATCGAGGCTAGACTCGCATCCCGACATTAAGGTATTCTCATGCGCGGCGGGCCGGTGAAGGTGGTAGCGCGACGAGGCTCGTGAAAAAGAGCACAAGAGTCCGGCTGCTTGCACCGACCGGGAACGCTCCGCCGTCTCGCCCATGACGGCGGGTGTTCGCAAACAATCCAGGATGGCAGAGAAGCGCTTTCCAAAATTCGCCTGGGGAGTTCTGTTCTACAACATTGGCGTCATCCTCTGGGGCGCGTATGTGCGCGCTTCGGGCTCCGGCGCCGGGTGTGGCGCCCACTGGCCGTCCTGCCCCCACGCAAGTACCTTCGAGTGGCTAGTAGAGCTCAGCCACCGAGCGACCAGCGGCCTCTCACTGGCCCTGGCCGCGGTTCTCCTGGTTTGGGCGCTCCGCGCGTTTCCGGCGCGCCACATCGTGAGACGGGGTGCGCTCCTCGCGGTTCTGTTCACCTGTTCTGAGGCCATCGTGGGCGCCGCGCTGGTGCTCTTCAAGCTGGTCGCGCACAACACGTCGCTTTACCGCGCGGTCGCCATCGCGGCCCATCTCTCCAACACATTCCTGCTGCTGGCCGCGCTTGCGCTGACCGCCTGGTGGGCGTCCGGAGGCGCTGCGCCGAGGATGCGGGGCCAGGGGCCGCTTGTATGGGCGCTGGGCCTGGGGCTGCTGGCGCTCGCGGTACTGGGCGCGAGCGGCGCAATTACGGCGCTGGGCGACACGCTCTACCCGATGTCGCTGAGCCAGGGGCTGAAGGCGGACTTCTCGCCTGCGACGAGCCCCCTGCTGAGGATGCGCCTTCCGCATCCGCTCATCGCGATGTCTGTGGGCTTCTACCTGCTGTTCATCGCGGGCTACGCCGCGCACTCACGTCCCGCGCGCGATACCTATCGGTTCTCCGGCTGGATCCGCAACCTGTTCCTGGCCCAGATCGGGGTCGGCTGCCTTAATGTGATCCTGCTTGCGCCCATCTGGATGCAGTTCATCCATTTGCTTATGGCGGACGCGACCTGGATCGTGGCCGTGCTGCTCACGGCATCCGCGCTGTCGGTAGAGGCTCCCGGACCCGCAGTCGTCCGTCGTCCGTCGTCAGTCGTCAGTCATCAGTCGGCAGGCGGTAATCCTCAGGCAGCAGGCGTCCGGGCGGGATGGCGGGACTATCTGGCGCTGACGAAGCCGCGGGTTATCAGCCTGCTGCTGTTCACGACTCTCGCCGCCATGATCATCGCCAAGCGTGGCTGGCCGGGCACCTGGCTGTTCCTGGCGGTGGCCGTCGGCGGCTATATGGCTGCGGGCGCCGCCAACGCCATCAACATGGTGGTGGACCGGGACATCGATGGCCGTATGAAGCGCACGACGAAGCGGCCAACCGTTACCCACCTTATTTCGGGGCCACAGGCGATGCTGTTCGCGCTCGCGCTGGAGGCGGGGTCCTTCGTCATCCTCTGGCGCGCCGCGAACGTGCTGTGCGCGCTGCTCGCGCTGGCGGGGCTCCTATTCTATGTATTCATCTACACACTGCTGCTGAAGCGGCGCACCTGGCACAACATCGTCATCGGTGGGGCGGCCGGAGCGTTTCCACCGCTGGTGGGGTGGGCCGCGGTAACGGATGACCTGAGCCTCCTGGCCTGGTACCTGTTCGCCATCATCTTCGTATGGACGCCCGTACACTTCTGGGCGCTCGCGCTGCTCATTAAGGACGACTACGCGGAAGCCGGCATTCCCATGCTTCCGGTGGTACGCGGAGAGCGTATCACCGTCCTCCAGATCGCCGTCTATGCGGTGCTCACGGCGCTCATCTCGGTGCTTCCGCTGTTCCTGCGGCAGGTCGGATCCCTGTACCTGGTCGCGGCAGTTCTCCTGAACCTGGTGCTGCTCTGGCGGAGCTTGCAGCTCTACCAGGAGCCGGACCGGCCGCACGCCAAGACGCTGTTCAAGTATTCCATGGTCTACCTCGCCCTGCTTTTCCTGGTCATGGCGGTAGACCGATCGATGGGGTTATAGACCTCTATGGCGCAGATCTTTCCCGCCGGTGCGAACACGATCGCAAAGACCAGCCTTATCGGAGCCGTAGCGCTGCCGCTCGTGCTCCTTGTTGGCACGTCAGAGATCACCCGCTCCGGCTGGAACACCAACGTGGACGTTCCGATCGAGCAGCCCGTACCGTTCAGCCACGAGCACCATGCGAACGAGCTCGGCATCGACTGCCGATATTGCCACACTACCGTTGAGAAGTCTTCGTTCGCCGGCATTCCACCGACCCATACCTGCATGAGCTGCCACTCGCAAATCTGGACGAACAGCCCGCTGCTGGAGCCCATCCGCCGGAGCTTCGTCACGCAGACGCCGATCACAGGCCCCCGCGGAGAGCTGGGCTGGGCCCGCATCAATAAGCTGCCGGAGTTTGTCTACTTCAACCACAGTATCCACATCGCCCGCGGCATCAACTGCAACGTGTGCCATGGGCCTGTGGAGAAGATGCAGCTCACCTACAAGGGCAAGCCCTTCTTCATGGCCTGGTGTCTCCGGTGTCACCGCAACCCGGAGGGCTACATCGGCGATCCCAAAGAGGTGTTCCAGCTCTATGTGGACTGTCAGCGTGGGCACCACGAGGACGGGACGGACCTGACGCCGGACCTGCGCAGCCTGCTGGAGGACGCGGATTACCAGCCCTCACCGCAGCGCATCGAACAGGGGCGTCCCTACATCCAGAAGTACCACATCCGGCGGGAGCAGTTGACCGACTGCTGGGTCTGCCACAGATGATTCCGTCTCATTCCGCACCAGTCCGCGCAGGCGGACTTCGCGCACCGCATAGCCCGCGACTTCAGTCGCCGGGCGCACTCTGCTGGGTCTGCCACCGGTAAACCTGATGGAAGAGAACACCAACAACCTGTCGCATTTGCGCGAGCGGCTGGCCGGCAAAAAGGGGCCAACCTACTATAGGAGCTTGGAGGAGCTCGCGAATACGGACGAGTTCCGCAAGTTCCTGGACGACGAGTTTCCGAACCGCGAGAGCCTCCGGAACCTGAAGATCCCGCGCCGCACCTTCATGACGCTGATGGGCAGCTCCATGGCGCTCGCCGGTCTCTCCGGGTGCCGCTTCCTCCCCCAGGAGCAGATTGTCCCGTACGTGAAGCAGCCGGAGGAGCTGGTCTACGGCAAACCGATGTACTTTGCCACGGCGATGCCGTTGAGCGGATACGGCATCGGACTGCTGGTCGAGAGCCACGAGGGTCGGCCGACGAAGATTGAGGGGAACCCGAGCCATCCGGCAAGCCTCGGCGCGACCAGCGCGTTCGCCCAGGCGTCGATCCTCAACATGTATGACGTCGACCGTTCCAGGGACGTGGTAAACGTGGGCGAGGTTAGTACCTGGGACCTGTTCATGGCGGCTGCCCGTTCCACACTGGATGGCATCAAGGCGAGCGGTAACGGCGCCGGGGTGCGCATCCTGACGGAGACGGTGAGTTCGCCGACCCTGGCGTCTCAGATCCGGGGGTTCCTGGCCGAGTATCCCGGCTCCCGCTGGCACGTGTACGAGCCAGCGGGCGAACACAACACGCGGGCCGGCTCCAAGGCCGCATTCGGCAACTATGTCAACACAGTCTACCGGTTCGACCGCGCGGACGTCGTGCTCTCGCTGGACTCGGACTTCCTGCTCACGATGCCGGGGAGCGTACGATATGGGCACGACTTCGTCAACCGGCGCCGGGTGCGCAAAGACAACCCGAACATGAACCGGCTCTACGCCCTAGAGAGCACGCCCACTATTACGGGCGCCATCGCGGACCATCGCTTCCCCTTGCGCGCCAGTGAAGTCGAGGGTGTGGCACGCGAGATCGCCCAGCGGCTAGGAGTAGCGGGGGCGGGTGGGGGAGCTGCCTCGGCGCCGTGGATGGATGCCGTGGTGCGGGACCTGCAGGCGCATCGCGGCGCAAGCATCGTGGTGGCGGGCGAAGAGCAGCCGCCCGCGGTGCACGTGCTGGCGCACGCCATGAACCAGGCCCTGGGCAACGTCGGCACGACGGTGGCCTACATTCCCAGCGTGGACGCCAACCCGGTGGACCAGTTCGGCTCCCTGCGCGATCTGGTCGCGGACATGGATGCCGGAACCGTCAAGGCGCTCTTTATCCTCGGTGGCAACCCCGCCTACACGGCGCCCGCGGACATTCCGTTCGCCGCCTCTCTCGCGGCGAAGGATCAGAACGGAAACGACCGCATTCCTTTCCGCTGTCGCCTGGGGATGCACGACGACGAGACTTCCGCGCTCTGCAACTGGCACGTGCCCGAGAGCCATTACCTGGAGGCGTGGAGCGACGTGCGCGCGTTTGACGGTACGGCCAGCATTATCCAGCCCCTGATCATGCCGCTGTTCGGCACCCACTCCGCGCACGAGCTGCTGGCTGGCATCAGCCGCAAGCCGGCCGAGGGATACGAGATTGTCCGCGCCTACTGGCAGTCGCAGCACCCGGGCGCGGACTTCGACACCTACTGGCGGCGCTCGCTCAACGATGGTATCCTGGCCGGCACGACCTTTGCGCCCCGCACCGTGACGCCGAGCGGACAAATCCCGGCCCCGCCCCCTAGCGCCCAAAGCCCGACGCCGAACGGCGTGGAAGTCATCTTCCGGACGGACCCGACCATCTATGACGGGCGCTTCGCGAACAACGCATGGCTCCAGGAGCTGCCCAAGCAGATGACCAAGCTGGTCTGGGACAACGGCGTGCTCATGTCGCCGGCCATGGCGGTTCGTCTGGGACTCGCCCCACAAGGGGCGTCATTCAAAGCGACAGACCGGGTTGTGGAGCTCCGGGTCGGCGATAGAAGCGTACGCGGAGCGGTTTTCGTTCTTCCCGGCCACCCGGACAATGCCGTCACCATCCACCTGGGCTATGGTCGCACCCGCACGGGCGAGGTCGGGATGGATCGTGGCTTCAATGCCTATCCACTCTGGACATCGGCGTCGCCGCACTTCGTGACTGGCGCGGACCTTCGTATCACGCCGGACTCCTACATGCTGGTGAGCACGCACTATCACAGCGCTATCGACATGCAGGGGCGCGACCCCATCAAGGTCCACACGCTCGATGAATTCCGGAAGGGCCCCAATACCGGCGAGGACGTGGAAGGCCAGGGGAAAGAGCCGCTGGGGACCCTCTTTAACCCGCCCAACGACCATATGAACTACGACGGCTACCGGTGGGGAATGTCTATCGACAATACGTCTTGCATTTCGTGCAACTCCTGCGTCGTTGCCTGCATGTCGGAGAACAACATCCCTGTCGTGGGCAAGGATCAGGTTTCGCGCGGTCGGGAGATGCACTGGCTGCGCATCGACCGCTACTACGTAGATAACGAAAACCAGGGCGAAGCCAGTCTTGCGAACCCGCCCACCTACTTTCAGCCCGTTCCCTGCATGCACTGCGAAAAAGCGCCTTGCGAGCCGGTCTGCCCCGTGGGCGCTACCACGCACAGCCACGAGGGGCTGAACCAGATGATCTACAACCGCTGCGTCGGTACGCGGTATTGCTCCAACAACTGCCCGTACAAGGTTCGCCGCTTCAACTTCTACAACTTCGCCAACCAACATGACCGCCCGCTCCTCCGGCTGCTCCATAACCCGGAGGTTACGGTTCGGGGTCGTGGCGTCATGGAGAAGTGCACCTACTGCGTGCAGCGCATCAACCTGGCTCGGATAGAGGCTAAGAAGCGAGGCGAGGACATCAAGGACGGGGAGCTGGCGACCGCCTGCC
>CAYNFH010000205.1:0-11047 GCA_964396385.1 uncultured Chthonomonadaceae bacterium | reverse complement strand
TGTCCGACGGCCGCCCCGGTGGCCCGATAGCGGCAGTAATTCGTCAATGACCATAGCGCCGCTATCCACGCCGCCTTGGTTCTCATACAGCACTCCTTTCAGAAGAATCCCGTAACGTCTACGCCGAAGCGCAGATCTTCCCGGCGTCCTCCTTGCGGTAAGTCCTGGACCAGCGGTACGGACACGCCGAAGGAGAACCCCCAGTTCTGGTACGTGCCGAGGATGCCCGGCGCCAGGAACAGCCGGTGTCCTCCGGACGTCGGAATGCGGATGCCTCCCCGGCTTTCCCGCTCCTGGACCTCGCCCACCAGCTCCAGGAGCAGCCGGAAGTCTGGCTTCGGGAACTCCGTCTGCCAGGCTCTCGGACGGTAACCGACGACGGCCGAGTAGAACAGCTCGTTGCCCGGGTGGCTGCCGCCGCTCGCGTACGCCTTGTAGCCCAGTCCCTCCCACAGATAGAGCGAACGGGAGACGTTACCATGCGCGAGCGCGCCGAAGACGCCGGGCCGGGTGATGTCCCGGTTGGGCGCGCTGAGCGCCAGGTAACCCGTGTCTTCCCGCCGCGTGCCGATTCCCGTATCCCGATGGTAGAACCGATCCGCCGCCATGAGCTCGATCTCGTTGGTCATCGGCATCATCGCCAGGCCGCGTGTGCCGAGGGAGTTCGTTCCGCTGCGATACAGCGGCCCCGAGACGGAAAGCTGGAAGTCCTGTGTGACGCCGTAGGCAGCCATCAGCCGCGCCATCGTGCTCGTTCTGCCTGCCGTAATCCCCATCCAGCCAAGGTCGACGCTCCAGGATCCCTGGGCATTGGTCGGCGTAGCCAGGCCCCACAGCGGACCGTGCCCCGATGCAACGGCGCGTCCACTGAGCAAACAGCCTCCGGCTACCAGCCCCCATAGAATCCGGTGAACTCGCCGCAACAGGAGGTCCTCTACCTCTACCGGGCGAACTTGGCGATCATCTCCAGCAGCTCCTCATAGACCAGCTCCGCCTCCTCCGGGTCGCCGGTGCGGATGGCTGCCGTCGCGCAGTTCTCCAGGTAGTTGCGCATGACCAGGCGGGACGTGCCGCGCAGAGCCTCGTAAACGGAGGCGACCTGCTGAAGTATCTCCATGCAGCGGCGATCCTCCTCGACCATCTCCTTTAGGCCCCGCACCTGGCCCTCGATGCGGTTGAGGCGTTGCAAAAGCTCCTTGCGCCGCTCCGCGCTGAACACTTCACTCTTCGTCGGTACCACCATCTTCTATGCCCTCCTGCTTCATATACTCCTCCCCCCTATACTAGAGTTCCAGGGACGTACAGATGGCGAGGGCCGCCTCCCTATGTCAGTAGAGGCGGCCCCTTAGCCACGGCTTGCTTTCCGTGCGCACAGAGCTCAGGCGGCGCGTCTTCCCGTGGTCCCGCCGGCCATCTTCCGGCACTCGTCGGCGCACCGGCGGCAGGCCTCCGCGCACCGGCGGCACTGCTCGTCCTGCGAGAACCGGTCGCACTCGGCGGCGCAGCCCTCGCACACCTCCGCGCAGGCCACGCACAGAGACGGACAGAAGCGGGATTCGCGATTGCAGAAGCTTGCGCACGCCGAGCAAATCGTCGCGCAGTCGATGCAGGCTCTGCCGCACTCGGCCATGTTCGGGTTGCCGAGGCATGAGCTGACCACGCACCTCTCGCACTCCTCGAGGCACTGGACGCAAGCGTCCAGGCAGGACTGATACTGCTGCTGAGGCATCAAGACACTCCTTTCTTCGTATGGGATTATAGAGGTAGCCACTACCTCTATAAGCGCGGGCGTATGACGGAGCGGCGCGACGAGAAGTTCCGCGCCCGCGCAGGCAACCAGTTGCGGAGATCCCTACGTATCTCAGATAGACGGGAGAACAGCATCGTGCGAACCGGCAGGCAGCCCTTTCGAGTCAACGCGATACGCGGCAGAGCGCTCCTGCCGATCCTGATCCTGGGCGCGCTCGCCATTCCGCTGGCGCTCGTCGTCCGGGCGCACCGGCAGCAGGCAGTTCCGGCGCCAGACCAGGCCGCGAACGGACACTACGCGCACACCAACAAGCTCATCGGCGAGACCAGCCCTTACCTGCTCCAGCACGCCCATAACCCGGTCAACTGGTATCCCTGGGGCCAGGAGGCGCTGGAGAAGGCGAAACGGGAGAACAAGCCCATCTTCCTCTCCATCGGCTATTCGGCCTGCCACTGGTGCCATGTGATGGAGCGGGAAAGCTTCGAGAACGAAGAGATTGCCAAGCTCCTGAACGAAAACTTCGTCTCCATCAAAGTAGACCGCGAGCAGCGGCCGGACATCGACGCCCAGTACATGCTGGCCGTACAGATGATGACCGGCTCCGGCGGCTGGCCCCTCTCCGTCTTTCTCATCCCGGATCGCAAGCCTTTCTTTGGCGGCACCTACTTCCCGCCGGAGGAGTTCAAGCAGGTGCTCGCGCAGCTCGCGCAGGCATTCAAGACGCAGCCGGAGAAGGTGCAGAGCGTGGCTAACCGGGTGGCCGCCGCCCTGGCGGAAGCCTCTGCCTCACAAGCGGGCGGCAAGCTGCCGGCCGACGTGCTGCAGCAAGCCGTCGCCGCCTTGGAGCGCCGCTACGACCCGCAGCAGGGAGGCTTCGCCCAGCGTCCCAAGTTTCCGGAGGCGCCTAACCTGGCGTTTCTGCTCGCCCGCTACCGGCAGACCGGCGACAAGAGCCTGCTGGCGATGGTCACCAATACGCTGGACCATATGGCGGCGGGCGGCATCTATGACCAGCTCGGCGGCGGCTTCCACCGCTACAGCACGGATGCTATGTGGCGCGTGCCCCACTTCGAAAAGATGCTCTATGACCAGGCCCAGCTCGTACCCATCTACCTGGACGCCTCGCAGATCAAGCACGAGCGGCGGTACCGGCAGATCGCTGAGGAGACGCTGGACTTTGTGGCGTGGGAGATGCGGGACAAGGAGGGCGGGTTCTACTCCTCCATCGACGCGGACAGCGAGGGCGAAGAGGGCAAGTTCTATCTCTGGACACCCGACCAGGTCCGCGAGGTGCTGGGCGGCGATGCGCCCCTCTTCGAGGAGCTGTTTGGAGTGACAGGCGCGGGGGATCTGGATGGCAAGAGCGTGCTGCACATCGCGGAAGCGGTATCCAAAGCTGCCGGGAAACGCGGGATGGCGCCGGACGCCCTGTCGGCCCGCGTGGAAGAGATGCGGCAGCGGATGTTCGCCGCGCGCTCCAAACGGGTCCGGCCTCGCACGGACGACAAGGTGCTGGCGAGCTGGAACGGCCTGATGATCGCCGCCTTCGGCCGCGGCTACCAGTCGCTGGGCCGGCAGGAGTATCTGCGAGACGCCGTGCAGGCGGCGGACTTCCTGTCCCGCCGGATGACTCTGGAAGGGCGGCTTATGCACAGCTATCGCGGCCGCGCCGAGGTGCCGGGTCAGCTTGACGACTACGCCTTTACGTCTTACGGCTTGCTGGCTCTCTACGACGCGACCCGGGAGAAGCTGTGGCTTGCGCGGGCGGAGGACACCGCGCGCGAGATGGTGGCGCAATTCTGGGATAAAGGCGCCGGCGGCTTTTACTCCACCGCCTCCGCAAGCGAACTCCTGGCGCGGCTCAAATCGGCGGAGGACGAGGCGCTCCCCTCCGGCAACGGATTGGCCGCGCAGGTGATGGCGCGTCTGGCTCAGATAACCCGGGACCCGTTTTGGAAGCGCTATGCTGAGCAAACCGAAGATGCATTCGCACCGGCCGTGGCGCGCGCGCCGGCCGCCTTTCCTACGCTCCTTGCAGCTTACCAGACTCTCGGAATGGAGCCTAGCGCCGCCCGCGAGGGCGTAGTTCAGGCAACGGCTGTCGCTCTTCCTTTGCCTATAACGCCCGGAACCGTGGTGCGCATTCCTCTTCGCGTGTCGGTCAAACGGGGCTGGCACATAAACTCCCACCAGCCCTCCGCAGGCTATCTCATCGCCACAAGGCTTACCCTCGCTCCCGCCCCGGACGCCCGGCTGGCAAGCGTGAACTACCCGCAAGGCGAAAGTGTGAAGTATGGTTTCTCATCAGAGCGGCTCTCCGTCTATCAAGGCGACTTCACACTGGAGGCGATCGTGCAGGTTGCGGACTCGGCTCCCGCCGGCACGCAGCGGCTGCGCTTCATCCTCTCTTATCAGCCTTGCAACGACCGGGCGTGCCTGGCGCCCGCCAGCGTCGATGTAGAAGCACCTATTCACGTTGGCAGGCGCTGATCATCGAACCACTTGAGGAGGCGATATAGGTGATTGCAACAGTGACCGCTGCAGCCCCTCCGCCATCCGTTGGCCGAGAGGTGGGCCAGTACTTTCCGAATATAGTTCTGCCAAGCCTGGACGGAAAGCGGCGCATGACCCTGTCCGACTTCCGGGGCAAGAAGGTGATTCTCATCGAGTTCGCTTCCTGGTGAGCGGGCTGCAGACAGCACGTGCCGGTCTGGCACGCAAGAGCACAGAAGCTGGTCGACGCAGGCAAGCTCGCCATCGTGGGCCTGGTGCAGGAGCAGCACCCGGACCGCGCCAGGCTCTACCTCCAGTGGCAGAAGATCGATTGGCCCGTCATGTGGGACCCTCTCAACCTCACCCAGCAGTCTGCGGTCCCCATCTTCACAGCCATCGACGAGTACGGGATCGTGCGGCTGAACGAGCCGGATCCCGACACGATTGAGCGGGATTTCCTCGACAAGCGGTTCTCCAAGCCGGAGTCAACGCCCAGCGTCTCAAGTGCAAAACTGCCCGGCCGAACCAAGCTACGGCTCCGTGCGCAGACCACCGATTCCCCGACAGATTGGGCAACGCACGGGGATGCCGAAGTCCTGTGGGGAGGGCCGGCGGGATTGGAGGAGGCGATTGGCGCGTACGACAGAGCGATACATCTGGTGCCGGAGTATGCGGAAGCTCACTTCCGCCTTGGAGTTTGTTACCGGATGCGCTACGATTCACCGCGCCGCAAGCCAGGCGACTTTCAGCGTGCGCTGGATCAGTGGCAGGCGGCGCTGGACCTCAACCCGAACCAGTACATCTGGCGCCGCCGCATCCAGCAGTACGGTCCGCGCTTGGACAAGCCGTATCCCTTTTACGACTGGGTCGCGCGGGCACGGAGGGACATTCGCGCACGCGGGGAGACGCCAGTCAGCTTGACCGCCGAGCCCTCTGGCGCGGAAGTCGCAGCCCCTTTGCGCGAGTTCGAGCGGAGTGATTCGCCGGCCGAGCCGGACCCGGGAGACCGAATAACGCGCGATGACGGGCATTACATCCGCATCGAATCGGCGGTCGCGCCGCCGCACGTGCGTCCGGGAGATGCGGTCCGCGTCCACCTCATCTTGCGGCCCGACGCCACGCATCGGGCACACTGGAACAACGAAGCCGAGCCGCTCCGCCTCTGGGTGCGCCTCCCGGCCGGCTGGCTGGCGGACCGGCAGCTCGTGGAGCTACCCAACCCTCGAATGCCCGCCTCCGCCGAGGTGAGGGAGCTCAACTTTGAGATTCGCGTCCCGGAGACCGCACCTTCAGGAATCGTGATGCTGCGCGCGTACGCGCTCTACAACGTCTGCGAGGACGTGGCCGGCCGGTGTCTATTTCGCAGACAGGATATCTCGTTGCCAATTGTGATCGCGGGAAAGTAATAGGCCATCGCGGGCCCTGCCCGAGGAGACAGAATGAAGTTCTACCGCATCCTGGACTTTCCCGGCGGGCCCCTCCTGGTCGCTCTCTTTGTGGCTCTTCTCTTGTTGGAGGGGCTCTATCCGCTGCGAAGCCGCACGCTGCCCCGCTGGCCGCGGGTTTTCCAGAATGCAGCGGTCAGCGCAGCAGCGCTCGTCCTGATGCGCCTGGCGCTCATCCCCGGCGAGATGTGGGCGGCCCATACGGCGCGAGAATCGCGCTTTGGAGTAGCAAACCTCCTGCCCGGGCCGGCCGTCGCGCAGGCGGTCGTCGCGTTCCTGCTGCTGGACTACACGCTTTATATCTGGCACCGTCTGACGCACAGGGTGCCGTTCCTCTGGCGCTTCCATGACGTCCATCACACAGACCTGGACCTGGACGCCTCCACCGCCCTCCGGTTCCACTTCGGCGAGATGGGCCTGAGCGCCGTCTACCGGTCCGCAGGCGTGGCGCTGGTCGGCGCATCTCCAGCCCTGGTGCTCATTTACGAGGTGGTCTTCGAGGCGGCCACAGCCTTCCACCACAGCAACTGGCGGCTCTCCCCGCCCGTGGAGCGCGTCCTGAACCTGCTTATCGTAACGCCCCGGATGCACGGCATCCATCATTCAGTGGTGCGCTCCGAGACCGATTCCAATTGGTCCACTATCTTCTCCTGGTGGGACCGCCTCCACCGCACCTACCGGATGGACGTGCCCCAGGATTCCGTGACCATCGGGCTCCCGGCCTACCGTGAGCCGGCCGAGCTGACGGTCTTCGAGCTCCTGTCCATGCCGTTCCGCCGCCAGCGGCCGGCCTGGGAGCCGCCGGACGACCTGCCCGGATAATCCTCCCCCGGCAATCGCCCGTTTCGTCATGAGAGACCGACGCTAAACAGAATTCCATCAATTAAACAATCGTGGAATTATTTCCCGCCAGCCGCCGTAGGATCACTCGGGAGGAGCCACCATGCCCGCAATTGCAGAACGCGATTTGGAAGAGTTGACTTGCGACGCCTACAACGATGACCCTACCCGCGTGCGGAGGGTCGCCAGAGAGATGCCGTCGGAGGACGCCTTTGACCGGGCTACTGTCCTGCTCAAGCTCATCGCCGAACCCGTCCGGCTCCAAATACTGTACGCGCTCACACACGAATCGCTCTGCGTCTGTGAACTCAGCGTCCTCCTCCGGAAGTCCATGCCGGCCGTCAGCCACCATCTCAAACTCCTAGTAGCAGCCGGTCTGCTGAAGGTGCGCAAGGAGGGCAAGTTCGCCTGCTACTCCCTGCGCGACGAACACCTGGATGGGACACTCGGCGCGCTGCTGGATGAGCTCACCCGATCCAAAGGGGTAATAGCGTGATTCACCTGCTCTGCTGCGGCCTCGCTCTGGTAGCCGCTTGGTACGTCCTCTACCGGCTCACCGACCGGCCCTTGTAGCCGACAGGTTCGCAAAGGATTACCGCGATGAAGAGAGTCACCGTCCTTATAGGCGCCGTTCTCGCCGCGATCGCCGCGTCCGCGTGCTGTATCCTCCCCCTCCTCCTGGGAGCCGCGAGCGCAGGCACGGTCGGGTTTGGGGCGGCCCTAGCGCCCTACCGGCCTTACCTCATGGGCCTAACGGTCATGCTGCTCGGCGCTGGCTTCTATTTCGCCTATCGGCCCGAAAAAGCAGCAAACCAGGCTAACGCGGGAGACCAACCGGATTGCTGCGCGACGGATAGAGCCGCCCGCATGAAGAGAGTCAACAGAACCATGCTGTGGGCGGTAGCCGTGTTCACCCTCGGAGCGATGGCCTATCCCTGGATTGCCGCGTACCGGGCCGGGATATCCGCCGGATCCAGCCCGGTCGCGGCAGCGCCCTCAACCGCCCAAACAGCCACATTCGCCATCGATAAGATGACCTGCGCCGAGTGCGCCACCGCCATATCCGCTGCGCTCAGGAAAACGCCCGGTGTCTACGACGCGAGGGTGGACTTTGCGGCCAGGCGGGCTATCGTTCGCTACGACCGCGCGCGGATAACCCCATCCAGGCTGGCCAAGACAATAACCGGCACAGGCTTTCCCGCCACACTCTTGGGCCCAAACCGGTCCGCTCAGAACTTAGAGCAACACAAGGAGCAATGAATGTCAACAACACTGGAACAGATCGACCCCGCGCTGGGGCTAATGAAGGAGTTCAGCAAGGTGGCCACTGGGACCGCCGGCGCGATCCACAAGATGCGGCAGGAGGCCATCTTCACCGACGGAGAAGTACCGGCTCGCCTTAAGGCCCTCGCCGCCGTCCTGTGGTCCGTCAGCGCCCGATGCGAGCCGTGCATCACATACTATGTCCAGCAAGCCGCCAGGCTTGGCGCCACAGAGCAAGAGCTGGGCGAGTTTCTCGCGGTCGCCTCCACCATGGGAGGATGTGTCGGTGAGATGTGGGCGCTAAAGGCGTATGCCGCCTTCAAAGGAGAGCGCTCCGAAGAGACCTCCTGTTGCGCTGCCCACGAATAGAGGTTCCGCTGAGAAGAGCCCGGCCTAGTAGCCGGGCTCTTCTCAGCGTAGCGTGGCGGGATCACCGCTCATTCTCTACGGTCGCGCGGTAATGCGTTTCCACATTGATGGCCTTCGCGATCGCCTGCGGATCGGTCCGGTTGGGATCGTACATCACCGTCACTCGCTTCTTGGAAAGATCCGCCGTCAACTGATTGAAACCATGGACCCTGACCAGGGCCGCCCGGAGCTTCGCCGGTCAGCCGACCGGTCATACCATGCCTTCGACGTGCAGGTTGGCGAGGCGCATCCCGGGGAGCGGCTTCAAGGCCCGGACTGGGAACGCTGAATCCTCCACCACCTCCTCACGTCCACAACCCGCGCCGACTAGACAGACCGCCGCGAGTGCAAAAGAGCATACTGCCTTTGTTTTCATGGCTTCATTCCTCTCATGAGAGTCGGTGGCGCCCACCATGCTACGAACTGTGTGTTGGCATCTCGCCGGCATGCATGGCGAGTTGAAGGAGATCGTTCGGAGGGATGCGGGCGACCAGCGCAACGTTCGTCCTCCCGGAGCACCAGAGCACGTAAGTGAGGTCTTTCGTCTTTCCGACGAGATAGCAGCGCCCGTTATGGGGCACTTGCCGCAGGGCGGGCGCCGAGAGCTTCATCGCGTCCATTTGGAACATCGCCACGCGCCGGCCCTTCCACTGATACTGAATGGACGCAACGCGCACGCCCTGAATCGCGCATCCGCGGCACCCCACGAGTTCCGCCCCTTCCTGCCTCAGATCGGTAATAGCAACCGGGATGCCGGCATAGCGCGATAGCTTTGCCGCGAGGCGGCTGACCTCTTCCGGCGTCTCCGAACGGTGCGCGGGCTCGGTGCGATATATCTCTCCTAATGCCGCAAGGTCGAGCACCGGCGGCTGAGCTGCGGATGTACCTGCCCGAAAGCCAGCGATCCGGCCGGAGCGGACTCCGGCCAGCAGGAACACCGCCACCAGACAGACGGCAGCCCCTGCGGCAACGGTACGTCTGCGCATGCGACGAGTCGTGAACGGGTACCAGGAGGGCCGGTCAGACGGCTGGCTCCGGATGGCGCTCATGACGCGTACCAGGAGGGAGTCCGGCGCATCAATGTCCGCCTGAAGCGCTGCATACACGGCGCCTTGCGTCTCGGCAAGCTCGTCAGCCAGGGCGTTGCAACGGGCGCAGCCCTCCAGATGCCGCAGGAGTCTGGCGCTCTCTTTGGCGCGGAGCTCACCAGCCAGATAGAGCAGGATGCGATCCTGCGCCCACCTGCACTTCATCGGTCTACCTCAATTCGGCGCCCCGCAAGCTGTGCCCGGAGCTGTTCAAACCCGCGGCGCACGCGCGCGGCCGCCGTCTGGAGTGGTACTCCGAGCACTTCGCCCAACTCCCGAAAGGTGAGGTCCTCCATTACCCGCAAGGCCACCGCCTGCTTTAGCAAAGGTGGCAGCGACTCAACAGCCATCCGCACGTGCTGCTGCTGTTCCCCGGAGATGGCGAGCCCGAGCGGATCGGCATCCGCGCGCGCTCCGATGTTCTCCTCCGTGAATGCTACCTCCATCTTGCTCTGCCGGCGCAGCTTCGACTTCCCCAGATTCAGGCACGTATTGGCCGTCACGCGTAGCGCCCACGGCTGAAACGGCAGCCCCGCGTCGTAATGGCGCATCTGCCGGTGGAGTCGCACAAAGCACTCCTGAGCCCAGTCCTCGGCGTCCTCCGCATTGCCCGCCATGCGATAACAGATCCGGTACACGCGATGGCGGTAACGATTCACCAGCTCCTCGAACGCATTCAGGTCTCCGGCCGCGGCGCGCCGCGCCAGCAGCTCGTCGGGCATCCGAGACGCCAACACCCGGCCTCCCATCCGTAAACTTCCACCATTCATCTATACAGCAACCCTCGAGCCCGTTTATGCATGGCCGTGCATAAAGTCTTCGACCGGAGTTGTACCTGAGGATAAAGACGAGCCCAGGAGCGCGACGATGTCGATTTGGTTTAGAGCCGCAAGGCGGCCCGCTCTCATTATTCACAAGGGATTTACGCTGATCGAGCTGCTGATCGTCTTTGCCATCCTCGCGATACTCTCCGCAATGCTCTTCCCGGTATTCGCGGCCGCCCGCGAGCGGGGGCGGCAGGCCTCCTGCATCCAGAGCGAACGGCAGATGGGTTTGGCGCTTCTCCAGTACTTGCAGGATTATGATGAGCGGCTTCCATCAGGAACAACTGGATCCGTCGGACAGGGTTGGGCCGGACAGATCTACCCCTACGTGAAGAATGCGCAGCTCTATCGATGCCCGGATGACAACGACAAGGGCGAGGATGCGGCAGCAGGCCTCCTCACAATCTCCTATGCCCTCAACTCCAACACTGCCGGGACTTCGTACGCGGACTTTACCGCGCCGAGCCTAACCGTCTTCCTCTTCGAGGTTAACGACGCCGCGGCCGGTATGACCGCGCCCGAGACCTTGAGTCCGACCGGTCGTGGCCTGCCGACCGACAACTGTCCAGACAAATGCGGCAAGCCGTTTGGGGCGGACTATTACGCGACCGGCAACATCGGCAATGTCACTCCGCCACTCAGCACCACGCTACGGCCCTACCACAGCCCAACCTCGAACTACCTCGCCGCGGACGGGCATGTGCGGTCGCTGCGCCCGGAAGCTATTTCTCCCGGCCTGATAGCCCCGTCCCCATCCTCGCCTGCGGATCCAAATAGGCGCACGGCGGCAGGAACGGAGACCTTGATGACGCCTGCTGCACGAGCAGCGCTTACCTTCAGCACGCGGTAGCACGCTCCGCCTCGACTCAAAGTAGACGTGCGGATGTCCGCACCCAGAGAGTGAGGATGCATGCTACCGGCCCGTTGTCTCCAGCA
>CAYNFH010000204.1:0-11432 GCA_964396385.1 uncultured Chthonomonadaceae bacterium | reverse complement strand
AATGCGCGGTGTCGGCCGCTCCACAAAGGCGCGCCGCGCGAACAGGCGCGCCAGAATCCAGGGCATGATACGCCATGTGCACCAACACCGTGGCCAGCCCGCGCTTGTCGCCGAGGGAGTGGCGAATCAGGAGGCTTTCGCGCAGGAGTGACCCCGCACGCTCGATATCGCCCTCTTTCAACAGGATGCGGCCGAGCATGTGCAGCGCCGCCCCTTCCGGCCCCCGTCGCCCGGCAGCCCGGCACAACCGCAGGTACTCCTCGGCGAGCGGCCGGGCGCGGCGGAAGTCCTCTGCCTGCGCGGCGGCGTTGGCCAGGCCGGAGATGCAGTCTGCCTCGCCCTGTGTATGGCCGATCTCATGGAACAGCCTGCGGCTCTCCTCTAGCAGCAGGGACGCCCGCTCGAAATCACCGCGGAGCACCGCTACCACCCCCAGGCCGCGCAGCGCATCGGCCTCTCCCTGTGGGTATTCCAGGGACCGGAACAGGTGGAGGCTCTCCCGGTACAGCGCCTCCGACCGGTCGAGCTGTCTCGGGTTCTCCGCCAGCAAGCCGAGACTGTACAGCGAGAGGGCGATCCCGAGGTCGTCCCCTGCCTCGCGGTATCGCGCCATGCTCTCTTCAAAGAGGCGCCGGGCCTCCTCGTCGTCCGCCTGTCGCTGCGCGATGATGGCCAGGCCGCGCATTGCCGCCGCCTCTCCCGCGGTGTGCCTGGCCGCACGGTAAAGGGCCAGCCCCTCGCTAAAGAGCGTCCGGGCAGCATCGTACTGGCCCTGCGCGGAGTACACGGTCCCCAGCCCGCACATCGCCTCTGCGAGGCTGTCCCCATCTCCCACCGAGCGGAATCCCTCCATAGCGGCCCTGTACACCCGCCCCGCCTCCGCTAAGTCGCCGTGGTGGTACGCCAGCATCCCCGCGGCGGCATAGGCGGCCGCGACGTCGCTTCCGGCGGCCCCCATGCCAGGGAGGCCGAGTGCCGTAGTAATCCAGCGGCGCCCCTCCTCCAGGTGCCCGTGCAGGTGCCAGAAGGGCGCGAGGGCCGCGCAGAGGCGGAGCGCCACGTCCGGCGGTCCGTTCCCGGTGGCCCAGGAGAGCGCGGCGCGGAGGTTGTCATGCTCGGCCTCCAGCCGCTTTGCCCAGGTGCCACGCCGGTTCCCTGTCTCCCCGGCCTGCCGGTCGACCCAGCCAAGATAGTAGACGGCGTGGCGCGATGCCACCTCCGCCGCTTCGGCGGATTGCGTACTCTCCTCGACGAACTCTCTCAGAGTCTCCAGCATGCTGAAACGCGGCGCCTCGACCTCTTCGTAATCGGCGCTCTCCACCTGGATCCAGGACATCTCCACGAGCCGCGCGAGATAACTCAGCGCCTCCGCCTCCCGGGAGACCGCCCGGGCCGCCTCCAGGTCCCACCCACCGCGGAATACGGACATGCAAGTTAGGAACCGCCGCAGCTCCGGCGGAAGTAGCCGGTAGCTCCAGGCGATGGTCGCCCGCAGCGCGCTGTGGCGCTCCTCGGTCTTGCGCCGGCTCACCAGGAAGTCCAACCGGCGGTCGAGCTGCTGAAGCATTCTGCGGGGCGTAAAGACGGGCGCCCAGGCTGCGGCCAATTCAATCGCGAGCGGAATGCCTTCCAGCCGCTGGCATATTGCGGCGAGCGTTTCCGCGTTGGCGGGCGTGACCTCGAAGTCCGGCCGCAGCGCCTGGATGCGGTCCACCAGCAGTTGGACGCTCGGCACCGCTGCGAGGCATTCAGGGGACAACCCCGGACCCGGCAATGGCAGCGGGAATAGGGCGAACACGCGCTCACCCGGGAGGTTGAGTACGTGCCGCGAGGTTACGAGGCAGACGAGCGTGGGGACACGCTCCAGGAGCTCCCGGACGACCGCCGCGCCTTCGGCCACAAGGTGCTCGAAGTTGTCAAGCACAAGCAGCGTGCGCGGTTCCTTAAGCGCCTCCATCACCTGCTCCAGCGGCTGCAGGTCCGGGCTGTGCGGCAATCCGAGTCCGTACAGTAGATCTCGCAGCCCATCAGGGGCAGGCCAAAAGGCGGCTGCAGGTCCGGGCTGTGCGGCAATCCGAGTGCCTCCGCCAGTGTCCCCGGGATATGCTTCGGCTCCGCGGTACTGGCGAGCGGCACAAAGCGGACGGAAAGCGGGGCTCGCTCAGAGACCCTCTCCGCCGCTTCGATGGCGAGCCGCGTCTTACCCGCCCCGCCCGGCCCAACCAGCGTAAGGAGCCTCGTCGCCGGGGAGCAGAGCGTTTCGCCCAGCCAGGCGATCTCTGCCTCGCGCCCAAAGAAGCGGCTGATGCGGACAGGAAGGGGAGCGGGCGGACGCGCACGCTTCCGGGCCGGGACTTCAAGCTCCCGGCCAGGCGCGTCCCGTGGTACGGGCGCCGGGGCAACCGGCCGCGCGGTGTGAGACCGGTCCAGGAGCTCCGAGACCAGCGCGGTGGTCTCCTCAGGTACCGGCCTGCCGAACTCCCGCTCCATCATGCGCTCGAGATCCGCGTACGCCCTCAACGCCTCCGCGGGGCTGCCCGCGGATACCAGCAGCCGCACCAGGTGGTGATGGGCCGGGACACACAGCGCGTCGGAGCGGATCAGCCGACAGAGGTAGTCGACCGCGAGTTCCGGGCGGCCGCGGTGCTCCCAGTAGTCCGCCAGTTGCCGCAGCGCCTCTGCGTACTGCCGGGCCAGCCTGCGCTGTTCGATAACCGCCCAGTCGTAATAACACCCGCTCAGAAGCTCGCCACGGTATACCTCCACGCCACACGCGAGAGCCCGGGCCGCGGCATCCTCCGTAGATGGGCCGGCCGCGGTACCAATCCACTGCCGGAACTCGGCGACGTCGGTGGAGACGGCCTGCGGGTTGAGGCTAACGTGCCACCGGCTGGCGACGAGGACCGTTCCGGGCGGGACGCCGGGCGGTTCCAACTGGCGGCGGAGGGAGGAGAGAGCCTGGCTCAAGAGGTTACGGCCGGATTCCGGCGCGGAGGACGGCCAGCAGAGCTCGACTAGCAGCTCGCGCGGGTGGGACGCTTCCAGGTGGTAGGCCAGATAGGCAAGGACTGACGCGGTTGCCTGCGTGCGGAACCGCGTGATGACGCGGTCCCCCCGGATAACGCGCAGCCCACCAAACAGCTCGATTCTGCACCGTGCGTCCACGGCATCCTCCTAAGTGGCCGGGAATGGGCGCGACAGACGGCGACAGCTATTGGATAGAGGGAGATTTCGAAAGCGCTGGTGGCGACTCCTGCCGCCGAGCGGAGCGGAAAGCTAGACGCGTGCGGTTTCCTGGCGCTTCTCTTCGCGGCGGCGGGTGTTGGAGTCCAGGATACGCTTGCGCATGCGGATGGACTTGGGGGTGACCTCCACCAGCTCGTCCGGGCCGATGTACTCGATGGCGCGGTCCAGCCCCATCTGGGTCGCCGGTATGAGCCGGATCGCCACGTCGCTATTGCTGGAGCGCATGTTGGTGAGGTGCTTCGTCTTGCAGACGTTCACCTCCAGGTCGGTCTCCCGCTGGTGCTTGCCCACGATCATCCCGGCATAGACCTCCGTGCCGGGGCCGATGAAGAGCGTCCCGCGCGCCTCCGCGTTGTGGAGGCCGAAGTTCGTCGCCGTGCCCGTGTCGGACGCGATGAGCGAGCCTGAGCGCTCCACCGCCAGCTCGCCGGCCAGGGGCTGGTAGCCGCCGAAGAGGGAGTTGAGGACGCCTGTGCCCCGCGTGGAGGTGATAAAGTCCGACCGGAAGCCCAGCAGGCCCCGAGTGGGCACTCGGTAGACCAGGTGTACCGTGCCATCCCCCGGCGCGGTCATGTCCGCCAGCTCGCCCCGGCGGCGGCCGAGCTGCTCGATGACGGTGCCCTGGTACTCCTCGCTTACGTCGATGGTGACCTCTTCCACCGGCTCGCAGAGGACGCCTTCAATCTGCCGGTATATGACCTCCGGCTGGGACACCTGGAGCTCGTATCCCTCCCGGCGCATGGCCTCGATAAGGACGGCCAGGTGCAGCTCCCCGCGCCCGGAAACGAGGAAGGCGTCCGGGCTCTCCGTCTCCTCCACCCGCAGGCTCACGTTGGTCTCAAGCTCCCGGAACAGCCTCTCTCGGAGCTTGCGCGACGTACTCCACTGGCCCTCCCGCCCGGCGAACGGCGACGTGTTGACCGCGAAGGTCATCCGCAGCGTGGGCTCGTCCACCTTGATGGCGGCGATGGGCGTCGGCGTATTACGGTCCGTAACGGTCTCGCCAATATTGATGTCCGCGATGCCGGTGATGGCCACTATCTCGCCGGCCTCGGCGCGCTCCACCTCTACGCGCTTGAGTCCCTCGAAGACGAACAGCCCCACCACCTTGCCTGGCCTATGCTCACCGGTCCGCGTGACGTACACCACCTGCTCATTGGGCACAAGAGTCCCGGCGTGCACTTTGCCCACCGCCACGCGTCCGCGGTACTCGTCGTAGTCGATGGTGCTGACCAGCATCGCGAGAGGCGCCCTGGGGTCCCCGTGCGGGGACGGAATGTGCTCCACGATGGTGTCGAACAGCGGCCGGAGGTCGGTGCCGGACGTGGCGGGATCCAGTGTCGCGATGCCCGCGAGCGCGTTCGTGTACACGATGGGAAAGTCGAGCTGCCGGTCATCCGCGCCGAGTTGTACGAAGAGGTCAAAGGTGGTATCGATGGCGTAGTCCAGGCGGGCGTCCGCGCGGTCGATCTTATTAACCACCACGATGGCTTTGTGGCCGGCCTGCAGCGCCTTCTGGAGCACGAAGCGGGTCTGCGGCATCGGTCCCTCAACGGCGTCGATGAGCAGGAGGACCCCGTCCACCATGCTCATGACGCGCTCCACCTCGCCGCCGAAGTCCGCATGCCCCGGCGTATCGACGATGTTAATTTTGACGGAGGACGGTGGACGGGAGACGGATCCGGATCCGTCGGTCCTCCGTCCTCCGTCCTCCGTCATGTAGTACATGATCGCCGTGTTCTTGGCGACGATGGTGATGCCGCGCTCGCGCTCCTGGTCCATGGAGTCCATAACGCGCTCCGCGACCGCCTGATTGGCGCGGAATACGTTGCCCTGGCGCAGCATGCCGTCTACGAGCGTGGTCTTGCCGTGATCGACGTGAGCAATGATTGCTATGTTTCTAAGCTGTCGTTCAGACACTCTGTGTATCAGTCCCTCCCAAAGCCGGGCTATTCTACCACAGCAAACCGGGCGAGCAGGCAGATGCCCGCCTCGCTCCTGGGGTCCTTGCGGACCTCCGACTGCGGACTTCGGACCGCCTTGCTTCCTCCGTCATCCGTCTACCTTCCACCGTCACCCGATTCGGGTAAGATAGACTGCCAACCCCCTCGAAGGAGACGCCAATGGCTGAACGTACCACCAATATGCGAGGCAATCCCCTCCCGCTGGCTGGACCGGAACTGCACGTGGGAGACCGCGCGCCGGATTTCAAGCTTCACCAGCGCAGTCCGGACGGTCTGAAGGACGTAACTCTGGACGATTTCGCGGGCAAGACGCTGCTCCTGAGCGTGGTGCCATCGCTGGACACGCCGGTTTGCGAGATGCAGACCAAGCGGTTCAACGACGCCGCCTCGGAGCTCCCGCCGGGCGTGGACGTGTTGACGGTGAGTATGGACCTACCCTTCGCGCAGGCGCGGTTCTGCGGGCTGAACAACGTGACGCGGATCCAGACCGCCTCCGACCACCGCGACGCCTCCTTCGGGCGCGCATACGGCACGCTGATTGAGCCTCTCCGCATCGAGTCGCGGGCTATCTTTGTTGTGGGGCCCGACAGGACCATCCGCTACGTCGAGTACGTGCCGGAGGTGACGGAGCACCCGAACTACGATGCTGCTCTGGCAGCCGCCAGGGAACCAGGGGATTAGCCAGATGAAGGGGTGAGGGGGTGAAGGGGTGATATCCAGATAGTCCACCGGGATCGCTCTAAACTCACCGATCCGAGAAGCCGCGACAGTTGCGGATTGCAAACTCCGCTCACCCCCTCACCCCTTCACTCTTTCTCATATGACCACCAAGCAACGAGACTATCTTATACTCGCCGCCCTCTGTTTTCTCTGCTTCTTCTGGCGGTTGGGGGCCATTAGCCTGTTCGACGGCAATGAGGGCCTGTACGTGGAGGCCGCGCGGGAGATGTACGTTCGCGCCGACTACGTCACCCCTCGCTCCAACGGCCTTTTCTTCTTCGATAAACCCCCGCTGGCGCTCTGGCTGGACGTCGCCTCATTCCGGGTCTTGGGCGTCAATGAGTTCGCGGCGCGGCTGCCGGTCGCCGTCTCCGCCACGCTGCTTGTCTTCCTGACCTACCTCTTCGCGGCGCGCTTCCTGGGGCGGAGAGCCGGGCTCCTGGCGGGAGCCATGGTTGCCCTCAATCCCCTTTTCTTCGGTACTGCGCGGCAGATGACCATGGACATCCACCAGAGCCTGTGGTTCGCGGCGGCGATGTTCTGCTTCTTCCTGGGATACCAGGCGCCCCCCGGCCTGGGCAAATGGTGGTACTACGGCATGTGGGCAAGCTGCGGACTGTCCTTTATGGCCAAGAGCGTACCCGGCCTGTTTCCCCTCTTTCTCGCGTTTCTCTTCGTCGCGGCGGACCAACGATTTCAGCCACGGGCCATCCTCCGGCGGGTGCTGGAGGCGAAGCTGCCGCTGGGGCTGCTCATCCTGATCGCCATCATCGCGCCGTGGCACTACCTCGCCTACCTGGCCAACGGCCACGTGTTCTACGACCAGTACTGGGCGCTGCACCACGTCAAGCTGCTGAAAGGCACGGACTTCAACCACGTGCAGCCGGTCTACTACTACGTCCCGGCGCTTCTCATTGGCTTCCTCCCGTGGAGCTTCTTCCTGCCCTTCGCGCTGCGGGACGCGTGGCTGCGGGTCCGGAGCGGGTACAGCCGGCGAGTCTCCGAGGCGAGCGAGCGTGAACGGGCGCTCCTGCTGCTGCTGGTATGGGCACTGGGCCTATTCCTCATCTTCACCGCCATGCGGTCCAAGCTGGTCAGCTACCTCCTGCCCATGTACCCCGCCGCGGCGCTGCTGACGGGAGACTGGATGGCGCGCGCGGTCGAGGCGCGCTCCAGCCGCGGGCTCCGCTGGGGTTCGTTGGCACTTGCGGCCCTCGCGGTCGCCGGCCTGGTCGGTGGACTGGCCGCGCTGCGGAGCCTCTCAAGCAGTTCGCCGTCCGGCTATGCCGGCGAGTTTCCGCTCGCGGCGGCAGTCTGGATCGTCCATTTGCTGGTTGTCGGCGCGGTCGTTACTACGGCGGCGGCGTTGCTGGCCTGGCGGGGCCGGAACCGGCTGGCAGTGAGCATGGAGATGGTTGGGATGGCGCTGGTGCTTGGTGTGGCGGTAACGGAGGGCTTGACCGCGCTGGAGCGGTACATGAACGCCCCCCTGCATCAGCTCACCCGGATCGCCGGTGAGCGTGCCGCCGTGGGGGACCGCGTAGCTATCTACATCGGCCGGCCGGCCAAGCCGAGTCTGTTCTTCTACCTTCCGGACCGCATGTTCGCCGGCCCGCAGGCACCCGGCCGGGAGGCGGAGACGGTGCTGTCAACGAACGACAAGGAGCCCATCGCCTCGTTCCTGGCAGGCAGCCGGCCGGCATACGTCATTACGGATTCCACGCGCTTTGCGGACCTGCTGAAGTCCGATCCGGAACTGAGCATCGCGGAGCAGCGCGGGAAGTGGGTCTTGGTCCGTGCCGGCGGCCCAACAGGCACTGCCTCTACCTCCACAAAACTTCCCTTGCGCGGGCTATGAGCCGTCTCCGGGCCGGATCCATTCGGACCGCCGCGCCATATCTACTACTGCTCCTCCTGTGTGGTATCGTCTTCTTGTGGCGGCTCGGCGCGTACGGCATTTTCGACCTGGACGAAGGTCTCTACACCGAGGCCGCACGCGAGATGCGGCTGACCGGCGACTACGTCACGCCGCGCACGAACGGCGAGCCGTTCTTCGAGAAGCCTCCGCTCATCTACTGGATGGGGGCCGCCGGCATGGCGCTTCTGGGCAGGAGCGAGCTTGCCGTGCGGTTGTGGCCGGCCCTCGCCACCACGCTGCTGGTGCTCGTTACGGCCGCGTTTGGGACCCGGTGGTTCGGCAGGCGAGCCGGGTTGCTCGCGGGATTGGCGCTGGCCCTGAGCCCGCTGGTGTTCGGTGCGGCCCGCCAGCTCACCACGGACTCGTCCCTCTGCCTATTCACGTCATTAGCCCTTTACAGCTCCTGGATGGCGGTCAACAGGCGTTCGGGCCCCTACCCCCTACCCGCTGCTCCCTGCACCCTGGCTTTCTGGGCGTGCTGCGGATTGGGCGTGATGGCCAAGGGCCTGCCGGGGATCCTTATTCCCGCCCTGGTAGCGGGGGGCTGCCTGCTGGTTGAATGCCGGTTCCAGGTAGCGGCGGTACTGCGCCGAGTGATGCAGGCATCCAGCGCGCTGGGGGTCCTGTTGTTCCTGGCCATCATCCTGCCGTGGCACTTTGCCGCCTGGAGGGCGGATGGCCAGGCGTTCATCCACGAGTGGATCGTCCGGCAGCACCTTCAGCGTTTCCAGGGCGGCGACACGGCCCACCACGCCCCTTTCTGGTTCTACTTCCCCGTGCTTCTGGTCGGCTTCTTCCCCTGGAGCTTCTTCCTTCCCGCAGCCGCGATTCCACTGTTCCGGCGACGAACCGGTCCGTCCGCCCCGCGCCGCGCAACACGCGCCTTCCTGCTGGTCTGGTGTCTAACCGTATTTATCCTATTCTCCGTTATGGGCTCCAAGCTAGTGAGCTACATCCTGCCAATGTTCGCTCCCGCCGCCCTGCTGGTGGGCGAGTGGCTCGCCAGAGCCCTGCGGGTTCCCGCACCGCGCGCTCTCCGGCGCGCAGCGGTTGCCGCCGGCGCCCTTGCCTACGCACTCTGGCTCGTCGCGGCGCTCCACCAGCCCATTCTTCAGTTGGTCGAGGCGCGGACGCACCGGCCGGTGGCTGTCCCGCCGGAGATGCTGGACTTCGCTACGCACCTGCTGGGCGCCGCGGCCCTGGCAACCGTCCTGTTTCTGGCGCTGATGCTGCTGCGCCGCCCCTCGTGGGCGCTCGGCGCGCTGGCGCTCGGCATGTTGGCGCTGTTCGGAGTGGCGATCACCGAGGGGCTGTCCGTCGTCGACTCGCTCTACCTGAAGCCGCTGCACACGCTGGCAGAAGAGGCGCCAGCCCTGGGTGTGCCCGATCCGCACATGCTCGTGTTTGTTGGCGCACCGAGCCGGCCGAGCGTCCTGTTCTACCTCCCGGCCGCATGGCTCCGGGAGCGGCGCGTGGTGGTGCGGAGGTCCGGCCCCGCGCCGCTCAAATTGGCGCACGGGCAGACGGTCATCATCCTCACGGATGCGCCGCGTGCGAGGGAGATTGAGGCCGGATTTCCGGGAGTGAAGGAGCGCGGGAGACGAGACAGGTGGGTGCTGCTGGAGGCCGACGACTATACGGTGGGATGATGCCGTGTCGCCTGCTCAAGAAACCTGCTAACGAGCGGGCAAATCCGGGAACACGCGCAATCACCATTTCGTCTTGCATATCGGACGATCAATTAGGCTGGAGCGCTCTCGCTCCGTAAACGGAGGACCCCACCATGAAGTGGTTTCTGCTGCCCGTGCTCGTAGCCCTCGTCGCGGCGCCCACCGTGGTCCGCGCGCAGGAACTGGTTCCCATCGGCCATATCCCTCAGATCGACGACCGCTCCCCCACGACGTGGGGAATGTCCGGCATGGAGATGGTCAAGATCAACGCCAGCATCGGTAACACCACGCCCATCATGCGGTCTGAGATCATGGATGCCCGCACCGTGGAGATCCTGTCTCGCACCCAGGCGCCGCCGCTCCGCCCGGGCGACATCCGCGCTGTAAACCGCGGCGGCCGTGAGTTCATCCTTGTCCGCCGGTACCTGCTGACCGAGGTCATGCCGCAGGATGCGCAGGCGGCGCACAGCAGCCTGACAGCGACGGCCAACCAGTGGGCGTCTTCCATCCGGCGCGTGCTGCCTCAGGTGGCGCCGACCCCGAGCCGGTTCGGATTCTAACGGTTACCGAACACTTGCTGAAGCATCGAGGGCCGAGGCAATTGCCTCGGCCCTCGATCTTGGCGCGGTACCGTTATCGTTCCATCTGCCCCACTGTTCAGCGAACTATCTCTGTGAAGTCGCCTTGGCCGCTACGGTGGAGTGGCTCGGGCGCGGCTCGCAGAAGGCAAAGCTGCGGACCATGTACGTGAGCAAACGCTTGCGCTGCGCGAAGCGGTCCGCCGCTGTCCTGGCGCTCACCACGTAGGCATGCCTGCCGCGGGTGAAGGCCAGGAAGAGCGTGGTCGTCTTGGTCCCCGGATGGGAGTTGTCCATGCCCGTAAACGTTGCGATGACTGCCGGCTGCCCCTCACAGAGGTCGCTCGTCCGGGAGACAAGCTGCACCTGGTCGTAGTGAGAAGGCAGGTCGGCCTGGATTTTGTCCATCAGGGCGTCGATACTCATCTCGGAAACGGGAAGGATCGCAATGGCGAGCCGCTCCACGCTGTCATCCTCCTGCTGGAAGTACATCAGCGCGTTGTTGGCCGGATCGGGGAGGTTGACGGCGTCACGCTTCCAGCCGTTCAGCACGCTGACCTCCCAGCCGTGCGGATCGACGTACGGCTTCAGACCGACTGCCCGCGGATCATAGACCTCGACTACGACGGAGTAGCGTGCGTGGAGCGGTACCGTCTTGGCATCCGCACCTACGGAGGGTTTCGCGTCCGTCGCGTTCGGCTGAGCTGTGGGCGCTCCGGCGGGCTTGCCCGCAAAGTCGACGTCAAAGGTGTAGCGCGTAGTCTGGGCGGGGTGGTCGGTGAGCGAGGTCCGGCCCGTCACCACTACTCCTTTTCCGAACCGACCTCCGGAGACTACCACCTTGTTGCCGGTAAAGTACCATCGCAGGGTGACGCTCTCACCGAGGGGCAGCGGGTTCCGGTTTGCGACCACTTCGTTGTCGGCGAGTGCGAGCTGGGGAACGGCAACGGCTGCAATGGCCGCGGCGAGAGGCAAGGCTAAAGAACGCATAGTGGCTCCTTGATTGATACATGAGCCGACGGGGGCTTACAGCGATACCTGTACAGCGCGGGAAACAGCGGCCTTTTCGCCAGAAAAGCAGGATTCTCCTGCGCAATCCCGTAGAATGACGGCCCGCCGCACTATTATACAGACATTCCCGCCGGACGGCCGGTTCGCACCTGTTCAGATTCATGGGATCGCGCTGCACGTGCCGTGCCAGACGGCCTATTGGCCGGCGCGGCGAATGCGGATTCCGGTCTCTCGACTCTCGACTCTCGACTCTGGACTCGGCCCACTCGCCCGCCGTGTGAGTAATGAATCGTGGCAGTGATCTGGCCAGCGCAGAAGACGTAGG
>CAYNFH010000203.1:0-11473 GCA_964396385.1 uncultured Chthonomonadaceae bacterium | reverse complement strand
CCTGTGTGGCCGCCCGCAAGGTCCCGGACGGGCGGCCACACAGGGCCGCCCCTACGTCTTCTGCGCTGGCCAGATCACTGCCACGATTCATTACTCACACGGAAGTCCAGAGTCGAGAGTCTAGAGAACGGACGACGGAGTCGCGCTGTAACATTGACGCGCGGCGCGAGATGCGCTTGACATCTTGCGGGTGGGCGCTATACAATGGCTGCGCGCCACCCAGCGCAATCCTGGAAGGAGGTGGGCAGAATGTCGGTCCAGCACTCTGACAACCCTAAAGCGCATGTCAAACGCGTCGTCTGCTCGCCGCTACTCCGGAGTACGGCACTCCTCGCTGACTAACCGTCCGCACCAAGCGATCCCTGCCGACCTGATACTCCTCCGTTCTCTGCCCGCGGTGAGCAGCGCGCACTGAGTCCGGAAGGAGAACAGGTGTCGAACAGAGAGGGAATCGTCCTACGCGCCGTGAGCGGCCTCTACACGGTCCAGAGCGACGGGCACACGGTCCACTGCACGCTGCGCGGCAATCTCAAGAAAGAGTTTGAGTTCAATACTAGCGGCAGCGTCGCCCGCAGGGTTACACGCGCCAAGCGGCCGTACGCCACCGATGTCATCGCAGTAGGCGACCGCGTGCGCTACAGCGAGGTGCGTCACGGCTCCGGCGTCATCGAGGAGATTCTACCGCGCCGGTCGCGCTTCGCACGCTCCGGTTTCCGGGGGCGGGAGCAGACGTTGGTTAGCAACCTCGACCAGCTCTTCATCGTATTCGCGTGCGCCGAGCCGAGGCTGGACCCATGGAAGCTCGACCGCTTCGTGGTGGCGGCCGAGGCGGCCGAGATTCCGCCAACCATCATCGCGAACAAGCGGGACAAGGTGACGGAGGAGGAGTACCTGGCGGCGTTCGGCCCGTTCATGGAGCTGGGATATGAGGCCCTGCCAACCTGCGCGAAGACGGGACAGGGTCTGGAGGCGCTGCGATCGTTAATGGACGATCGCATCTCTGCCTTTGTCGGCCCCAGCGGAGTGGGAAAGTCCAGCTTGCTGAATGCTTTACAGCCCGGGCTCAACCTTCGAACGGCCGACATCGGCTACGTTACATACAAGGGCAGGCACACCACCACGGCCGCCCAGCTTGTGCCGCTCCGGTTCGGCGGCTGGGTAGCGGACACGCCGGGGCTGCGCGAATTCGATATGCTGGACGTGGACCGGGAGGAGCTCGCTCTTTGCTTTCGCGAGTTCGTGCCGCACCTGGGGCGCTGCCGGTTCGATAATTGCCGGCACGGGACCGAGCCCGGGTGCGCCATCAAATCGGCGGTGGAGGCCGGCGCCATCTCGCTGCGCCGATACGAGAGCTTCCTCATCCTGGCGCGTGAAATTGAGGCGCGAGCGCGCTAGAAGTAGTCCAGCGGCGGCAGGAACGGATCGCGGCGTGGAAAGAGGCTCCCGGCCGTCTGTGCTGCCGCGTCGGAGAAGGCGCGGAGCCTGTGCAGCGAAATCAGGTCCCTCAGGCTATAGTGCCCGGTTAGCGCCTGTGCCCAGGCGCGCACGTTTCCGCGGATCTGCTTGCGCCCGCCGTCCGTGTCCAATGCAGGGCGGACAGCGACGTCCAGGCCATCTCCTTCCACGGTCACGGACCCGCAGGTGCTTCTTTCCCCTATCGTATCATCGGCAGTCAGCGTGACCTGCCCCTCGAAGCCGCGGAAGTTGGGCGCCAGCGCGTGCAACGCCTTGCAGAAGTCGACTACCCGGAACATCGCTCCCGGCAGCCGCTCGACCCGCGGCGGCGACGCGCAGCCTTCGCCACATAGAGTCCCGAAGAGCCCGCTCTCCTCTATCTCGTGCCAACCCCCGATGTATTCTATAACCTCTGCGTCGGCGCACGCGTCCGCCAGATACGCCGTCAGGCCCCTTCTGGCCGCGTCGGTCCTGGCGTAGAGCTCCATGACGCGCACGCGACGGGGCTTTTCGCCCGGCTCGCTGACTTCGTAGATAGCGTAGCCGTCCAGCGCCCGGCGCTTGTAGACGATCCGCGCCTTACTGTGCTCGAAGAGGACAGCCCATCGCTTGCCATCCCGGAGGCACGCGCCGGTCCGCGACGCGGTCGCTTCCGCGTGGAGGCGCTCCACGTCCGGCCGATCGGTAGGCAGTGCGGGCCGCACATATCGCGCGTCGGCGAACCGCGGAATCTGGTCCGGTGCCGTAACGAGGCGGAGCTGGCTGCTCGCCATCTCCCATCCCAATCGGCGGTAGAAGGCATAGTCATAGGGGATCAGCGCAACCAGGGGAATGCCTTGCGCGCGCAGTCGGGTCAGCGTGTCTTCCAGCAGCCTTGACGCGTATCCCTTCCTCCGCTCGCCCCGGAGCGTTGCTACGCTGGCAATTCCGGCCACCGGAACGCCGGCCGTGCCGATCCACATGCGGGCTTCCGAGACGGTGAGGCAGCAGAGAATACGGCCACCATCGGCCAGCACCCGCTTATTTTCGATCTGGAACGATGGGTCGCGGTAGAAGAGGTCCCGAGCAGCGGCGTAGGGCAATCCGAACGCCTCGCAGAGGTGCTCCAGGAAGATGTCCAGTTCGTCGCTGCGGACGGCACGAGATTCAAGCATGTATGGGAGTATGGGAGTCTGGGTGTGTGGGTGTGGGAAACCCCATACTCCCACACTCCCACACTCCCATACTCTTCGCCGCGCCAATCACGGGAGTTCGTCCACCACGATGCGATCATTGGTGTAGACGCAGATCTGCGCCGCGATTCCCATGGCTTTCTCGACGATCTCGCGGGCGGAGAGGTCCGTGTTTTCGACGAGCGCCTTGGCCGCGGCTTGCGCGTACGGTCCTCCAGAGCCGATGGCGGCCACCCCATCGTCCGGCTCCAGGATGTTGCCGTCACCCGAGAGCAGATAGAGCTTCTCCGCGTCGGCAACCAGCATGAGGGCTTCCAGCCGCCTAAGAATGCGGTCCGTCCGCCACTCCTTGGCAAAATCGATGGCGGCGCGGGTGAGGTTGCCGCCCGCCGCCTCCAGCTTGGCCTCGAACTTGTCCGCGAGGGCCTGGGCGTCCGCGACGGACCCGGCGAAACCGGCGAGCACTCGGTTCTGGTACATCCGGCGCAGCTTCCTGGCGGTGTGCTTGACGATGGTATGCTCCATCGTCACCTGGCCGTCTCCGGCCATGGCGGTCATGCCGTTCCTGCGGACGGCAACAATGGTGGTCGAGCGCATGCTTGGTCTACTATCAGAACGGACTTTGCTGTGCCGAACAAGACACTGCCCGACAGTTCGGTGCTGTCGGGCAGAGTCCTGCACATCTTGCTATCGCGGCTGAGGGGCGCTTACTGCATTCGCCGCCTTGCGACCCACAGCTCCATCAAGACCTCCTCCGTATCTCGTTCCGTCAAGTGAGCCCAGTGATACGGGTGGGCCATGATCTCTTCTATGCTCTTAACCTGAAGCCCGCCGCAGGCGGGTACATTCAGCTCCTCGCGGTTGTAGGCGGCGACAACGTCGAGGTGGTACCGGATCGGCTTTGCTTCCTTGCGCCGCATGTTGTCACCCTTCTATTCCCTGAAGTTGTCACTCCGGCTCGAGAGCGGGGTGGTGACAGCAGAGCAGGCGGTAGCTCCGTAAACCGTATTATTGGCGGGCAGTCGCCTAATCTTTCCCTCGCGCTCCTTGCCGGACTGCTATTCACTACGCATCGGGCACTGCGTCAATTCCCCTCCGACTGCGGACACAGTCCCGTAGAGACGAAGACGGCGCCCAGGCCGCCGGAGTTCACTTATCTATCAGTACCGCCGGGCTTTGGTTACAGCACGCACTTGTCGCAGCGCTAGAAGTGGGCGCGGGGATGAGCGCCGTCGTACACGTCCTTGAGCCTATCGGGCGTTACATGCGTGTAGATCTGGGTTGTCGCCAGGTTGGCATGTCCCAGCAGCTCCTGGACGGCCCTGAGGTCCGCGCCATTCTCCAGGAGATGGGTGGCGAAGGAGTGGCGCAGGACGTGCGGCGTGATCTTCAGGCGCGCCCCTGCAGCCTCCACATACTTGTCGAAAGTGCGTCTCACCCCCCGATCGGATAGGCGTGCGCCATACTTATTGAGGAGGAGGGCTCTGCAGGTCCCGCGCGATGCACGGGAAGCGAGCTGCGGCCGGCCGAGTAGAAGGTAGTCGCGGATGGCGTCCAGGGCGGCTCCCCCCAGCAGCGCGATGCGCTCCTTGGCGCCCTTACCGCGTCGCACGCGCAGCTCCCCGCCCTCCAGGTCCAGGTCATCGACGTCCAACTTCACTGCTTCACCCGCCCTGATGCCGCTGCCATAGAGGAGCTCCAGCAGGGCGCGATCCCTCAGACCGGCGGGAGACTCGTCCGGAGCGCACATCAGGGCGTCGATCTCCTCGGTCCGGAGGAACGTGGGGAGCTTCCTCTCCTGCCGCGGATTGCGCAGGCCCTGCGTGGGGTCTTTTGCGATTAGGCCGGTACGCCTTGCCCAGCGGAAGAAGGCCCTCAGCGCCGCCTGCTTTCTCGCCAGGGTCGATCGCGCGTACTGTTCAGTCTGGAGCGAGGCCAGGAACGCCCGGAGCAGAGCAAGGTCGACCCGGTCTAGCTCCCCTATCGCCCGTTGAGAGAGAAACTCCACGAACTGGGCCAGGTCTGCCCCGTAGGCCCTGACCGTATGATCCGAATTGTTTCGAGCCCTCTCCCGGTATTCCAGGAAAGCCGAGACGTGAGGATCGATCACCGCCTCACCTCTTTCTGCTCTGACACCCGCCCGGCGCCAAAGGTCTGCCGGGGCGCACACGTGAGCCAGAGCGACGAGGCCAGTATAAGCGCGCCGCCCACGAGCGTATGCGCGGTCAGCGGCTCCCGAAAGTAGACGACGCCGATTACCAGGCTGTAGACCACCTGAGAGAGCATGATGACCCCTCCCTCGGCCGCGCGCACGTAGCGGTAGCCATAGGTCATAAGAATCTGCCCTCCCACGCTGCTGACGCCCATGCCGAGCAGCAGCAGCCAGCCTGCCATCTCCGGAAGGATGGGCGGCTGGAGCAGGCACGCAATCGCGGCAATCGGGAGCCCTACCAGGCAGAGATAGAAGAAGATGGCGAGCGATGCCTCCGTCTGGCGCAGCCTGCGGATGGCGGTTATGGCGGCTCCGGCCATAATGCCGGACGCGAGACCGAACAGGTCGCCCACGGTTGGACCGGCCAGTCCGCGAGTGGTCACGATGACGATCCCTGCCAGCGCCCCGCAGACGCCGATGAAGCCTCGCCGTCCCACCCTCTCGTGCAGCCAGATGGCGGCGAAGAGCGGAGCAAAGATGAGAGACGTGAAGTTCAGAAGCTGTGCGTTGGCGATGGAGGTGTAGTGCAGGCTCAGGAAGTAGCACAGGACCGATATTCCGCCCCAGATGCCGCGCCACGCCAGCCCAACGCGGTCGTGCCCCACCAGGTCGATGCCCCGCCTGCCGTGGAGCGGCAGCATGACCAGCGCGCCGAACGCGAAGCGGACGGCCGCCACTTCAGACGCCGGTACCGGCCGGATTCCCGCCTGGACTGCCTTGGTACAGAACCCCATCGCGGCAAATAGGAGCGCGGCCAGCAACATGGCGGCAGTCGCCGGCGCCCGCCGTGGCAGGTCCGGCTGGAAGATGTGCCGGTCGTCCACGGCGGTCGGCGCGTTCACGTCGGAGCTACCTCATGCTCAGCGGATTGGTGGGACAGCCATTGCGCCGAACCTCCCAGTGCAGATGCGGCCCCGTCGCCAGGCCTGTCGCGCCCACTCGAGCTATGAGCTGCCCCCGATGGACAACCTGCCCGCTATGTACTAGGAGCGCCGAGCAGTGGCCGTAGAGGGTGGAGATGCCGCCGCCGTGGTCTATTACCACCACGTTCCCGTAGCCTCGCATGGTCCCGGACTTGATGACTTCGCCGGAGTCCGCGGCCTGGATGGGCGCGCCGTAGCCCGCGCCGATGTCGATGCCGGTGTGCATCTTGAACCGGTGCAGGATGGGATGGAATCGTCCGCCGAAGCCGGAGGTGATGGGCCCGAACGCCGGCCGGATGAAATGACCGCTCCACGGCTGCATCAGCCGCGCGTGTCCCGCGGGCGTAGCCATGCTGGCTTGGATCTCGGACGTAATGTCGTTGGAGGCCTCCTCCATTTCCTGGAGCTCCTCCGCCTGGACGTGCTCCCTCGCCATCTGCTGAGACAGCAGGATCCGCTTCTGCTGAACTGCCACTTTGTACTCCGTCCTATCGTCTTCCAGGCTGCGCTGAAGGCTCTGCTGCTCGCGCGCCTGGCTCAGAAGCGTGTGCTCGTCATCCTCCAGTCGCTTGCTGTCCGCCCGGATGCCGGCCACCAGCTCCGCGTCCTTGGCCGCGATGCGCTCGACGTAGTAGGACCTTGACACGTAGTCGTGGACCGTCCGCGACTGCAGCAGGACCTGGAGATAGGTGGTGTCGCCCATTTCGTAGTTCTGGCGGAGGCGGCTGACCAGCAGGCGGCGCTTGTTGTCCAGTCCCCGCCTGGTGATGACGATGCGGGACTGCAGCGCCTTATCCTGTCTGGCGAGATAGTTGAGCCGGGCTTTGACGTTGTGGAGGTGCTGCTCCGTGTGGCCGATGCGGCCCTCCACCCAGTGAATGTCTGAAACGGTACGCAGCGCCTGGACGCGGGTCTGATGGAGCGCGACGCGCCTCTGGTGGATCTTCGCGCGGACGGTGTGAAGCTGAGCCTTCAGCTCTTTGACGCTCTTCTTGGCCTTGTGCCGCCTGGGGGCGGCGGCGGTGGTAGCGGCAGCGATGGCGAAGCAGGAAGCGACCAGACAGACTTTTAGGACAGACACGCGCATGGCTCTCCTCCTTGGCCTGCCGGTAGGTGGCGCAGGACCGCGAAGCTTGGGGTGCGGATGGGGCTCCGTCAGGAGAGCGCGTTCTCGTCAGTGCCGCTCCGAAGGCGGCCTGACGCTATATGCGCTTGAGGAACCGGCGGATGGAAAGCACGCTCCCCGCCCAGCCGATGAGCGCGCCCAGGACCACGGGCACGCCGGTAACCACATCATACCCTACGGGGGGCGGCATATTGGTCGTCAGCGGGGAGACGTACCTGCCGGCGTACTGCGAGACTTCGTAGACTACGAACAGCACCACGCCGCTGGCAGCCAGCGAGCCGGTGATGCCGTAGAAGATGCCCTCGAGCACCAGGGGCGTGCGGATGAAGCTGGGGGTCGCCCCCACGAGCTGCATGATCCGGATCTCGCGGCGTCGGGCGAAGACGGTGAGCCGGATGGTGTTCTGGATCACGAAGGCGGTGGCGAGAAAGAGAAGGATGGCGACCACGGACCCGATGTTGCGGACCATCCCCTGGATGGCGAGCAGCATGTCCAGCGTGTCGCGCGCATCCCGTACCTGCTCCACTTCTGGGAACTTCTCGCCATCCTTGATGCGCGCGACGGTCTGAGGCGTAAGTCTGGGGTCCGTCATCTGGACGTCCAGCCGGTCCGGGAAAGGATTCGCCCCTTCCAGCCCCGCCGTGATGTGGCCACCCTCTTGTTTATCGCGCTGCTCCAGGTCCGCGAACGCCTTCTCTTTGGTGTAGACGGAGATGCTGGCCACGCCTGGGAGGGCCTGGATGCGCCGCTTAGCTCGCATCGCCCCTCCACGCGAAACAGATGTCTTGAGGTAGACCTGGACCTCGAGCTGGCGCGGCTGCAGCTGAATGAACTGGTGGAGCCGATAGAGCGAGAATAGAGCGCCCCCGAGCACGGCCATGGAGATGGCGACCGTCGTCAGGGCCGCCAGCGACATCAGGCCGTTGCGGCGAACATTCTTCGCCGCTTCGTCGAACACAAAGCTAACTGTAGACAGGCTCACGCTCGTACATCCCTTGGCGCTCGTCGCGCACCAGCTTTCCACGATCCAGAGCAATGACGCGCCGCTGGCCCAGGTCCACTATCTGCTTGTCATGGGTGGATACCAGGACGGTAGTGCCGCGTGCGTTGATGTCTTCCAGAATGGCCATGATGCCCACTGAGGTGTCCGGGTCCAGATTTCCGGTGGGCTCGTCGGCAATCAGCAGCGGGGGATCGTTAACCAGCGCCCGCGCGATAGCGACGCGCTGCTGCTCTCCTCCGGAGACCTGGCCCGGAAAGGCGTCACACCGGTGAGCCAAGCCCACCGCCTCCAACGCTGACGGAACGCGCTTGCGGATCTCGCGCCGCCCCGCGCCGATGACGCGGAGCGCGTAGGCGACGTTCTCGAAGATGGTCTTGTCCGGGAGGAGCGCGAAGTCCTGAAACACCACGCCCATTCGCCGACGGAGACGCGGCACGTCGCGCGGGCGAAGCGTTGACGCGACCTTGCCGCCGACAACCACTACGCCGCGTGTCGGTGTGATCTCGCGATAGAGAAGCTTGAGGATGGTCGACTTGCCGGAGCCGGTCGGACCGACTAGAAAGACGAACTCGCCCTTCTCTACGCGCAGGTTAACGTCTGAGAGGGCAGGACGGGCACCGGGGTAGATGACGGAGACATTTTGGAGTTCGATCATCGGAGTGGCCGAGCCTTTGGCGCCGCATACAGCGGCATCCCGAACAAACGAGGCGTTGGGCGCAAGGTTCTCGGTTCTCACCTTTCACCTTTCACCTCTCACCTAAACGGGAGCCGTCCGGGACTCCGAATGCGCCTGCGCCGGCTGGCACGGCCGGTGATGGCCTATTAAACCACGCGCCCACATCCGTGTCAAGGTATGCGCACGGACCGAATCCAACCGCGTCGGAATCAAGCGGTCAAGCTGGCAATTCGCCGCACAATTGACTCCGTGAGGTCGCTGTGGTATTTTAGCGGGAACACGGGCCGGCCGTTCCCCGCCCCACACGCACACCGCCCAGGAGATACGCCCCACATGCAGCCGGATGACATCATACTGACGGAGAGCAGCTACCGCCGATTACAGCAGGAGCTCGACTACCTCAAGACCGTGAAGCGTGCGGAGATAGCGGAGGCGCTGCGCAAAGCCAGGGCGTACGGCGACCTCTCCGAGAATTTCGAATATCATTCCGCAAGGCAGCACCAGGGAATCCTGAACGGTCAGATCGCGGAGCTGGAAGCGAAACTAGAGGTCGCCAAGGTCGTGCCGGATGAGGCAGCCGGCGGAGACACGGTGGGCTTAGGCTCCATTGTCATGGTCCGGGACCTGGAGGAGGGGGATGAGTGGGAGTACCACCTGGTTGACGCGGTCCAGGCGGATCCGGTTAACGACAAGATCTCCGTTCAGTCCCCAGTGGGTCAGGCGCTCATGGGGAAGAAGGTGGGAGACCAGATAGAGGTCCAGATCCCGGCTGGCAAAGCCCATTACGAGATACTTGGAATCCGGCACGAGTAGATGGAGAAACCACCCTCAACCTCCTCGCCGGCGGCGGACTTAACGGTTCCGACGCACGCAATCGCTACTCTCCCTCCGCGAAGCGGTGGGAGGCTGAGGGTGGAATGATCCCCTCCCCTTCGGAGGGGGAGAGGACGGGAGTGGGTTCGGCAGCATCGATAGGCCGCATCGAGCCGGAGCGGATCCGGATGTTACGCCCGTCTTCGCCCGATCCGGCAGCACGACCACTGCCTGGGTCACGCACACTCCACACCTGTATATTCTAAGACCATCCCCGGCGATACTGCCAGGTCTTGGTGGTACAGATAAGCCCCCGGTTTTATTCCGGGGGCTTCATGCTGTCCGCGACCACTGCCCCTTAGCGCGGAGGAGTCACCGCAACAACCTGACTCCGGGATCTCCCGTCCTGGCTCCAGGACACGCGAAGGGCAATAGGGGCCGAATTGCCTGGTTCGACGCTCAAGGTCACATTCGCCGGACTCCCGGCGGACAGGGTGACGTCTGCGCCATCCTGTATCGTCGCCCTTCCTCCCACCACCTGCACGTGCGCCGGAACGCTGGCGACCGCATTTACAGTGAGCGGCACCTGCACCGACGAGCCGGATAGAGATGGCTGAAGCGCCGTTACGGTCCAAGTCCGGTTCGCCGGAGAGAGCCAGCCCAACCAGCCGGCGCCGCTAAACGCCCCGGGAACCACAAAAGGGGCGAGCACCAACAGTAGGATGGCCGCCGCGGCCCAGCTCAGCGCCGGGCGTGTCCAGAGGCTTCGCCACCTCCAGCCGCGGATAGTGCGCGGCGACGGTGCCTGCTCTGCGGCAGCGTCGATCCGTCCCCATACCATCTCACGGAACGTGTCCGGCGGCGCCACGAGGGGGGCGTCGTCCAGGATTCTCCAGACGACCTTGAGCTCATCCACTTCGGAGCGACACTGGTCGCACCCCAGCAGGTGGTCTTCCAATGGCACGAGGATGGCCGCCTGAACACTGCCTTCACAATAGTCGGAGAAAAGCTCCCGTGCTCTTTCGCAACGCATGACGTCTACCCTACGGGTGTTGACTCTTTGGTGTTAGGTGTTGAAGGAATCCGTCCAAACACCCAATACCCAGCGCCCAACACCTCTCACGTTCTAAGGATTGCAGACTGCTATGAATTGTCTACCGTCTGTCCGACTTGGCTATACGCGGAAATGTTCCTGTTCGGGCAGGAGCAGATCGCGCAGGGCCAGACGGGCGCGGTTCAGGCGCGACTTCACGGTGCCAATGGGCAGGGAGAGCGTGTCGGCGATCTCTTCGTAGGAGCGGGACTCCATGTGGTACATCACTATCATCATCCGCTGATAGTCGGGAAGAGAGGCGATGGCACGCTGAAGGATCTCTCTGCGCTCCTGCTCTTCCGCCCGCTGGGCCGGCGTGGGGCCGGGATCCTCCACCTGCCGGTGAACGGAGGTCTCCTCCAGCTCCACCAGCTCTTCGATGGAGTGCTGAGGGCGAATGCGCTTCCGTTTGCGTTCGTCCAGGTAGACGTTGGTCACGATCCGGAATAGCCACGTTATGAAGCTGGAATCTCCGCGGAAGTTGGCCAGCGAGTTGTACACGCGGACGAACGCTTCCGAGGCAATGTCGTTCGCCTCGTCGTAGTTGCCGGAGAGCCGGAAGGCATAGTTGTACACCTTCTTCTCATACCGGCCCATCAACTCATTGAACGCATTGCGGTCGCCGCCCTTGCACCGGCCGATAATCTGCTGGTCAATGGCTGCGCTGGCCGCGCGGTCTGCGCGCCGTGCGGCGGTATCCGCGCGTTCCGCCGCGACGAACGGCTTACTGTCCAAGCGGCTCTGTCTCCCCCAACTGGAACATGCTATACTTAACGCGTTTCGCGGGATGGCCCTGCGGCGGATCCGCGGCGCCCGAGGGATTGGGAAGCATGTCGCGCAGGCGCCGGCAGATCCTCGTTCTGACTACCTTTTGCCTCACTCTTGCCTTTCTCTTCATGGAGTTTCGCGTGGCCGAAGTGCACGGCGACTCCATGCTGCCGACCTTCCACAACGGCCAGCTTGTCCTCGTCACACGCTTCCACCGGGGGCCATGGCAGCG
>CAYNFH010000202.1:0-11720 GCA_964396385.1 uncultured Chthonomonadaceae bacterium | reverse complement strand
GCGCCCACTACCCGGCGCTCTCCCCGGACGGCAATCAGCTCTGCTTCGAATACCTGGGCGACCTCTGGGTGGTCCCAACCGCGGGCGGCAGGGCCCGGCGGCTGACGGTGCATAGGGCCTACGACACCTTCCCCAAGTGGTCCCCGGACGGCAACTGGATCGCCTTCTCTTCCAACCGGCAGGGCAACTTCGACGTCTTCATCATCCCGGCGCGCGGCGGAGACGCGCGGCAGATCACGTTCCACAGCGCGGACGACGTCGTTCAGGACTGGTCTCCGGACGGCACGCAGCTCCTCTTCACCTCAGCGCGCGAGGGCCGGTACCCCGACCTCTACACGGTCAGCCTGAAGGACGGCCGCCTGCGCCGGCTCACGCGGGACCGCAACATGACGCGGTACGCCAGCTTCCTGCCGGACGGCAAGACCATCGTGTACACGCGGGGGCGGCAGGACTGGTGGCGGCCGCGCTACCATGGCAGCGCCAATGCGGACATCTACGCTTTGTCCCTGGCCACGGGCAAGACTCGCCGGCTCACCAGCTACGAGGGCTGGGACGGCTGGCCGCTGCCGAACCGCGACGGCACAGGCGTCTTCTTCGTAACAGACCGCGCCGGCACGCCCAACCTCTGGAAGATGCCGCTCACCAGCGCCGAGCCGACCCAGGTAACCCACCACCAGGGCGCGCCCGTCCGCTTCCCGTGCATCTCCCGCGACGGCTCGACCATCGCCTACGAGCAGGACTTCCAGCTCTGGTCCCTCCGTTTGGCCCCCCAAGGGAGCGCTGCGGAGCCTGCGCTCGCTCGGCTCCAGGCGCAGCCCTCCCCCCCCAATACTGGGGGAGCTTCTGCCGCTGTAGGGGCCGGGCGCCGTCCCGGCCCGGATTCCGCTCTCACGACTCACGACTCACGACTCACGACTCCGGAATCCGGGCCTGAACACCTGAACACCCGAACACCTGAACACCCGAATCCGGCACCATCAACCATCCCCATCTCCGCCCCCTCCGACGACCGCCAGAACCCCTCCGATTACGTCCAGATGAACGGGGGCGCCACCTCCCTCGCCGCCTCTGGGGACGGCAAGACGCTGGCGTTCACGGCGCGTGGCGAGGTCTGGACCGTGCTGGCGGCGGGCGGCGACGCGACGCGGCTCACAAAGACCGGAGTCTCGCAGTACTCCCCCACCTGGTCGGAAGACGGCAAGCTGCTCGCCTACGCCAGCGACCGCAACGGCAACCTGGATATCTACCTGATGGACGTAGCGAGCCACGCGGAGAAGCAGGTCACGGTGGACCCGGCCGACGACGAGCGCCCGCAGTTCTCGCCGAACGGCAGGCTCCTCGCGTTTGTGCGAAGCGGTGGCGCGGATCCGGGCCTCTATGCCGTGCCCGTTCCACAGGACCTCCAGAAGGAGGAGGTGTCGCATCTGGCCGCGAGCGCCGTACGGCTAGGACCGGGCGCGGGTGTGGGCGGCTACGCGTGGTCGCCGGACAGCCGCTGGATAGCCTACACGCGCCGCGACTCCACCGGCACGGTGGACATCTGGATTGTGCCTGCCGTGGGCGGCACGCCCGTCAATGTCACCCGCTATCCGGGAGCCAATACGGACCCGGCGTGGTCGCAGGACGGGCGCCGGCTGGTCTTCCTCTCCAACCGCACCGGCGACGCCATGAACCTCTACACTGTCGATCTGCTGCCATCCCCGGACGAGGGCACGCAGCCGGATCACGGGGCCGTCCCCCGCGCGGCGACCATGCGGATCGAGTTCGCGGGCATCGAGAACCGCGCCAAGCCAGTGACCACCTTCAGCTCCTCCGTCACCAGCATGGCCCTGGCGCCGGATGGCCGGACGGCCGTCTGCACGCTCTCCGGCGCGGGACAGGAGGGATGGTGGGCGGTCGACATCACTTCCGGCGCAACGGTGCGGATGACCGGCGGCGCCACGGGAGGCTCCGTGGTCTTCGCGCCGGACGGGTCTCGCTTCTTCTTCCTGGGGCCGGGCGGCACCATCTTCCAGGTGGTGCGGGGCGCGCCGGCCCCCACCCAGATCGGATTCACGGCGGCCATGGAGCTGGACCGCCGGGTCGTGCTGCAGGAGGCATTCAACGAGGCGTGGCGCAACCTCCGCACGCACTTCTACGATGCTAAGATGCACGGGGCGGACTGGTCGGCGCTGCGCAGGAAGTACGAGCCCCTGCTGGCCGAGATCACGGCCAAAGAGGACTTTGCCTGGCTGCTGGACGCTATGATCGGGGAGCTGAACGCCTCGCACCTCGGCGCGATGCCGCCCCCGGATCCCGGTCCGGCGGTGGTGACGGGCAACCTTGGCCTCGGGTTCGACCAGGATTACGCCGGTCCCGGCCTCAAGGTCACGGACGTGATGCCGCACGGCCCCGCGGACCAGGTGGGCGACCACGTGGAGGCAGGCCAGTATATCCTGGCCATCGACGGGCAGCCGGTGGCCCACACGGAGTCGATGTACCGCACCCTCGAGGACAAGGTCGGCAAGCCGACCGAGCTGACCGTCAACTCTAAGCCGACCAAAGAGGGATCCTGGACGGTCAAGGTCAAGCCCATCAGCAAGAGCGCCCTGGACGACCTGGAGTATGAGCGCTGGGTTCAGACGCGCCGCGACAAGGTGGACGCCCTCTCGGACGGCAAGCTGGCCTACATCCACATCCGCGCCATGGACCAGCAGTCGCTCCACCGCTTCGAGCGGGAGCTGTTCGGCGACGCGCAGAGCAAACAGGGACTGGTACTGGACGTTCGCTTCAACGGGGGCGGCCGTATCCACGACGAGCTGCTGGCGCTCCTCCGCCGGACGCCGCATGGCTATGAGGTTCCGCGCGACGCGGAGCGCTCCACCCAGCCGTTCCAGGTGTGGAACCGGCCCACCATCCTGCTCATCAACGAGCAGTCGGCGAGCGACGCAGAGATCTTCCCCAACGGCTTCCGGGAGTACGGCCTAGGCAAGCTCGTGGGGATGACCACCTACGGCGGCGTCATCGGGACCAGCAACATCACACTTGTGGACGGGACGACGTTCCGCATTCCCCGTACTGGCTGGTACACGCTGTCCGGCCGCAACCTGGAGAACTACGGCGTACCGCCTGACATCATGGTGGAGATGACCCCGGAAGACTATGCCGAGGACAATGACCGCCAGTTGGAAGTGGCCGTCAAGACGCTCATGACCCAGATGGCCTCCCGCTAATTCGAGCGGGAACCAGCGCCTTCCCAGCCCGCGTACATTGTGCGCGGGCTGCACTGTTGCCGGGTCCAAACCGCTTGAATCGCCACTGAAACAGCGCTTGCCGTGTGAGTAATGAATCGTGGCAGTGATCTGGCCAGCGCAGAAGACGTAGGGGCGGCCCTGTGTGGCCGCCCGCAAGGTCCCGGACGGGCGGCCACACAGGGCCGCCCCTACATCTGTTCTCCGAGGTTGCCGCGAATTGCGACACACACCGAGCGCTTGAGCCTGCTTGACAAAGGGTATGCCCAAAGGTAAGATAGCGCACGCTCTGGGAGGACGGATGACGGGAGACGGATGACCGACCCGGATTCCGGCTCGCCGCGTCGCTCTATTGCCGCGTCGCCGCGTCCGTCTACCGTCCTCCGTCTTCCGTCAAGAGGTGCTATGCCAAAGTCTCTCATCATCGTTGAATCGCCGGCCAAGACCAAGACGCTCAAGAACTTCCTCGGCAGCGGGTACCAGGTCGAGGCCTCCATGGGGCACGTCCGGGACCTGCCGGAGCGGGAACTGGGCGTGGACGTGGAGCGCGACTTCACGCCCAAGTACGTCCCCATCCCCACGCGCAAGGACGTGCTGAAGCGGCTCCAGGCCGCGGCCAAAGGCGCCGACACCGTCTACCTGGCGTCCGACCCGGACCGCGAGGGCGAGGCCATCGCCTGGCACCTGGCGCAGGCGCTGAAGCTGAAGGACCCCCGCCGCATCGAATTCAACGAGATCACCCGCTCGGCGGTCGAGAATGCCATCCGGCATCCGCGCACGGTGGACGAGAAGCGGGTCGACGCCCAGGAGGCCCGCCGCGTGCTGGACCGGCTGGTGGGATACAAGCTGTCGCCGCTCCTCTGGAAGAAGGTGCGCAAGAACCTCTCGGCCGGCCGCGTGCAGTCGGTGGCCGTGCGACTCGTCTGCGAGCGAGAGCGGGAGATCCAGGCGTTCGTGCCGGAGGAGTACTGGAGCCTCACCGCGACGCTGACGCCCCGCCCACCGGACAAGCGGTTCCCCTTCGAGGCCAAGTTCATTGGGCGCGGCAAGGAGAAGGTCCAGCTCCGGAATGAGGAAGAGGCCGCCTCCATCGTCCGGGACCTGGATGGAGCCGCTTACGTTGTCGATTCGGTCAAGAAGCGCGAGCAGCGCCGCAACCCCGCCGCCCCCTTCATCACCAGCACGCTCCAGCAGGAGGCGTCCCGGAAGCTGGGCTTCGGGAACCGGCGCACGATGTCGGTAGCCCAGGCGCTCTATGAGGGCGTGGAACTGGGCCCCGCCGGCTCTGTGGGGCTTATCACCTACATGCGCACGGACTCCACGCGTGTCGCCGCGGAGGCGCAGCAGGAGGCCCGCAAGTTCATTGAGGAGCAGTACGGCGCGCCGTACCTGCCTCACACGCCCAAGCAGTACACCACCAAGGGCGCGGCGCAGGACGCGCACGAAGCCATCCGGCCCACATCCGTCTTCCGCACGCCGGACTCCGTTTCGCAGTACCTGAGCCCCGAGCAGTTCCGGCTGTACCGGCTGATATGGAACCGGTTCGTGGCAAGCCAGATGGAGCCGGCGGTCTTCGACGTCACCACCGCCGACATCGACGCGAAGGGATATACGTTCCGCGCGACCGGCTCTGTGGTGAAGTTCGACGGCTTCATGCGGGTCTACACCGAGGGCAAGGATACGGACGAGAAGACCGACGAGGAGCGCGACCCGCTGCCGGCACTGAGAGAGGGCCAGGACCTGGAGCTGATCTCCCTGCTGCCGCGGCAGCACTTCACGGAGCCGCCGCCCCGCTACACCGAGGCTACACTCGTGAAGGCGCTGGAGGAGAAGGGCATCGGCCGGCCGAGCACCTACGCCAGCATCATCTCCACCATCCAGGACCGCGAGTACGTGAAGCTGGAGGAGAAGAAGTTCCGGCCCACGGAGTTAGGCTTCACCGTCAATGACCTCCTGGTGAAGCACTTCCCGGAGGTGCTGGATGTGGGCTTCACGGCCGGCATGGAGACCCGCCTGGACGACGTGGAGGAGGGCCGCGCGGACAAGGTGCGGCTGCTCCGGGAGTTCTACGGGCCGTTCGACCAATCCGTGAGCGCGGCGCACGAGACCATGGAGCGCGTGAAGCCGCAGCAGGTGGAGACGGACGTCACCTGCCCCAACTGCGGCCGCAAGATGATGCTGCGCGAGAGCCGCTTCGGCCGCTTCCTGGGCTGCTCCGGCTATCCCAAGTGCAAGACCATCCTGAACGAGGACGGCACGCCGCGCGAGGAGCCTCAGAAGCCGGAGCCGGTGGTGACGGACCAGAAGTGCCCCAAGTGCGGCAAGCCGCTCATTGAGCGGGAAGGCCGGTTCGGCAAGTTCCTGGGCTGTTCCGCCTATCCCAAGTGCAAGACCATCGTGCGGCTGCCAGGAGACGAGGGCCCCGCCGCCAAGAACGGCAACCAGCCGGCGGAGCCGCTCGGCATCAAGTGCCCCAAGGACGGCGGGGATCTGCTGGTGAAGCGATCGCGCCGAGGGGCGGTCTTCTATGGCTGCTCCAACTATCCGGCGTGCGACTTCACCACCTGGCACAAGCCGCTGGATCGCCAGTGCCCGCAGTGCCATAAGTATCCGCTGGGCGAGCAGTCGTTCCGCGGCAAGCCCACCGGCGCCATCAAGTGCACCAACCCGGACTGCGACTACGAAGAGAAGCCCGTCCCCGCCGGCGTAGCCTGATCGTGCTCCATGGCTGATGAGATAGTCGTCGTCGGTGGGGGGTTTGCCGGCGTGGAGGCCGCCTGGGCGGCCGCCCAAAGAGGCAGCCGGGTGCGCCTCTACGAGATGCGCCCGCGCAAGATGACGGCCGTCCACCAGACCGGCGACCTCGCGGAGCTGGTCTGCTCCAACTCCTTCAAGTCGAACCTTCTCACCAACGCGAGCGGCGTGCTCAAAGAGGAGATGCGCCGACTCGGCTCACTCATTCTGCCTGTCGCGGAGCGCCACCGGGTCCCGGCCGGCGAGGCGCTGGCAGTGGACCGGGAGCCGTTCGCCCGGGAGGTCACGGAGCGCATCGAGGCGCACCCCAACATCACGCTGGTCCACGAGGAGGTGTGCGACATCCCTCCCGAGCGGCCCGTCATCCTCGCGACCGGCCCCCTCACCTCGGAAGCCCTGGCGGACCGACTCCAGCAGCTCGCGGGAGGCGACTCGCTGTACTTCTACGACGCCGTCGCCCCCACCGTAACGCTGGACAGCCTGGATCTCTCGAAGGTCTTCCGCGCCTCCCGCCGCGGCCGCGGAGATACGAGAGGGAAAGAGGGGGAGAAGGTGCTGCGGCCTTCCGAATCCCGAGCCGAGGGAGGCTCGGGCGGCCGCAGGGGAGAAGGGGAGAAGGCTGGAGTCGAGAGTCTAGAGTCTAGAGTCGAGGGAACGGCTTCGCCTTCCGTTCTCACGACTCACGACTCACGACTCACGACTCCAAGCGACGCCAGCGCCGACTACCTCAACTGTCCCATGACCAAGGAGGAGTACCAGGCGTTCTGGCGGGAGCTGGCCGCCGCCGAGGTCTCCGCTTCGCACAACCCGGAGGACGAGAAGATCATCTACTTCGAGATGTGCGTGCCGGCGGAGGAGCTGGCCCGCCGGGGAGAGCGTACCCTGGCGTTCGGCCCGATGAAGCCCATCGGCCTGACCGACCCTCGGACCGGCCGGAGGCCCTACGCCGTGGTGCAGCTCCGGCAGGAGAACAAGGATGGTACGCTGTGGGGGCTGGTGGGATTCCAGAGCCGCCTAAAGTGGGGCGAGCAGCGGCGCGTGTTCCGGATGATACCGGGCCTGGAGAATGCGGAGTTCGTTCGTTTCGGCGTGATGCACCGCAACACGTACGTGAACGCGCCGAAGGTGCTGGACCTCACCATGCAGGTGAGGGACCATCCCGGCGTCTACCTGGCCGGCCAGATTACCGGCGTGGAAGGTTACCTGGAATCCGCGGCCATCGGGATGGTGGCCGGTCTGAACGCCCACCGCGCCGCTACCGGCGTTCCGGCGGCCGTGCTCCCGCGCGAGACCGCCCTCGGCTCCCTCTGCCACTACCTGGTCGAGACCGACCCTCGCCGCTTCGCCCCCATGAACGCGAACTTCGGCGTGATGCCGGAGCTGCCGCAGCCGGTCCGCGACAAGCGCGAGAAGGCGCGCCTCAAATCCGAGCGCGCCCTCGCCGCGATAGACCGCTTCATTTCCACCCTGTAACAGTCCGCCCTCTCACCCTGTCACCAGGTCACCCGGTCACCAGGTCACCAGGTTCCCCTTGACACCTCCGCCGGGCGTGGTATAATGCTGCTGTCAAAGCACTTTGTGTGGCAAAGTTTCTGCGGGAGGAGAACAGGATGACCGTGCAGGAGTTTGAGCCGCTGCCCCGCCCCTACGAAGAGGCCGAACAGAACCTCCGGATCATCCGGGACCTGATGGAGCGCTCCACCAAGCACTCCACCTTCTCCGGCCTCTCCGGCGTTCTGGCCGGGCTCTACTCCATCGTCGCGAGCGCGGTCCAGTGGCGGTGGCTGACCCTGACGCAGCGCGAATCGGTCCCCGGATTCCTCGCCCTCTGGTCCGTCGTCGTACTGCTCGCGGTGGGAACGGACTACGTGCTGACCAAGCGCAAGGCCCGGTTCGTGGGCAAGACCATCCGCTCCCGACTGGGCCAGCAGATGGCCCTGGCCTCCGCCCCGGGCCTGTTGACGGGGGCTCTCCTCACCCTCAGCCTCGCCACTACGGGCCACCTGGAGAAGGTCTACCCCTTCTGGATGCTCTGCTACGGCGTGGCGGTCTGCGCCGTTGCCCTATTTTCCCAGAAAGAGGTGGCCCGGCTGGGCTGGGCGTTCATGGGTGCAGGGGTGTTGACGCTCGGCCTCCAGCACCTGCTGCCCGCCGCATCGAACTCGATTGGCCTGCTCATGACTGCCGTCGCGTTCGGGGGGTTCCACATTGTCTACGGCATCACGGTATCGAGAAGAGATGGCTGGTAGTCTCCCGCTCGACGCGCCGGCGCTCGAGGCGCTGGACGAGGTCATCCACCAGAAGGCGCGGCTCGGCATCATGTCGACGCTGCTGGCCCTCGGCTCCGCCGATTTCAAGCTGCTGAAGGAGACCCTCGGCCTTTCGGACGGCAACCTCTCCACGCACCTCGCGCTGCTGGAGGAGCGGGGCTACGTCACCCTGCACAAAGAGTTCCGGGGCCGCAAGCCCCACACCACCGCGCTTCCCACGGAGACCGGCCGGGCGGCGTTTGAAGAGTACCTGCACGCCCTGGAGCGCATCATCCGGGCGGCGCGGCCTTAGGCGGCACCATGCGGCGGATACGGATTGGGATAGAGAACGGACCCTTCGAGGTCCTGGCGGCCGCGAGCCGTGCCAGAGGCGTGGCCGCGGACCGGCTCGCCTCCGAGCTCCTGGAGCAGGCGCTTCGCTCACTAGTGGATTCAGCCGGCCAGGCGCTGCTCCCGGAACGGTCCGCGCCTCGCGCTCGGTCCACGGATCCCATCGAACGCCGCCTGCGGCGGGTATTCGACGAGTAGCGGCACCCGCTTCCAGGGTTGCTCTGCTGTATCGCCTGATTTGCCTCTATCGCTATACAACCAGAAGGAGTATGCACCATGAGCGAGAGGACGAGGCTGGCTCTTTCCGCGATTGCAATCGCGGTCGGGCTGGGCATCGAGGGGGACACGCTCCTGCGCGCAACGCCGTGGGGCCTTAACGCCCTCCTCTGGCTGGACGGGCTGGCGATGAGCATTCTGGTGCTCACCTGGCGCAGGCCCAATGCGGCGGCTCACGGCTGGCTCCTCGGCGCCCTGGTTTTCGCGGCCGGGCTGGCCTGGCGGGACTCTCCGGTCCTCAAGGCCGTCGACGCGGTGGCGGTCTGGGTGTGCCTGGCCCTTGCGTCGGCCGCGCTGGAGCGCGGCCGGACCCCCATTGGCGGCTGGACGAGATATGTCGCGGAGCTTTCGCGGCTGATCGCCGCGGCCGTCGTGAACCCGCTCCAGCTTATCCGCCGAGACGTGGACTGGGCGGAGATCCCGCGCGGCGGGGTGAGCCGGACCGTGGCAACCGCGGGTCGCGGATTGGCGCTGGCGCTGCCGCTTCTGCTGGTCTTCGGGGCGCTATTCGCTTCCGCCGACGAGGTGTTCCGCCAGCTCGTGGCGCGCGCCTTCGACATCGATGCGGGGGCCGTAACGGGCCACCTGCTGATGGCGGCCGGAATAGCGTGGGTCTGCGGGGGACTGCTGCGGCATACGGCGCTCGCGCAGGAGGTCGCGGCGGCAGAGACGGAGAGCAGGTTCAGCGCGCCGGTCGGCCCGGTGGAGGTCTGCGTCGCCCTGGCCTCGATAGACATGCTGTTCCTGCTGTTCGTAGGAATCCAGCTCCACTACCTGTTCGGCGGCTCTCATCTCGTGATGGTCACTCCCCACCTTACGTTTGCCGACTACGCCCGGCGCGGCTACTTCGAGCTCTTCGCCGTCGCGGGAGTGACTCTGCCATTGCTGCTGCTTTCCCACAGCGTCGTCGAGGCCGCAGGCGGCGCTGTCGAGCGCATCCACCGGCTGCTAGGGAGAGTGCTCGCGTGTTGCGTGCTGGTGGTCCTGGCATCGGCGGTGTACCGGATGCGCGCTTACCAGGGGGCGTACGGCATGACCGAGCTGCGCCTCTACACCATGGCTTCCATGCTGTGGCTCGCGGCCGTATACGTTTGGCTATGCCCCACGGTGCTGGGCGGGCGGCGGCGCTGGTTCGCGCTCGGGTCGCTCGCGAGCGCGCTGGCGACCGCACTGGTCCTCCACGGCGTGAATCCCGACGCCTACATCGTCCGGGTCAACGCGGCGCGCGCGGCCACTACCCAGCGGTTCGACGCGGCCTACGCGCTGTCTCTCAGTGCCGACGCGGCGCCGGCGCTCGTCGCGGCCCTGCCGAAGCTGCCGGAGGGCGCCCGACTGACCGTGGTCAACCGGCTCGAGTCGCGGTGGAGCCGCGGCTATGCGGACGACTGGCGCACCTGGAGCTGGAGCCGCTCCCGCGCTGCACAGGCGGCGCATCGGCTCCAGTAGCCGTCCGCCCGAGATGACTTCATGAATACCATGAGCGACTCACCGCTCCGGCTGAACCAGCCGGATCCCTGCCTCCCAGCCGCCCGCTCGGTCTCAGTCACTCCCGGCGCTGACCGCGCGTACTCAAACCCGAGGGTCCTGAACAGGTGGTGGACCGTGTTGCTCCTCAGCCCCCTCCTCACCACCCTCGCGGTCGAGACACATGAAGTCTTCAACACTCTTCTGTTTGCGACGTTGGGCGAAGGCTGGGGTATTCTGCTCGGTCTCGGGCTTCTCTTGCTCGAGCCCCTAGGAATCATTGCGTCTGCCGGACTGGTCGTAGTTAGCGCCGGTCGCATGGGCATTCGAGTCTTCCTTCCGCTCGCTCTGTGGTTAGGCGTCCTGCCAGTGTTGAGAACGGTTCCATTGACGGGCCTGACGGACTCGTATATTGCGATTGCCCCGCTTGCAGACCAGGATTCCTACGATGGAGCCGCCCGCCTTATCGAATCCGGCGCAGTCCGTCCAGATAAGGCTGGAAGAGCGCAGCTTCCGCCAGAGTTCAAACGGCTATCCCAGGATGGATCTGTTTACATCGAAGGAAACATGCCAGATGCACAGATAATGTTCTGGCCTGTCCACGGGCTCTTGGCCGGAACAACCTACATCTATGAGCCCCGCGCCGGACTGCGCAACCGGCCGGAGTCGCATTCGGTACTGATTCGCCTCGCGAAGAAACGCGCCCATTGGTACCTAGAGACCCAGGATTCGGACGACTGACGCTCCCCTTCCATTCTGTTCCGCTACGACTCGTGTCGGCGAAGGCTGACACTCGGCCGCGGGCCACTCAGCGCCGGACCTCGGTCCGTGCCCACGCCCCGGTGCGTATGGCGTTGCGGTGCCCGTACGGCGTCGCGCTCTCGGCTCTCGGGTTCCGGACCCGCACCTGCCCCGGCTGCACACGCGTTGCGGGCGGGTGCGGCATGGTGTAGAATATCCTCGGTTGCGGGCGGAGCGTGCCGCCCAGGACCCCATCCTCTGCCACCCGTGTTTCAGGAGATCCACCTTGACCCTGCTTGAGCGCACCGCCGCCGCACGGACCGCCCCGCTTTCCGAAGTGGACCCGGACATCGCCGACGCGATCCAGCACGAGATCACCCGCCTCAATGAGAATATCGAGCTGATCGCCTCCGAGAACGTCGTCTCGCGCGCGGTGCTCCAGGCGATGGGCTCTGTCCTCACCAACAAGTACGCCGAAGGGTACCCCGGCAAGCGGTACTACGGCGGCTGCGAGAATATGGACGTGGTGGAGGACCTGGCGCGTGAGCGGGCCAAGCGCATCTTCGGCGCGGAGCACGCCAACGTGCAGCCGCACAGCGGCGCGCAGGCGAACCAGGCGGTCTACAGCATCACACTCCAGCCGGGCGACCCCTAC
>CAYNFH010000201.1:0-11791 GCA_964396385.1 uncultured Chthonomonadaceae bacterium | reverse complement strand
GAGTGGTCCCCCGCCCTGCCTGTACCGTAGGAGCAGTCCCTCCGCGATGGCCGGCGCGACGTATGGAAGCGCGCCCGCGCCGACGGCGGTGCAGGCGGCGCCGCACTCGGCAAGCGCGTGGGCCACCGATGCCGTGTCGCGCCCGTCTACGGCCCGGATGCGGTCGATCTCCACCTCCTCCGCGCCGGGCCCTACGATGTGGAGGGTGTACGCTCCTAGCTCCTGAACGGCCTCAAGCAGGGCCGGCGCAACCTCCACGAAGACTACCTCCAGGCCGCTCTCATGGAGGAGCTGCGCCATGAATCCGCGCCCGATGTTCCCGGCGCCAAACTGTACCGCGGTGCTCATACTATAGTGTGAACGCATCCGGGAGGAGCTGGCCCAGCGTGAAGCGGTGCATAGCGCCGTCCGTGCCGGCGGCGATCACCTCTAGGTCCGGGCCGCCGAGCTCCGCCATCCACTGCCGGCAGGCTCCACAGGGGGTTGCCGGAGGGTCCGCCTCCGTCACCACCACCACCGCGCGCACGCGCCGGGCGCCTGCCGCGACGGCCGCGGCGAGAGCCGACCGCTCCGCGCAGAGCGAGAGGCCGAAGGACCCGTTCTCCACGTTGCAGCCGAAGAAGACCCGCTCGTCCTCCGCCACCACGGCCGCTCCCACGCGGAAGCCGCTGTATGGCGCGTAGGCGCAGTCACGTACCTTTCGGGCGCAGGCGATGAGCGCCCCTACCTGCTCCTCATCCACTCCGGCCCCTCACCCATCACCCTGCCCGCTACTCCTTGAACTGGACGACGGTCACGCCCTCGCCTCCCTCGCTCTCGTCCCCAAGCCGCACCGATCGCACCACCGGATTCCGCTGGAGGGTGTCCCACACGAACTTGCGCAGCGCCCCGGTACCCTTGCCGTGGACGATCCGCGCCTGGTGGATTCCGGCAGCGTAGGCGTCGTCAACGTACTTGTCCAGCAGAGGCGCGGCCTCGTCCACCCGCATGGCACGGAGCATCAGCTCCGGCGAGATGTAGAGCGCCTTCCGCATGGAGATGTCGGTCGCCCCCGTGCGCCGGGACCTGGCGGGCGCTTCCGGCTTGACGGGCGACGGCCGCAGCACGTCCAGGGGCAGCGTCGCCCGCATCGCGCCCATCTGCACGGCCACCGTACCGTCCCGCGGGTCCTCCAGCAGCTCGCCATCCAGGCTGAGCGTCGAAACCCGCACGCGATCGCCCTTCTTGAAGGAATAGCCTTCCGCCGGCGCGGGCTCTTCCACTTCCGGCTCCGGCGTCTCCAGCTCGGCCGCTGCCTGCCGGCGAAGGTCGACCAACTGCCGCCGGGCCGTGGAGCCCTTCCGCGCGCCTCGGTTCATCTTGCGGAGCTCGTCCAGGATGTTCTCGGCCCGCTCGGACACCCGGCGGATGACCGCCCGGGCCTCCTCCTCGGCCTCTCGGCGGACGGTCCGCTGTACGTCCTTCACCTCCCTTGCGCGCCGCTCGTATTCGTCCCGCTCGGCCTCGGCGTCCCGCTTGGCCTGCGCGGCGTCGCGCTCCATTTCGAACGCCTTGCGCCGGCTCTCCTCTATCTGCTGGAGCAGCTCGGCAGTGCTCTTCTCACGGTTGGAGAGGTAATCGCTGGCCTCCCGGATGATCTCCTCCGGCAGCCCCAGGCGGCCCGCGATGTAGAAGGCGTTGGAGCTGCCCGGAACCCCCAGCATGACCCGGTAGGTGGGCCGGAGCGTCTCCCGATCGAACTCCACCGAAGCGTTCTCCACGCCCGCGTGCGAATATGCGTACTCCTTCAGCTCTCCATAGTGCGTAGTCGCTACCACGCGGGCGCCCTTCCGCTGCATCGTGTTGAGCAGGGCCTTCGCCAGCGCGGCGCCTTCCGCCGGATCGGTGCCCGCGCCGACTTCGTCCAGCAGCACCAGCGCGCTCGGACCCAGCGATGAGATGATGCGGGTGATGTTCTTCAGGTGCGCGGAGAAGGTGGAGAGCGACTGCTGGATGTCCTGCTCGTCTCCGATGTCCGCGAATACCTGCTCGAAGAGCGCCACCTCGCTGTCCGGAGACGCCGGTATCTGGAGGCCCGCCTCCGCCATGAGCGTGAGCAGCCCCACCGTCTTAAGCGTCACCGTCTTGCCGCCCGTGTTCGGGCCGGTGATGAGGAGCGTTGTGAACCGGTTCCCCACCTCCACGTCGATCGGCACCACTTGGCCGGTGAGAAGGGGGTGGCGGGCGGCGTAGAGCTTGACCTCCACGTCCCGGCTCAGGCGAGGATCGTTCGCCTGCATCTCCTCCGCCAACAGCGCCTTGGCGTTGGCGAGGTCCAGCTCGGTCAGGAACCGCAGCATCTGGCGGAGATCGCCCGCCGCCTTGCCGACCAGCTCCGTGAGCCGGGACAGAATGCGGCTGACCTCCTGCGCCTCCTTGATGCTGAGCTCCTTGAGCTCATTGCCCAACTCCACACACGCGCCGGGCTCCACGAAGACGGTGGCGCCGCTTGCGCTGGCGTCGTGGACGATGCCGCCGAACTGTGCCCGGTTCTCCGCCTTGACCGGGATGCAGTAGCGCCCCTCGCGTACGGTGATGATCGGCTCCTGGACGTAAGGGCGGTACTTGTCGCTGGCCAGGATGCTGTTCAGGCGGTCGCGCAGCCGCGCCTGGGTCACCTTGAGCTGGCTGCGGATATGGGCCAGCTCCGCCGTGGCGCTGTCGCGCACTTCGCCGTTGTCGGCGATGCTCTCGTCGATGCGGGTCTCCACGTTCTGGAGGAGGGGGATGTTGCCGCCGATCTCGGCTAGGAGCGGAACCTGCTCGGCGCGCTTCTGGAGGTACGTGCGCAGCCGTCGTCCCGCACCGCAGGTCTGGGCCACGTCCAGCAGCTCCTGCGGGCTGAGCGTGTGCTCGATGTTAGCGCGCTCCACCTCGGCGCGCACGTCGTGGATGCCGCCCAGCGGCATGCCGGATTCGCCCAGGAGGACGCGCGCTTCCCGCGTCTCCTGGAGCCTGCGGGCCACCACTTCCGGGTATGCCGCCGGTTCCAGGGCGAGTGCGGCCTCCTGTCCCATGCGGTTGGAGGCATGGGCCGCGAGCTTCTCCAGTACCTTCCGGTACTCCAGCACCTTGAGCGAGTGGGCGTCCATCCTTGGGAATGGGTGTTCAGGTGTCCAGGTGTTCAGGCGATTGGCCTCGGGGCTACGCGTGTATTGACGGTACTATTTGCACTCGTTCCTAGTGGCTCCCTCACGTGAACGCCTGAACGCCGGATTCCGGGTTCACGTTGTCACCCTGTCATCGGCTGGTTCCGGTCATTGTAGCACGGCCCTTAGCAAGCGTCAAAGCGGCCCCTAAAGCGCGGAAAGGGCGCCGGGAGCACTCTCCCAACGCCCTCTCACCCCACTATTGCCGGACCTACTTCCGTCTTCGGTCTGTTCCCCAACGGTGGGCGCTTGGGGGCTACCTTCTCTTGCGGAGTCTGAAGGAAGCGAAGAACCTCTCCACCGTCGGCGAAGAGACCAGGCGGGCCGGTACGAAAGCCACTAGCTGATACCGCCGGTTGCCCACCGCCACGAGGCGAACTCGCACCGCATGGCCGCCGGAGACGGCCAGCGCGAAGTCCAGCGCTGGGTAGCCGTCTACCGTCGTGCCCCGCTCCGACACCAGCCGGCAGTAGCGTGTGCCGCTATATTCGTTGCGGGCCCGATGCAGGAACTTCTGCACGGTCTCCCCTGCTGGCCGGACCGGCTCGTCCAGGTACCCGACGGAGTACTCGGTGCTTGTGCGCTTCACGACCAGAGAGCCGGCGAAGCACGGCCCGAGGTCCGGGTCCTCTGTGCGGGTCCGCTGTACATAAGGATATCCCGGGACCGATACCGTGTAGCCTCCCCTGGGCGACTCCACCTGGATCCATTCCCCTCGCGGAGCCCCGGCCCATCCCATTACCACTGCCATCAAGAGCGGCGCTATCATGTGCTTATCCTCAGCCTGTAGTCAGTAGTCAGTAGCCAGTAGTCAGTAGGCCCGATCGCCGCAGCGCAGTTCTACTGGCTACCTGCTAGCGGCTACTGACTACTTTCCTGTGATTGCCGTTTAGAAACGTGAACGAGTTGAAGAACCGCGCTATGTCGTTGAAGTCATTCTGCGAGTAGGGGCATCCGGCACACAACAGGTACGCCCGGCCGTTTCGCGCAATGACGCGTACCTCTACCACGCCGCGTCCATGGAGGTCCAGCAGGAACTCCTCGCGCCGCTGGCCGTTAATCGTCCCACGCTCGTCTCGGAGTATGCGTCCCGGCAACACGTGCAGGAAGGCTCTGCGGGCATCCATGAACACCTGCTCCGGCGGCGCGAGGTGGTACTCCCGGCTTGCATCGGTGTAGCAGACGCTGAAGAACCGGCCATCGAGCGGCAGAGAGAGTACGTGCATGCGGAGCCTGCCGCGCGGCGTGCGGAAGGTCTGGGTCTTGACCAGTGTGGGGACGCCCGGCATGTGGACGGTGAAACCGCCCTGCTCGATGGTGGCGCGCATCCAGTGGTTCGGCACGCCGCCGGGGTGCATCACCAGGGCGGCCAGGAGCACGGAGATCGTTGGCTGCATGAAGCCTCCTCAAACACTATCCGTCCCCTTATGCCATATTCGGCGGCTTGCGCCCCTCCGTACATTTGCCAGGTGTGTCGGGACCTGCACTCGGCCCGCCCCGTTTCCCGCGTTGCCTGGCCTTGCCCGACAGTGCTCCGCCGCCCCGATCGGTTGAGACATTGTCTCAAATTCGCGGGTCGCTGGCGGCGGGCGGAGTTGGGAGCTTCCGTCGCTGTCGAGCTCTGATTGCGTACCGTTACAATGTGAGTGAATTCACTCACATTGTGGTTGTTTGGTACCATCACCACCTTTGTGTTAGGCGGTGGAAGGTGTTGGATTTGGGGCAGCCCCCTCCCGTGTATACCGTACCCAGCCGCGCACGCGGCTACCTGAAATCGCGCTGCAGGAGTTGACGGCCGGATGGTAAGGTCTGAGAGCGCGAATTTGAGATCGCGATCTCAAATTGTAAACAGGCCCCACATGTTGAGCACTTTGGCGGCTTGTCGGGACCTTGACACGTCCGGCTACTTTCCTCTATACTTACCGTTGCTGTACTCCGGGGTGTGGCTCAGCTTGGTAGAGCGTACGGTTCGGGACCGTAAGGTCGCCGGTTCAAATCCGGCCACCCCGATTCAGAATTCGATGTTTTCCTTACACGGGCTGGAACTTGAGTTCCAGCCCTTTGCTGTAACTAGCCGCCAACCCACTAGACCGTATCGTATCGGAAGCCCCCTGTCCCACGTCCCCAATGTTATAATATCGGCCATGGACGAGAAGGGGTTTGACGTGCTGGTGGTGGGGGCGGGCCACGCGGGATGCGAAGCCGCGCTGGCCGCCGCGCGCATGGGCTGCCGCGTGGGTGTCGCCACCCTTAACCTGGACCGAATTGCCCACATGCCGTGCAACTGCTCTATCGGCGGACCGGCCAAGGGGCACCTGGCGCGCGACATAGACGCGCTCGGCGGCCAGATGGGCCTCAACACGGACGCCACCCTCACCCACATCCGCTACGTCGGCACCGGCAAGGGACCGGCCGTCCAGACGCTGCGGGCACACGCCGACAAGTCGCTCTACCCCCGCCAGATGCGCCGCACCCTGGAATCCCAGGCCAACCTCACGCTCCTGCAGGTGCAGGTGGAGGACCTTCTGGTTGAGGAGCAGGCGAGCGGACGAGCGGGCGAGCGGGCGAATCCGGATTCACCTTGTCACCCTGTCGCCTTGTCACCCTGTCACGTCGTGGGTGTTCGCACCGTAGATGGCAGCGGGATACGCGCCCGGGCGGTGGTGATCACAACCGGTACGTTCCTCAACGGGCTCATGCACTGTGGGGGCCAACAGACGGTGGGAGGACGGCACGGCGAAGGCGTGTCGCAGGGCCTCTCCGGCGCGCTGCAGCGGCTGGGGATCCGCATGGGCCGGTTTAAGACCGGCACCACCCCGCGCGTGGACAAGCAGACCATCGACTGGAGCGGGGTGGAGGCGGTCCCTTCCGAGCACTGCCCGCCCTTCTCCTTTATGAACGAGCGCCTCAACCCGCCGCGGCCGCTCCTGCCGTGCTGGTCCACCCACACCACGCTGGAGACGCACGCCATCATCCGCGCCAACCTGCACCGCTCGGCAATGTACTCCGGCCGCATCGTGGGGATCGGACCGCGCTACTGCCCCAGCATCGAGGACAAGGTGGTCCGCTTCGCCGACAAGGAGTCGCACCCTGTCTTCCTGGAGCAGGAGGAGTGGGAGAGCGATTGGCTCTACGTGCAGGGGATGAGCACCAGCCTGCCGGAGGACGTCCAGATCGCCTTCCTCCGCTCGCTGCCCGGCATGGAGAACGTCCGGATGCTCCGACCGGGATATGCGGTGGAGTACGACATGGCGTTCCCGGACCAGCTTCAGCCCACGCTCGAGAGCAAGCTGGCCCGCGGCCTGTTCCTGGCCGGACAGATTAACGGCACGTCCGGATACGAGGAGGCTGGCGCGCAGGGGCTGGTGGCCGGAATCAACGCGGCGCTCACCGCTCAGGGACGACAGCCCATCACGGTCCCCCGCCAGGAGAGCTACATTGGGGTGCTCATCGACGACCTGGTCACCAAGGGCGTGGAGGACCCGTACCGGATGCTCACTTCTCGCGCCGAGTACCGCCTGCTCCTCCGGCATGACAACGCGGACCTGCGGCTGACTCCATTAGGCCGCGAGGTGGGGGTTGTGGACGACGCCCGCTGGTCCCGGTTCACCGCCAAGCGCGACGCCATCGCCTCTGAGATGGAGCGGCTGGCCGGCGAGTACGTCACGCCGCGCGATAACGCGCGCCTCCGGGCGCTGGGCACAGCGCCGGTCAACACCAAGGTCTCGCTCCAGGAGCTCCTGCGCCGGCCCGAGATCGGATACGAGTGGATCGCCGCCCACTTCCCCGCGCCCAAGAGTGTCGCGGGCGAAGTGGCCGAGCAGGTGGAGGTCCAGACGAAGTACGAGGGCTACATCGCCAGGCAGAAGAGTCAGGCCGTGGAGTATTCCAAGCTCGAGACTCTGCTCCTACCGCCGGACATGCCGTACGCCGACCTGCATGCGCTCTCCATGGAGGGGCGCGAGAAGCTCGGCCGCATCCGGCCGGCGAGCGTCGGCCAGGCAGCGCGGATCCCGGGCATCACTCCGGCCGACCTGCAGGTCCTCACCATTCTTCTGGCGCAGTACAGAAGGGGTGAAGGGGTGAAGGGGAGAAGGGGAAAGGGACGCGGAGAGAGGGCGACGCGGCGACGCGGCGACTCCGGATTCCGGTCTCACGACTCAGGACCCACGATTCACGACTCCGGATTCACCCCTTCACCCCTTCACCCCATCACCCCTTCACGGGTCGCGGAGTAGCCTCGCGTGTCTTCGCCCCACGTCACAACAGGCCATCTGCAGACCGAGGCGCGGAACCCACGCACCGCGGAGATGGACCTCCTTTCGCCTGCGGAGCTTGCGCGCGTACTCCACGCCGAGAATTACCGGGTGGCGGAGGCGGTGGAGGAGGCGCTCCCGGACATTGGGACGGCCATCGAGGTCATCTCCGAGAGGCTGTCGGGCGGAGGCCGGCTCATCTACGTCGGCGCGGGGACCAGCGGGCGGCTCGGGGTGCTGGACGCGAGCGAGTGCCCGCCCACTTTCGGCGTGGAGCCCGGCATGGTGCAGGGCATCATCGCGGGCGGGGACACCGCGCTCCGCAGCTCCATCGAGGGGGCGGAAGATGAGCCGCGGACGGGCGCGGCGGACCTGCTCAGAGCAGGGGTGACCGCAAGGGACGTGGTGGTGGGTATCGCGGCCAGCGGCCGGACACCCTATGTCATCGGCGCGCTGGAGGCGGCCCGCCAGACGGGCGCATACGCCATCGCGGTGGTGAATACGCGGCCCGCAGAGATGGAGGCGCACGCGGACCTCACCATCGCGGCCGTCACGGGCCCGGAACCGCTCACGGGCTCGACCCGTCTCAAAGCGGGGACCGCGCAGAAACTGGTGCTCAACCTACTCTCGACCGGCGCCATGGTACGGCTGGGCAAGACGTATGGCAACCTGATGGTGGATGTCGCGGCCACAAATGCGAAGCTCCGCGACCGCGCTACTCGCATAGTGATGGAGGCTGCCGGTGTCTCGCCCGAGCGGGCGGCCGAGGCGCTTGAATCGGCGAACTGGCACGCCAAGACCGCCATCCTCATGGCGCGCCTGGGCGTGGACGCGGAGGAGGCCACACGGCGTCTCCAGGAGTCAAACGGCTTCGTCCGCCGCGCCCTGGGCGAGGAACAGGCGCTAGGCGGGCGGCAGCAGGCATCTACAAGCGGCGGTCCGAAGTCCGAAGTCCGAAGTCCAGAATCCGGTCTCACGACTCACGACTCACGACTCACGACTCCCGCACCCTCAACCGAGCAATGACTGCAGCGACTCGCCGTGTGGCGCGATTAATCTTTGTCTGCCTCGTGGCCCTCCTGGCGTGGTTTCTCATAGACCTCGCGCGGTTCTCGCATGCGCACCAGATCGTCGCCGCAGGCACACCCGCCGAGACGCTGGTAGTGCAGCCCGGCCGCTCTGTCATCCTGCTCTACACCTTCCTGGTGCTGGTCACGCTGCTGCTGGCGCTCGCCGTGGCGGCGCTCGTGTGGCTCCCCGGAGATGACGTGGGCCCGCCCATGGGGCGGGCCGCGAAGGTCTTCTACGGCAGCCTGGTATTTCTAGGTCTCGCCGTCTCCGGGGCCATCGCGGGATTCGCGTACGAGTCCCTGCGCACGGAGTTGAGGCTTTCGCACACGGAGATCGCCTATAGAGCCGGGGATGACCACGTCACCATCCCGCTCCGCGACGTCCGCTGGATGGTGCTGCATTGGAGGCCCCGGACCCAGAGCATCGAAGTGGCCGGACCGCATGAAGTCGCGCACATGGACCTCAGCCCCTTTGCCGCGCCGGACCAGATTCTGCTGCTGAAACTGCTGCCCGCGTACGCGGGATTGGGAGACGGGGTTAGGAGGGCGCAGGACGAGATTGTCTGGCGCCGCGCGCTGCGGCTGGAGTCCCAGTAGCCATTCAGGCCCTCCCGCAACCGGGAGGGCCTGAACTATCTATAACGGGCATATTGTGAGTGGGCCGCCCTGCGGGACGAACGCGTCGCGGCGTTCCTGCCACGTTGGGGAACACCGGCCACGGTCCGCCACCGAACAGGGACAGCAGCAAACCACGGAGCGAGCCACCCGACGGCCGCCGGACCGTTACCGGCCAGGCGTCCAAAAACGCATTGTGACACTGGCCGCACAGATTCCTTCATGGGTTGGTTGAAGGTTGAAATAAGAACGGGGAGCGTGTTCCGCCTCACGCTCCCCGTCTTGTGAAGATCGCCGTGAGCGATGCGTCAGCGCCCAAGCCGACGCTCTAGGCGATCTCCACACCCTAAACCGATTGTCCAGTCCGCGACATCTTGCGAGACACGGCCCCCGCGGACTGCCGGCCGCGCCCTATGTCAACCGCCCCTTGGGACGGAATCATGCGCCCTCTCGTCTATCGGAAATCTGAAAGTCGAACATCGAAAGTCGAAACTCGTCTCGCCGCGTCTCTTCCGGTCCGGCGTCCACCATCAGGACCTGCTTGACCGCGTACTTCCCGGAGCGCGCAGCGAGCCACCAGCAGCCGTCCTGAAGGATCTCCTCCACGGTCCGAGCGAAGCTCCGCTCCCGCAGAGTCATCAGGCAAATTGGTATTCCCCGCTTGTCGGCTCCAGACATTTCATTCAATCCTTCATTTTCGATGCCACCCTACCAGAACGCCCCGCCCCAAGTGTCGTGACAGTGACGGCGGAAAAAGATTCAGGTGACAGGTTACAGCGGACAGGTTGCGGATGATGAGCCGGAATCCGGATCCGGCTCTCACCTCTCACCTCTCACCTAGAGGTAGAATGCATCCAACCCCACCACAAGGAGCGAGAATGCCAGACCAGACCGTAGGGTTTATCGGCACCGGCACCATGGGCTTGCCCATGGCCCGCAATCTGCTGCGCCACGGATTCCGTGTGCGCGCCTACAACCGCACCCGCGCCCGCGCGGAGGAGCTCGCCCAGGACGGAGCGGTCCTCGCCGGTTCGCCGCGGGAGGCGGCGGACGGCGCCGATGTGGTCATCACCATCGTCTCCGACACGCCGGACGTGCGCCAGGTTATCCTCGGCGAGGGAGGCATCGCGGAATCGATCCGCCCGGGCGCGGTGGTAATCGACATGAGCACCATCTCGCCGCGGGTGACGTGCGAGATAGCCTCGGAGCTGGGCCGGCGGGGCGTGGAGATGCTGGACGCGCCCGTTTCCGGGGGTGAGAAGGGAGCTATCGAAGGCACGCTCTCCATCATGTGCGGCGGAAAACAGGAGGTATTCGAGCGCTGCCGGCCGCTGTTCGAGGCGATGGGCAAGAAGCTGGTCTACTGCGGTGGGAACGGCCAGGGACAGATGGTCAAGCTGTGCAACCAGATTGCCATTGTCAGCAACCTGGTGGCCGCCGCGGAGGCGGTGGCTTTCGCGCGGAAGGCGGGGCTGGACCCGCTCACCATGGTGGAGGCGGTTGGCGCGGGCGCGGCCGGCTCCTGGGTCATCCAGGTGCTGGGACCCAAGATGGCTACGCACGACTTTGCGCCGGGCTTCATGGTCAAGCTGCAGCAGAAGGACCTGCGGCTGGTGATGGAGGCGGCGTCCGAGCTCTCCGTCTCGCTGCCCGGCGCGGCGCTTGCCCACCAGTTGTTCGCCGCAGTAGAGGCCGAAGGCAATGGAGACCTCGGCACCCAGGCGCTGGTTACGGTCCTGGAGAAGCTGGCGAACCTGTAACGCACTTGGTCGCGACAGGAGGAGACATACACGTAGGGGCGGCCCTGTGTGCCCGCCCGCGCCACGCGAATACGCGAACATGACCAGTCCCTCGGATCTTTCCAGTCGTCGCTCCATCAGACTTCGCAACTACGACTACTCCCAGCCGGGCGCATACTTCGTAACTATCTGCATCGAAACGCGGGCATGCATCCTCGGTGAGGTCGTCGGCGCAGAAGTCCACAGGAGTCCAGCCGGGGATATGGCCGATTCCTGGTGGCGAGAACTGCCTCACAAGTACCCGCATCTCCAGCTCGACGAACGCGTCGTCATGCCGAACCACGTGCACGGAATCCTGCTTCTGATTGAGGATTGGGACGCCGGCGGGCGGCCACACAGGGCCGCCCCTACGGGATCATCGGACTCTCACCCGGGCAACGGCCTGCGAGCCACTGTCGGGGACGTCGTGGGGTGGTACAAGGCGCAAACGACCAACGCCTACATCGACGGCGTGAAGGAGCTGAACTGGCCCCGATTCCCTGGCCGCCTGTGGCAGCGGGATTACTACGAGCACATCATCCGCGACGAAGAAGAGTTGCAACGCGCCCGCGAGTACATCGCCCTTAACCCGGCCCGCTGGACAGAAGACCATAATCATCCGGATAACTTGATCCCCTAGGGGCGGTCCTCTGTACTGTCGCCGAACAGGAGGCCACGGGCCGTGACAGTTGCTGCCCCCCTTACGTCACCGGGACGATTCGCGTAGGGGCATACAGGGGCGCCCGTCCGGCCGCGGGTGCGCACCGTTCGTGGTATAGCCCTTTACGCAACGATTACAAGTGAGAATATCGTGGGGGCGGCCCTGTGTGGGCGCCCCCCCGCAGTCGGGGCCCGCACACCCCCCACGGGGGGCCCCACACGGC
>CAYNFH010000200.1:3154-11905 GCA_964396385.1 uncultured Chthonomonadaceae bacterium | reverse complement strand
TGTAACTGTTCGTGAGCGGCTTTCGGTCCTCGTCAAAGCCCTGGCGTCCATGCTCCAGCGTAAAGAGCAGCGACTTGGCGAACGGGACGGGGTCCTGGATATGCCAGCGGTAGCAGGTGTTCATGATGCCCCGCTTCTCCCCGCCCTTCTGCGGATTATCGTAGTAGGGCACGCCAAAGTAGGGCATGGTGAACGACCGCCCGAAGTCCCACGCGCCGCAGAAGTAGTCCTCGCTCCCGGTGCCGCTGATCTGGGGCCTGGATGCCCCATCTACGTACCAGTTGTCGTCTCCTTCGCCCCACCACCCGTCGCTGTTGGCCAGCACGGAGATGAAGGTGCCCACGAACTGACCGGAGCCCCGGGTGTCGCAGATGGTAAGCGGCTTGCCCACAGGCGCCGGGAAGTAGGTCCGGTACTGCGTGTGGAAATACCGCGATCCGTGGTCGGACCGGTTGTCCAACCGGTAGTCGATGTTGTAGTAGAAGGCGTTGACAGGCTTGCCGCCCTCGTTGGTAACGGTGATCATGGCATGCTTGCGGAAGGGCATGGGCCAATAGCAGTTCAGGGCCATGTGCGATCCTATGGCGACCGGGGCGCTGGCGAACTCCACGTACTTGCCGAACCCCTGGGCGAAGAAGTCCCCGATCGGACACTCCACCGCGGGATGCGCGGCATCGTCCCAGGTCATGCGCAGCACCAGCTCACGCAGGTGGTCAGGGTCCGGCGACGCGATGGTGCACCAGAAGTGGGTGATGCGGCCGCTTCCGCGGATGTCCGCCACGGTAAGCGTTGCGGTGGGCTCGATCCTCCGGAAGTCCGCATTGCCGCCGCTGGGGTCCGCGCTGGAGGAGCGGTAGGCCTTGAAGTCCTTCTTATCCGCGAGGTCCTGGGGAACCTGGGCGTGTGCCATGCCGGCCAGAGAGGCGCTTATGAGGATAGCCGTTAATGAACGTGAATGAACAGAAATGGGATTCAAGCAGGGCCTCTTTTCGATGTGACGTATAGGATTGGTTGAAGGCGCCAGGGCCTCTCTTCCGCCGTTCCCGTCCGATCGCGAGCATTCGCGGCCAATCGACCATTTCCTGCCGCCCCGGGGCCGTGAGCGGCCGAGCCGAGCAATTCACTCAGGAATTGAGCGTTATTGGAGCGTGCAAAGTATTGACAACACCCTCGTGGAAGATTATAGTTACAGCGTTGGCCAACGAGCCGACGCCGCTGCGACGCGGCGCCCCACAAAACAACTGAATCATCCCCAATAACCGCTGGACGGAGGAATACCCATGCTTGCGACCTGCCAGGAGGCATCGCTACGGTTTCATCACATGCGGGACGAAGAGGTGGTGGTCTATGCCAGGCGCGGGCATAGACGAGCCACCGAGTACTTGATGGGCAAGTACAGGCACCTGGTTGAGAGCAAAGCGCGCAGTTACTTCCTTGCGGGAGCGGATCACGAAGACGTTGTTCAGGAGGGGATGATCGGCCTTTACAAGGCTATCCGCGATTTCCGAGATGACCGGCTGGCCCGGTTCCGTGCCTTTGCCGAGCTCTGCGTCACCCGCCAGATCATTACCGCCGTTAAGACCGCCACGCGCCAGAAGCACGTTCCCCTGAACGGCTATGTGTCCCTGCACTATCCGGTGATGGACTCCGACGGCGACGGCAGCCTGCTGGACTGCATCGCCGACGAGCGAGTCATCGACCCGGCCACCTGGCTGATCGACCACCGGGACAAGCGCAACCTCCACGACACGATGCGCGAGCATCTTTCTCCCCTGGAGTCACGCGTGCTGGACTTCTACCTGGAGGGGAAGTCGTACCGGGAGATGTCCCGCGAGCTGCATTGCCGGACCAAGTGCATCGACAACGCGCTCCAGCGCGTGAAGCGTAAGATCGGGATCCTGCTGCCGAGAGACTGACGGCTTTTGAATGTATGGGCGGCCACACTGGGCCGCCCATACATTAGGTCCTCTATAGTAGACCAAGCGCGGCCTCCCCATTGAGGGGAGGCCGCTTGCTTTTGCGCCCTCATCCTGGTCCGGGAGCTCTCGCAACCGGTCCACCGACCAAAAGAGAATCGGCAGTCCGTCCCGGGACTGCGCCGCGAAGGTGCGGCAGACGCGCTAGGCCTCGGCCCTTTCAGGCCGTAGATGCGCCTCGCGCGGGTCACCGAGCGGAAGGTAAGCCGCGGCCGCCATAACGCTGTACGACCGAAGCTGATGCCAGTGCTCGGCACAGAGGTATTCGTGGAGATCGGCGTCTGCACGGGAGACCCGGACCCAACGGGCGCGGTCCGAACAGCCGTTTACATCGCACGAACGATCAGCCACAAACATGTCTCCTTTCAGTTGGGAGAGCACATCGGGGTGACCGCCCTGGGGCAAGCGAGCAATTGCTCGCTTGGTTCGACCTAGTATACCAGAAGGGGCCGCAGCGATCAATTGCTCGCTTGCCTGCCTTGGCTCGATCCGGCGGCTTCTTCTACGTGGATTCTACGCACGCCACGGCGGCATCGTCACCCCACTTTTTGCGCGGCCCGGCAGGTACCGCCAGTGGTATAATCTGCGTGCTGCCGCTCCGCCCGGTGATGCCCCGCCTCAGTAGCTCAGTTGGCAGAGCAACGCTCTTGTAAAGCGAAGGTCAGCGGTTCGAATCCGCTCTGAGGCTTCCACTTGGCTCCACTTGTCATCCTCGTGCCGGGACGGTCAGGACGAGCGCAACGTTCTAGCTCGGCGGGAGCCTCGCGCTCCCAGGCGGGCGGCGATCCCTCGCTTCGCTCGGGACAGGCTCCGGGCCGCCTCTACAGCAGAAGCGTTTGGATCATTGTTTTGGGGCGGCTTCGATGATGGCGGAGAAGTCCGGGGCTTTGAGGCTGGCGCCGCCGACGAGGGCGCCGTCGATGTTGGGGCGGCTCAGGAGGTCTTTGGCGTTGTCCGGCTTGACGCTCCCGCCATACTGCACGCGCATGGTCTCGGAGACATCCAGACCGTACACCTCCTGCACGTTGGAGCGGATGATACCGCAGACCCGGTCCGCCTCATCTGCGTCACAGACCTCGCCGGTGCCAATAGCCCAGACCGGCTCGTAGGCGAATACGATACTGGCCGCGTCGTCCGGCTGGATCCCCCCGAGCGCCGCGCGGACCTGGCGGCTGACGATGGCGTCCGTCTCGCCCAGCCTCCGCTCCCCTATCGTTTCGCCAACGCAAACCATGGGCACGAGGCCGTTCTGGATGGCGGCGTCCAGCTTGCGGTTCACCGTAGCGTCCGTCTCGCCGAAGTGGAGCAGGATCTCTTCTTCAAAGTCCGGCTCGGGCACCCCGAACCGACCACGCGTCTCGGAGTGGCCCAGGATCACGTAGCGCACGCCCAGGTCCAGCAGCATGGGCGCGGAGATCTGGCCGGTATAGGCGCCCTGCGCCTTCCAGAACATGTTCTGAGCGCCAAGGCCGATACCAGCGCGCTCCGCCGCGTCCCGCGCGCGGCAGAGGGCTGTATACGGTGGGCAGACGACTACTTCGACGTCCCGCCGCGCGGCGGCCACATCCGCCAGCGCCTCGATAAGCCGGTGCCCATCCTCGCTGGTCTTGTGCATCTTCCAGTTCCCGGCAATGATCGTCCTGCGCCGCTTCGCCGACGAGCTGGATTCATCCTTCATCCTTCATCCTTCATCCTTCTATGCCAGCTCCCATCTGTCGCTCATGCGGAGCAGGTAGTCCCGGATGGCCCCGTACTCCGACGGCGGCGCGTTCCGGATGATGGCCGGAGCGTCCGGCGCGGCGCAATCGAAGATGGCCTGGAGGTACGCCCTATAGTCCAGGCTGCCCTGGCCCGGCGCGGCCAGGCTCTCCTCGCCGTCCGGCGGCACGATGATGTCTTTCAGGTGGACAACTCCCGCCAGCTCGCCCAGGCTGGAGCAGATGGTCCGGACGTGCTCATCGCGACGGGCATGCCGGTCAGGCGTCAGCAGGTTCGGCACGTCCAGCACGAACCGCACCCGCTCCCGCACCTCCGGCGGAAGACTGTCGTGAAAGCGCCGGGTCTGCTGCTCCGTGCCGAGCACGTGGGACCGCCAGGGCTCGATAACCAGCGTGTAGCGGCGCGCCTGGGTGGTCCGAACGACGTCCGACAGAAATTCCCGCAGGACGGACTCGCTGGAGGCGGTCTGATTCAAGGCGTGCTCGCCGTTGACGTCGTCACTCAGCGTGCCGCTCCAGAGGACTACCCGGCGGGCGCCCAGCACGTCCAGCGCGTGCAGCACGGTATCCAGGTCGGCACGGCACGCGCCCATCAAGGAGGCGTCGTCCGGCTGGAGCGGGTTACAGTAGCACCCGACGGCCACGGCACGTACGCCGAACTCCACGAGGGAGTCCGCCACCTGCATCAGCTCGGCGCGCGTGATGCCGCTCTGGTGCAGGTTGAGCTGGCAGAGCGAGAATCCCGCCTCCCTGGCCTGCTCCAGCCGCTTGGCGATGTCCTCCGGTCGCCTTCCCGCCAGAAGAATCCCGAGCTTCACGCGTTCACAATCTCCGGTGTGACCGTCACCTCCACGTTGCCGCGTACGGCGTTGGAGATGGGACAGTACTGCTCCGCCTTCTGCGCCAGATCCCGGGCAATAGCGACCTGGCTCTCGTCAGCGCCGGACAGGGTCACGATCGGGACGAGGCGGATGGATTTGAACTTCAGTGTCCCGCCAGGCTGCCGCTCCACCTCGCCATCGACGGTCAACTGGATCCCGGCCAGTGGGATGCGCCGCCGCTCCGCGAGCACGGCCAGCGTGAGACTGTAACAGGCCGCTACCGCGCCCATCAGCAGCTCCTCCGGGTTCGCGCGACCGGCCGTGCCGCCCATAGCAGGCGGAAGGCCATAGGCCACGTCGTATCCCTCGCCATTGAGGAATCCGTCTCCGGTGCTCGTTCCGGACCACGTGCTGGTGATTCTGAATCGATGGAGCTCTTCGGCCATGCTGATTCCTCTAGAGCGGTGTTCAGGTGTTCAGGTGTTCAGGCCCCCAAATCCTGGATGCCTGACTATTTGTCCTGCAGGGCGACTACGCCGGGAAGCGGCTTGCCCTCCAGGAACTCTAGAGAGGCGCCGCCGCCTGTGGAGATGTGGGACATGCGGTCGGCGAAGCCAAGCTCCTCTACTGCCGCCGCGGAATCGCCGCCACCCACGATAGTGGTCGCGCCGCCTGCCGTCGCCTCGGCCATTGCACGCGCGACGCCGCGCGTTCCTGCGGCGAAGCTCGGCATCTCGGAGACGCCCATGGGGCCATTCCACACGACCGTGCGCGCGGCCTTGATGATCTCGGAGTAGCGCGCAACGGTATCGGGGCCGATGTCCAGCCCCATCATATCCGGCGGGATACACGCAGAGGTCACCGTCTCGTGCGGAGAGTCGTTGTTCAGCTCACGCGCCACCACGCAGTCGCTGGGGAGCTCAATCTTGCCGTGCCCCTCCTGCAGCACGCGCCGGCAGAAGTCCAGAGAGCCTTCGTCCAGCACGCTGCGGCCAATCTCCAGGCCATTCGATTTGTAGAAGGTGAAGGCCATCGCGCCGCCGATGAGCAGCTTGTCTACTCTGGGCACCAAGTTCTCTATGACCGGTATCTTGTCCTTGACCTTCACGCCGCCCAGGATGGAAACAAAGGGGCGTCCCGGGTTGGACAGCGCCCCGCCCAGGTACTCCAGCTCCTTCTCCATGAGGAACCCCGCGACGGCCGGCAGGATGTGCGCGACGCCCTCCGTGGAGGCGTGGGCACGATGCGCGCTCCCAAAGGCATCGTTCACGTACAGGTCCGCAAGCGAGGCGAGCTCCCTGGCAAACCCGGGGTCGTTCTGCTCCTCTTCCGGGTGGAACCGCACGTTCTCCAGGAGCAGGACGTCGCCGTCCTTCAGCCGATTGACGGCGTCCTGCGTCTCTGGACCGACACAGTCCGGCGCGAGCGGAACCGGCTTCCCCAACAGTCGCCCCAATCGCTCCGCCACAGGGCGAAGCGTGTACTTCTGCCGGTCCTCCGGCTTGCCCTTAGGGCGACCCAGGTGGGACGCGAGCACCACCCTTGCGCCATGATCGACCAGATAGCGGATAGTGGGCAGCGCGGCGCGGATCCGGCGCTCGTCCGTGATGGCGCCGCTCTCGTCCTGCGGTACGTTGAAGTCCACCCGCACCAGCACCCTCTTGCCGCGCGGGTCGATGTCTCTGACTGTCTCCTTGTTCACGGTCGTGGTCCTGTGCAAAGGACGGAGGACAGAAAAGGCGATCGGAAGTCCGAAGTCCGCCCACCTTGGTCTGTCTACGGTCCTCCGTCGTCCGTCGTCTACAGTCCGCGCTGCACGAGGTAGGTGACCAGGTCGCCCACGCGGCACGCGTAGCCCCACTCGTTGTCGTACCAGGAGACCACCTTCACGAAGTTACCCCCCACCGCGATGGTGTCCATGGACGAGAAGATGGACGAGTGGGAGTTGCCGATGATGTCCGTGGAGACCAGGGGCTCCTCGGTGTACTCCACAATGCCCTTCATCGGACCGCCCGCGTACTCCTTGACCGCCGCGTTGATCTCTTCCACGGAAGCGTCCCTGCCCAGAAGCGCCGTAAAGTCGATGACGGAGCCGGTGGGCGTCGGCACGCGGAACGCCATTCCGCTGAAACGGCCCTGCAGCTCCGGGATCACCAGGCCGACGGCGCGCGCCGCTCCCGTGGCGGAGGGAACGATGTTCTCCGCGGCAGCGCGGGCGTCCCGCAGGTCATCCTTGGCGGCAGTGTCCTGCAGCTTCTGGGAGTTGGTGTACGCGTGGACCGTGGTGAGCAGCCCCTTCTCGATGCCGAACCGGTCATTGAGGACCTTGGCTATGGGGGCCAGGCCGTTGGTGGTGCAGGATGCGTTGGAGACAACGTTGTGCCTGGCCGGATCGTAGCTCTGCTCGTTCACGCCTAGGACGACGGTAATGTCTTCCTTCTTGGCGGGAGCGGAGATGATGACCTTCTTGACGCCGTGCTCGCGGTGCGCCACGGCCTTGGTGGCGTCCGTAAACAGGCCGGTGGACTCTACCACCACGTCCACGCCCTGGCTGTCCCAGGGAATGGCGGCCGGGTCGCGCTCAGCGAAAACGGTGACCTTCTTGCCGTTGACGACAAAGTCCTTGTCTTCTACCTCCACGGAGCCGGTGAACGGGCCGTAGGTGCTGTCGTACTTGAAGAGGTGGGCGTTGGTGCGGGTATCGGTGAGATCGTTGACGGCCACCACGTCGATGTCATTGGCGTGGCGGTCGAGGATGGTACGGAGGGTGAGTCGGCCGATGCGGCCGAACCCGTTGATGCCTACTCGGACGGGCATAGCTGGAGCTCCTTTCGACGGCTGGGCGGCGCCCGCTGGGGCGCCAACTGCGCCGGCCGGCGCCGAACCGCCGGCACTATGAGAAGGTCGGAGGAGCGCCGTATATCCGGCATAACTGTCCCGATTTTACCGTCTGGCTCTCCGGCAAGTCAACGCGGGCACCACGCACGGGTGTGTATCGCAATTCGTGGCAACATCGGAGAACAGATGTAGGGGCGGCTCTATGTGGCCGCCCGCAAGGTCCCGGACGGGCGGCCACATAGGGCCGCCCCTACGTCTTCTGCGCTGGCCAGATCACTGCCACGATTCATTACTCACACGGCCACGCGCGACGTCTGGGCAGACTATCCCAGTTCCGGGATGTACTCGCCCTTTCCAGGTGGCCCATCCGGCGTGCGATGGCCGACTCCAAGCTTGGCGTAGATCGTCGCTGCGACCGCCTGCGGACTGAACGTTCGGTCTACAGGCTCGGCGCCATTCTCATCGGTTCGTCCCAGCACCTGTCCGCGGGGTACGCCCGCTCCGGCAAAGAGTGCGCAACCCACCCGGGGCCAGTGATCCCTCCCGCCAAGCGCGTTCAGCCAGGGAGTCCGGCCGAACTCGCCCATCCACACTACGAGCGTCGCCTCCAGCAACCCACGTTGATCCAGGTCTTCTATGAGCCCCGACATGCCCTGGTCGAGCGGCGGCACGAGCCACCCACGCGTAGCTGCCGCATTGTCCGAATGCGTATCCCAACCGCCGTGGCTCACCATGACGAACCTGGCGCCGTCTTCCACCAGCCTCCTCGCCAGGAGGCAGGCCTGACCGAACCGGTGGCGCCCATAGCGTGCGCGCACTGGAGCCGGCTCCTCCTGGATGCGGAACGCTCTCGACAGGCCGAAGCGGGCGCCGTCCAGGTCCCAATCTACCAGGAACGGATCGTGGTCCGATCCAAGCCGTCCTGCCATGGCGTAACCGGACGCGACGGCGCGTCCTCCGATAGCGACATAGGGTGGAACAGCTCCCGCCGGACCGAGCTGCAGGGCAGCCACTGAGCCGATGCTCGGGCAGACGGGCAAGGGCTGCGGCGGGAGGCCCGTCGACAGCAGATGGCAAGCGCGGTCGTGGGCGGATTCCTCGTGCGAGAGGGTGCGAATGAGGGTGCAGCGGTCCATGACGCGCGCCATCCGGGGCAGCAGTTCACAGATGCGCAGCCCTGGAACGGTAGTGCGGATGTCGCCAAACTGACTCCCGGCGACTCGCGTCGGCTTTGGCTGGGGTTCGAAGGTTTCGAGCTGGGAAGGGCCTCCATCCATCCAGAGCAGAATGACGCTCTTGGCCCTCCCCTCCTTGGGACCATGTGCGGTAGTGCCGCCCAACTTTGACACATCGATGCCTGAGACGGTGAGTCCCAGCAGCCCAAGGCTTCCGGCTGCC
>CAYNFH010000200.1:0-3144 GCA_964396385.1 uncultured Chthonomonadaceae bacterium | reverse complement strand
CCGGCCAGCGCCATCTCGCCCTCACCTCTCACCTCTCACCTCTCAACTGGAATGGGAACTCTCCCTCCGCTTGCCCGTTCATTACTTTGAGTCCGAACTCTATACCCTAAACTCTACACCCTAGTATTTGGAGGATACACCATGAAAAGCCGGCTGCTCGCAGCCTTGCTGCTCCTCATCGCGCCTATAGCATCTCGTGCCGACTACGAGTGGGAGGCGGGAAGGACCGGCCTTCCGACGGTACGGGAGGGAGGAGAGACGATATGGCTGGACCACGGTTACGTGGCCATGCACGTTATTGGCAACGACCTGCTGACCCGGCAGGACTTCGGAATGCAGTGCCCCGGTCCCAACATGCAGCGCGCGCCCGTGCGGATTCGGATCGCGGTCCGCGAAGACTACTTCCGCAGCCAGGGCAACGGGGAGCCGCCGCTACGTCTCTCCGACGCCCACGGTTTTCGCCGGTTTGTAGTATGGGTTGACGGCCGGCGGGTAGACGCCATGCCGGACGAATGGATGCTCAACGAAAAGGGTGACACCGCAACGCGCTGGCGCAACTGGTACGTCTGGTTCCGGCCCGGACAGCGCCGGTTCATGCGCATTGAGACCCTGGCCCCGCTGGGACGCGAGGGCCGCCGGCACGTGGTGGAGTTCGTTTCCAAGGACCTGGGGCACTGGAGGGACAACCCGGACCTGATTCAGATCACCCTCACCGCGCCCGGAACCACTACAGCGCGGCTAGCCGGGGTGGAGCCCAGACCTAGCTCCTGGGGGCCGAATATGCGCTGGGTGTATCGCAACGCGCATCCGGATCACGATCTGTTTGTGCTCCTTCCGGCCGACTATCCTGGCGCCGCCTACCGCCGGCCTCGATGGGGCTATCGGTAGTCACCGGAGGAACATCCAGGGCCGCCAGACGTCCTTTCCTTCAGACTACAAGGAAGTCCGTTTTTCCTTGATCGTCAGGAGGAAGATCTATGAAGACTGGCAAGCTTGCGCTGGCCGCGGCCGGCGCAATCCTGTTGCTTGCGCCGCTCGGAGCGCGCGCGGATAGCGGTTGGCAAGCCGGCCGCACGGGCCTGCCCACCGTCCGGGACGGCGGCGAGAAGGTCTGGATGGAGCATGACTTCGTCCGCCTGGACGTGCGGGGGAACGACCTGTACACGCAGCAAGAGGTCCGGTTGCACTGTCCTGGACCGCCGATTCAGAAGGATCCCGTTCGGATTCAGGTCGGCGTCCGCGATGACTTCTGGGAGGGCAATGCCCAGGGGATCACTCCCTTCACCGTCGATAAGGCCGAGGCGTTCAAGCAGTTCGACGTGTGGGTAGACGGGCAGAAGATCGACCCTACACCCACCGATTGGCAGCTCAACCAGAAGGGCGACACCGCGACTCGCTGGATGACCTGGTACATCGACTTCGCGCCCGGTCAGCGCCATGAGATGCGGATTGAGACGCTCGCTCCGTTGGGCCGCGTGAACGGACGCCCCACGGTTCAGTTCGTGACCAAGGACGTGGGACACTGGCGCGACGTGCCGGACCTGATCAACATCACGCTCTCCGCGTCGGGCCTGCACTCCACCGACCTCGTGTCGCTGGATCCCAAGCCGACCATGCAGGGCCGCAATGTTCACTGGGTGTTCCGCAAGGTACAGCCCAAGCGTGACATCGTGGTGTCGCTGCCCGGTGGCGCAAACCGCCCCGCCTCCCTGAACGAGGACGAGGACGATAACGACTAATACAGGCCAACCTGTAGTACGAGCAAGACTATGAGATCAGGGCGGGCTCGTTGGCTCGCCCTGATCTTATGGGTGGCCCAAACAGTTTACGGCTCAAAACCGAGTAGCGGCGTAGCAGCGGAGCTGCGTGCGTCCCTGTCCGCCCCCGGGCAGGGACGCACGCAGCCACCAGATTGAGATTAACGGACCGTTAATATCCAAGCGCCTTCAGCACGGCGCCGCGCGTGGCGGGAATCGTGATGGGGGCGATGTCCGCCCGGGACATGGCCGTATTCGGATCTTTCAGGCCGTGGCCCGTGAGAGTGGCCACTACCCTGCACGATCTCTGGAAGAAGCCCGCCGTTCCCAGCTTGCGCAGGCCGGCGATGGGCGCGCAGCTCGCAGGCTCGGCGAAGATGCCCTCCAGTGAAGCCAGGTCGCCGTAAGCCCGTAGTATCTCATCGTCCGAGACGCAGTCGATCAGTCCGCCGGACTCGTCGCGCGCGGCTGCCGCGCCACGCCAGCTTGCCGGGTTCCCAATGCGGATAGCCGTTGCCACCGTCTCCGGCTTTGCCACCGGCGCCCCCAGCACAATGGGGGCCGCGCCCTCCGCCTGAAACCCCAACATGGCCGGGAGCGTCTCCATGCGGCCAGCGGCAAAGTACTCCTGGTAGCCCATCCAGTTGGCCGTGATATTTCCCGCGTTGCCAACCGGAAGGGCGTGATAGTCCGGCGCCCGTCCCAGGGCGTCCACTATCTCAAAGGCCGCGGTCTTCTGGCCCTGGAGGCGGTACGGGTTGACGGAGTTGACCAGTGCGATGGGATATTCGTCGGTCACCTCTCGTACCAGGCAGAGCGCCTCGTCGAAATTGCCCTCTACGGCGAGCACGCGTGCGCCATGCACCAGCGCCTGTGCCAGCTTCCCCAGCGCCACGTTGCCTCCGGGGATGAGAACGGCGCACTTGAGCCCCGCGCGCGCCGCGTAAGCCGCGGCCGACGCGGAGGTATTGCCGGTAGAGGCACACATCACGGTCCGCATACCGGCCTCCACGGCCTTGCTCACCGCGAGCGTCATGCCACGGTCTTTGAAGGATCCGGTAGGGTTCAGCCCCTCGCACTTGAGATAGAGTGTCACGTGTGGGTCGATGGTCGCGGCCAGCCGCGGTGCCGCGACCAGGGGCGTATCCCCCTCCGCCAATGTCACTACGGGCGTGGACTCAGATACCGGCAGCAGATCTCTATACCGCTCTATAACTCCCTGGTACACGTCAACTCCATTGGAACCACGAACGGGCACGAATAGATCCCGGTACTTTCACCGGCTACTTAGCATTATCGGCCGCCGAACGGTCACCCTGTACCCAATCGAAAGTCCAGAATCCAGAATCCAAAACTGAACGATCCGTTGGCGGCCGACCTGGCGCTG
>CAYNFH010000199.1:0-11978 GCA_964396385.1 uncultured Chthonomonadaceae bacterium | reverse complement strand
CCTCCTCGTTGATAAGCACCGAAACAGCCCCGTCCGGGGAGATCAGGATTCGGCGGTACGGACCCGGGCGCGTCCAGTCCAGGCTCGCGTATCTCCATTCGATTAACCGGTCCAGGGCCTCCGGCGAGAGATCCTCTCGCGCCACCACGATGGCGCGCCCCAGTTCCTGGCCGGCCCGAGTGGCGGCGTCCAGTACGGCGTCTACCACAGCCCTGCGGTGGAGCTCGCCGGCCCGCCACGGAAACAGATAGCCGTCTATATTACGGGCGATTCGGCATCGCGTGGAGACCACGATATCGCTTTCCGGTCCCACCTCCGATAGCCATCGCGGCTCCGGGAGCCGGGAAGCGCCAGGAACAACGCCTACTGTACCTTGCCGGCTCACCCGGTCGCTCCAGGGGCATCCCTCAACACCTGCAGGGCGGGAATGACGGCTGAGCTGAAAGCCGTGTAGCAGACGGGGCAGCCAAGCAGGCCGGTGGACGCGAGCTCTCCGAAGGTGAGGCCGCATCCGGGGCAAGTGGCGTCGTTTGGAAGGGCGGTGACCTCCAAGGTTTGTTGCCGATCGCGCGGAGGAGCAAGCAACCGGAAGAACCGTGCGAGATCTAGCTTAAGCGGACCGCCCTGCTCCGTCAGCCACTCCGGAAGGCAGGAGTCACAGAGCAGCCGGGAGGGGCCGGCGTTACGTTGGACGCGCGCGGTTGCCGGGCGCACCTCACAAGTCTCACAAGGTGCGGCGGGCCGCACCCGCTATACCTCGGGACCGGAGGTGCGAGTTGCCTCGCGGAACGCCTCGATAAGCCGCGTGGTCACTTTGCCAGGACGGCCATCTCCAATCTCACGGTCGTCCAAGCGAACCATTGGGATGACCTCGGCGGCGGTACCGGTCAGGAATGCCTCCTCGGCGGTGTAGCAGTCAAACAGGGTGACCAGCGCCTCTCGCACCGGGATGCCCAATACTCTGGCGCAGTCCATGACCGTTCGGCGTGTGATGCCGGGGAGCGCTCCCTCGGAGGTGGGCGGAGTAATCAGCTCGCCTTCCCGCCACAGGAACAGGTTATCGCCCGTGGCCTCAGCCACGCGGCCCTCGACGTTCAGCATCAACGCCTCTCCTGCTCCCACGCGGTTCGCTTCCATCTTGGCGGAGATGCTGTTGATGTACTTTCCGAGGGACTTCACCTGCGGGTCGATGCACTGCGCGGGCGGAACCCGTGTGGAGGCCGTGATGACGGAGAGTCCCTGCTCATAGGCTTCGGGTGGATAGAGCCGGAACTCGCCTGGCTCGGAGCGGGTGGTGCCACGAGTCGAGATCACAATGGTGGAGGTGCAGTCGATGTGGGAGGGGTCCAGCCCCAGGCCGACGCCGCGAGACACAGTTACGCGAATGTATCCGCTCTGCAGTTCGTTGGCTCGCACCGTCTCGATCACCGCGCAGGAGAACTCCTCGGCGTCGATGCGGAGGCGGAAGTTCAGCGACTTGGCGGAGCGATAGAGCCGCACGAGGTGCTGGTCCAGCTTGAAGATGCGGCGGTTGTAGACGCGGATGCCTTCGAACGCGCCATCCCCGTAGAGGAAGCCGTGGTCGTAGATGTCGATGTGTGCATCGTCCCGCGGCACCAGCTTCCCGTTCAGATAGACCCGCTCACCCATCGCGCCTCTCCCCCTGGAATGGCTGAATTATACTCGCCCCGCCGTGGCTGCGCAAGGGAAAGGTGACAGATGACCGAAGACGGCAGACGGACGGATCCGGGTCGGTCCACCGTCACCCGTCCACCGTCGGTTAGTGGCCGAGCTCGGATGCGCGACGGGCGGCGCGCTCCACAGCGTCAATCAGAGCAGCCCGGAAGCCGGCGTGCTCCAGCGCGGCGAGCGCGGTGATGGTGGTACCGGAGGGGGTAGCGACCATATCTTTCAGCTCGGCCGGATGTCGGCCCGTTTCGATGACCATTTTGGCCGCACCGAGGACGGTCTGAGCCGCGAGCTGGTGGGCGAGATCCCGGGGGAGCCCGACCTTTACGCCACCGTCTACCATGGATTCGATGAGCATGTACACGTAAGCGGGGCCGCTGCCAGATAGCGCGGTCACGGCTTCCATCATCCGCTCGTCGACTTCCAATGCGGTCCCGACGGAGCAGAAGACCTCCTGGGCGTATGACACATGCTGGTCGCCCGCGAAAGCGCCACGGCAAAATGCGCAGGCACCCAGGTTCACCTGCGCGGCCGTGTTGGGCATAGCGCGGATCACCGGGACACCGTCCGCCAAAGCCTGCTCCAGCGTCGCGATCCGCACGCCAGCGGCAATGGAAATGACAAGCTGCTTTGGAGTGACAGCAGGCGCGATGTCTACCAGAACGGAGTGGATCGTCTGCGGCTTAACGGCCAGCAAGACGATATCGCTCTGTTGGGCAACCTCGGTGTTACTATCGGTCGTATGTACTTCGAGCGCGTCGCGGAGCGCCCCCAGATGCCCTGCATGAGGGTCGCTCAGCAGGATGTGCTCGGGCTCCGCCGCGCCTGCGTTTATGAGACCGCGACAGAGCGCGCCACCCATCACCCCGGCGCCCACGATTCCTATCCTCTTGCCGTGCAGATGTTTGGCGCGCTCTGCCATGGAAGGTACAGTCTAGAACTCCGTTCGCTGCTGCGAGACGCCCTCGTCCACTTCTATCTGCACGCTGGCCGGGGCGAACAGGTAGACTTTCTCGCCAATCTTGTCTACCGTGCCGTCCAGCGCGTAGGTGACTCCGCTGAGGAAGTCCACGATACGTTCGGCCATCTGCGGCGGCGCCTTCTCCAGGTTAATGATCTGCTGCTGTCCGCCCTTCAGTCCGTCGGCCGCGGTGCGCGCGTCGTTGAAGCCGGAGGCGCCCATCCGGATTGCCACCCGCGCGGTACGTGCCGTTTCGACACGCAGGTTGGCGCGCCTGCGCGGCTCCGCGTGGACGACGGCCTGGACGGGCTCGTCCTCGTCGTCCACTTCCTCTACGTCCTCCAGGCCGAATACGCGCTCACGGACCCGGCTCCAAAGGCCGCGGGAATCCGCATACTCTTCGTAAGGCTGCTGTGCGCCCATGTGTAGTACCTCCGTTTCATGGGAACCGATGCTAGGATCTGCAGCCTTCACGAGCAGCGTTGTAAACGTGGCGAACCCAGCCGGGGGGCATTCGCAAGGCCAAGCCCGCACATCCGACCCGACCTTCAGAGGCTAGAGGGACGGTGACCGAAGATCGCCGTCCCGACGCGGACCATGGTGGCGCCTTCGCAGATTGCCTGCTCGAAGTCGCCGGACATCCCCATGGAAAGCACGACGCGGTGCTGAACCGGCAGCTCATCGTAGAGCCGCCGGAGTCTGGCAAAGTAAGGCCGAGCCGCCTCCGGGTCACCTCCGAGTGGCGGCATGCCCATCAGGCCGTCCACAGCGAGCCCGGGAACTCCTGCAAGCGCGCCCACCAGGTCCAGCGCCATGTCCGGCTCAACGCCGAACTTGGCGCCAAAAGGGTCGAGCTTCACTTCGACCAGAATATGCTGGAGCGTACCCAACGCGGCGGATCGCCGACCAATCTCGACGCCCAGGCGCTCTGTGTCTACACTCTGGATGAGGGCGAAGTTACCGACTGCATACCGGACCTTGTTGCTCTGCAGGTGGCCGATGAAGTGCCACCGGACCTCGGGCCCAAGGGCCGAGAGCTTGTCCCGCGCCTCCTGGATGTAATTCTCCCCCAGATCGGTGATTCCTGCACGAATTGCCTGCCCGATTCTGGCGATCTCGACCGTCTTGGTAACGGCGACAAGGGTTATGGAGGCGGGGTCCCGCCCGGCGTCGCGCGCCGCCCCGGCAATTCGATCTCGCACCCGGGCGACGCTGTCCGCGATGCTCGGCGAGCCGGTGCTACCGCTCAATCCCACCTATCCGCCTGTGTTATCATACTCTTGTCCCGCGGCTCGGTGAAACTAGGGCCACGGATACGCGCGTATTGCCCGGTGTAAGCCGGCTCCCTGCCCGGAGGCTCCTTACTTTGAGTGTACCCTTCCGCGCCGTACTCGTCTGTACTTTGGTGTCCCTTTGCGCCGGCGCGTGGGCGAATCCGGCTGCCGGGCGAATCACTCTCGCCTACAACTTTGCTCCGGGGCATGCCCTGCGTTACCGGCTGATCGCGAGCGTGAAGGGTACAGCCCCTCTATTCGATAGCCCTACGCCAGTGGATCTCGACGCGAAGGTTACTCTCGTCTACATTGCTACTCCGCGTGCGCTGGCGGCAGACGGCTCGGCGGACGTAGAGTTCCACGTGGATTCCGGAGAGCTCGTGATATCTGGGCTGCCCTGGGACGTTCCGGTCGAGCAGCTACAAAAGATATTCGACCAGACGGTTACGTTCAGCCCGACCGGCGCGGTAAAGCAGATCCGTGGTGGAGAGCCCCTGCCCTTCAACGTGACGATTCCGGGAGTGGACCCCAAGCGACTATACGCCATGATCTTCCCGGTGGTCTTCCAATCGAAGCCAGTTGCGCCTGGCCAATCCTGGGCGTTTACCAGCGAGCTCCTGGGTGGACAGGGCACGCAGCCGACGTTCACGGCAACTCTCGTTCCCGCGTCGGCCGGATCCGCACGCAAAATCGCGCAGCTCAACGAGAAGTTTGCTATGCCGGTCCGGCAGGATTTGGATCAGGACAAGAAGCCCGTCAAGCCCGGCGATAAGCCGTATCGGACCCGCTCAGGAGAGATCACGGGCAAGGGCGACCTGACATTTGACCGTAGAGCCGGACTCTTCACGCACAGCCGGTTCAACATCAAAGCCCACGTAGCCGACGACCTTGTGGGTGAGCCCGCTTCTCCGGAGGACCCGAAGCACTTAGCGACCGACGTCGAGGCGAATGTGACTGTGGACCTTGAGCCGGCCCGCCAGACTCCGGCAGCACCGGCGGGCACGGAGAAAGCGGACAAGCGATGAAGCCGGCGGCCGCGGCGGTGTCAGTCCTGGCTCTTCTGCTGGTACTGCGCATTCCGCTCGCGCAGGAAGTGTATGACCTCCAGCGGAGCTATCGACCCGGGCAGGTGGATAGCTATTCCGTGGTCCTGACGGTCGACTCCGAAGACAATCATGCTATCATCGCGTTGCATACCACCGATGCTGTAAGGGAGGTGCGGCGAGACGGCTCCTACACGGTCGTAAGCACTATCGTTGACGGGACGGTAGACATGAACGGAACCCGGTTCCCCTTCGTGGGCGCCGGTCAGTCACTTGCGCTAGACGTGGATCGCATGGGCAGGACCACCCTCGATCCAGGCAGTGCGAGCCGGGGAGACGTCGGCAGGCTGCTCGGCCTATCCCGAATGCGTTTCGTACCGCTCGTCGGTCTTCAGCAAGACCATCCGCTGAAGTTCTCTCTGGCGATGGGCGGGAAGTCTCATCGCCATGCCTCCGGCATGGTCACGGTGCTGGGCACCGAGGCGCCCGGATCGGGCGTGCCTGTACCGAGCGTTCGTGTGCGGACCGCCGCCGTGTTGAACGGTGTCCCCGGAGACACGGGACACGGAGTACACGTAGACTCGGTGGCGTATATCGATCCCCGGACTCACATACTCTATAAGCAAGAAGGAACCATCTCCGGGATCAAGCTGGCGAGCCTCGGAGACGGGAAAGTCACCTTCACTCGCGTGCGGCTAAGAGACCGCGCATATGGACTCTAGTACCTGAGCGCCGTCGGGGAGGCGCAATCCAACGAGGAGACCACACATGAAGCGACATTGGGCTATCTGGGCCGTGGCGGCGCTCGCCGTGCTCGCGCCCGCGGTCCGAGCGGACGATGCTCCGGTTAGCATTTCCCGGACCCCCAAGGCCGGCGAAGTCCACCGTTTCAAGGGCACCATCAACGCGAACGTCGCCGGCAACGACGCGGTGCTCACGCAGACCGTACGGGAGACGACCAAGGACGTAAAGCCGAACGGAGACGTGGTGGTGGAGCATGTTATCGAGGGCACCCACCTGACCGTCGCTGGAATGGACCAAGATATGCCGGCCGTCCCCCCGGTACTCCTAACGAGCGACAAGTACGGCAAGCTGGTGAAGTATAACGCGCCGGAGGGCGCTGCCGGTGTCATGACGCCCGAGGTCCAGCAGCTCCTGGCCGCCCTCTCGGCTCCAATCTATCCTGAGAAGCCAGTCGCCACGAACGGTTCCTGGGAGTCCGACCTAGACAACCCTGCGGTCAAGGGAAAGAAGTACACCATCAAGTCCACTTACCTGGGGACAGACAAAGTGGACGGCAAGGATCTCTGGAAGCTGAAGCAGACATCCACCGCCGAGACCGACGCCGACGGCAACAAGCTCACCTACGACGCGACCTACTGGCTAGACCCGGCCACCGGGCAGGAGGTGAAATCCGAGGCGCAGATTAAGAACCTCCCGACGAACTACGGTCCGATGGACATGACGATCAAGACTGAGCGGGTTACGGGTGACGACAAGGCCCCGAAGCCGGAAGATAACACGGCCAAGTGACTTGCGCCGACAACGCGGCGGATTGGGTCCCACCTGGGTGGTGCCCAGGTGGGACCATCTTGTTTGTATGCTGTGGCGTGTCACGATGAGGAATCGCCTGCCCGCCCGGTGAACCTTCCAGCCGGCACTCTCAGCCGGCAACCCTACGATGAGTAAGCTTTTGGCCCTACCGCTCGCCCTGACCGTACTATGCGGACCAGTTAACGGGGGCCCCACTCCTACCTATACGCTCCGGTATCGCTTTCGAGCCGGGCAGGTGGATCGCTACAACGTCGACCTGACGTTCGACGCGTCTTCCACGGACGGCAGCATCTCCGCGCCGGCCGGCAGGCGGGGCAACAGCACCACTACCATCAAGGTCCTGCGCGTTCGCGCAGATGGTGTAGCGGTTATCCAGGCGGCCGTGCAAGGGTTCCAGATGCTGGGTCCTTTCGGAGCGAGAGGCACCGACCAGGCCATCATCTATACTTTCTCGCCGCTGGGGACAGGTCACATGGTCTCCGGTCCGCGAGTGCAGCCCGGCAATGCCCTGGGAGCCCTCGAAGCGTCGGCGGCGACGCGGCTGGGAGTAACTCTTCCGCTGAAGCCGGTGAAGCCCGGGGATACGTGGAGCAGCACCATCCCAGATCCCACGGGGAGCAAGACGCCGATCAAAGTGAGCAGCCGATTATTCTCCGTTACGACGGCGCGGGACAGGATGGACGTCCGCATCCATCAGTTTTTCCTTCTGCCGATCTCCACGACGGTGAAGCTTCCCGGCGGAACGCCGACACGGGTCTCCGGCTTCATGAGCGTTACCAGCGCGGCGGACTTTTCACCTACTCTGGGCAAGCTCATACGCAACAGCGTCTCCGGCCGCGCCCGTCTCCACCTGGCAGGAACCTCGCGCAACGGCACCCTGGGCGATGCCATCCAGGTTCAGATGAAGACGGACATCGTGGTTGATCTCATACAGTGAGGGCGTGTCTTGACTGAAGAACGCGTGCGGCAGGAGATCCGCGACCGCGCGGACGAGCTCCGACAGGAGCTGAACTACCACAACTACCGTTACTACGTCCTCGACCAGCCGGAGATCTCGGACGCCGCGTACGACAAGCTGTTTCGCGAGCTGCGCGACCTGGAGGACCGGTATCCAGAGCTGATTACGCCGGAGTCTCCCACCCAGCGTGTTGGGGCGGAAGCAGTCACCACCTTCGAGCCCTCTCCGCACCGGGTGCCCATGCTCTCGCTCGCCAATGCATTTGGCGAAGAGGAGCTCAGGGAGTGGGACCGGCGGGTCAAACGGTTCCTGCACCTGCAGGAAGACGCGACCATCGAGTACGTGGCGGAGCTCAAGATTGACGGTCTCTCCGTCAATCTCACCTATGAGCAAGGACGATTGGTACGTGCCGCCACGCGCGGTAACGGGCTCGTCGGCGAGGACGTGACCAACAACGTGCGGACTATCCGGGCTATTCCGCTCAACCTGCACGGCCCGCATCTGCGCGGCGGGTCGAATGGCTCGGACAGGACGGAGACCGGCCTTCCCTCCCTGGTCGAGGTCCGAGGCGAGATATTCCTGACTCACCAGGAGTTTGCGCGCATCAACACGGCCCAGGAGGAGACCGGCGCTCCCACCTTCGCCAACCCGCGGAACGCCGCGGCAGGGTCGGTCCGTCAGAAAGACCCGCAGGTGACGGCCCGTCGCCGGCTGGACGCCTTCTTCTATGCGGTTGGGGCGTGCGAAGGCTGCCGACTTCAGAGCCAGTACGAGCTTCTCACTACCTACGCAAGCTGGGGGCTCAAGACCAATCCCAACGTGCGCGTCTGCTCCGGATTGGACGAAGTGATCGCGTTCACCGAGGAGTGGCGCACTATGAAGGAGGAGCTCCACTACGACATCGATGGCGTGGTGGTCAAGGTGAACTCCTTCCAGCTTCAAGAGGAACTAGGCTTCGTCAGCCGCAGCCCCCGATGGGCAATCGCATACAAGTACCCCGCGCTCCAGGCGCGAACGCGGGTACAGGACATCATCATCCAGGAAGGCATGACCGGCGCGCTGACTCCCGTCGCGGTGCTGGATCCGGTGCCACTTGCGGGCGTCACCGTCAGCAGGGCTAGTCTCCACAATGAGGACGAGATCCGCCGCAAGGACGTGCGTATCGGCGATACCGTTGTCATCCAGCGGGCGGGCGAAGTGATCCCGGAGGTGGTGGAAGTTGTAAAGGACGCCCGGACCGGCGATGAGCGGCCCTTCAGTATGCCCACCCACTGCCCGTTCTGCGGCGCGGAGGTCCACCGGCCGGAGGGAGAGGCCGTGGCCCGCTGTCCCAATCCTCGCTGCCCGGAGAAGGTGAAGCAGCGGCTCCAGCACTTCGTAGGACGTAACGCTATGGACATCGAGAGCCTGGGCGGCAAGCGGATCGATCAGCTCATCGATGCCGGTCTGATAAAGAGCCCGTCGGACCTTTACACGCTGACGGCGGAGCAGATGCTTCCGCTAGAGCGAATGGGCGAGAAGTCCGTGGCGAATATCTTACAGAACATCGAAGTGAGCAAGCACGCGCCGCTCAACCGTTTGCTGTTCGCGCTAGGGATCCGGCACGTCGGGGAGCACACGGCGGAGGTCCTCGCGGACACGTTTGGGTCCCTGGACCGCGTGATGAACGCGAGCGTGGAAGAGCTTGCGGCGACCCACGAGGTGGGCCAGACGACGGCTGAGAGCGTAACGTCGTTTTTCGCGGACGGGGACCATCGAAGGATGGTGGAGGAGCTGATGGAGCGCGGGGTCCGGCCCACCGCATCAGACGGCGCGGCCCACTCTGACGTACTGGCCGGAAAGTGCTTCGTCTTCACCGGCGCGCTGTCGCTCTATACCCGGGACGAAGCCGAGCGGCTGGCCAAGCAGAACGGCGGCCGCGTTTCCGGCAGCGTGAGTAAGAACACCAGCTACGTAGTGGCCGGGGAGAACGCGGGGAGTAAACTGGAGAAAGCCCAACAGCTAGGTGTGCCGGTGATATCGGAGCAGGAGTTTCAGGAGATGCTAAACGGATCTGGCGACTAGGTTCGGAATTATTCACGCATTGCTTCAGGTTCCAGGCCCTGCTGTCGGCACCAGTTCCGGTAGGCGTAAGGGGAGATTTCGGAGGGTTTGATTTCGCTACGGCCTCCCCAGAACACGTTCGTGTAGCTGACCGGGATGCCCACCGATTCCAGATGCTCATCGATGGCGCGCTTATGGGCCAGGAGGAGCTCCTTGTCCTGGCCATGCGCCACGCCCATGATGTTCACGTGCTTAAACTCCGGGCCGCCCTCCCGCCAGTACGCATGCGTCATGATGTGGAACCGTCCCACCTGCCTTCCGGCCTCGATCTCCCGCCCCGGCGGCACCGCCCAGTGGAAAAGCGCATTAAAGCGCGTTACGCGCTCCCCGGTGGCCAGAGTCTTGTGGTGCTCCAGAAACGTGGAGAACCGGCCGATCACGCCGCGCGCGTTGAGCTCGGACGCCACGCTGAAAAACTCCTCCAGCTCCACGGCGGCTTCCTCGGCGCGCTTCCGCCAGAGATCGCGGCGGATCTCCTCCGGGGCGAACTCCCGCTTGAGTGGAGCCAGGACTCTCCACTCCAGATCTGAGAGCTCCACAACGTGCGTATCCAGCACCTCGGCAAGCTCATCGGACTTGCTGCCAGGCTCCATGCCCCTGCGGCGGACGTGTCCCACTCCCAGGGCGAACAGCCGCCTGGCCGGCATGAGCCGATAGGCCTCGGCCCCCACCTGCGACTTCAGAAAGTCCGCGTGCTTCGCCAGGGAGAATCCCTGTGGCACCTTCAGCGTGGTCCAGAGGCGGTATCTGCCGCCCGTAACGCCCGGATCGGTGGATCGGATGACCACGTGTCCCGAAAAAGGATCATCCTGGTACATGTAGTCGAAGGCGGCATGAAGCTTCTCCTCCGGCACCTGCCAGGCCACCAGCGCGCCGTCCGCGAGGTTGGTCGCCAGAAGTGTCTGACGCACCCGCCGGATGGTGCCCGCCCTCAGCATCGCCACGATCCGCTCCACGACGGAGTCCTCGTCCACGCCGGACAGCCGGGCTATCTCGCCGATAGGGTCAGGCTGGAATCCTTGGATGCGGTCTTCGGATACCGCAAGGATACGGGCGTTGATGGGATCGCTGGTTGCTACCGGAATGGCGGCCGTGGTCATTGGCTTTCTCCTCACAGTAGATATTACCTGAGTGGATGAGTCTCGCCGAGGAGGGAGCGGCTGGAACGAAGACGGTCCGCCTCTATTGGGCGGACCGGAGGAAGGCGCCGAGCGGAATCGAACCGCTGAATAAAGGTTTTGCAGACCTCTCCCTTAGCCACTTGGGTACGGCGCCGTGCAGCGGCCAGGATGCGGCCTATTCTAGCATAGGGCTCGGGCGCGAATCAACCGCTGCGGCGCTCGGCCAGCACCCGGCACCTCTGGAGGGCCGCGCTGGCCAAAGGGTGTCGCTCCCGCCGGGCAGCGCGGAAGCAGGACCGTGCTTCCTCGATTCGACCGCTGATTGCCAGAAGCGCGCCGCGGTCGAACCACGCAACCGCCAGGGTCGAGTCCAGTTCGACGGCCCGCAGGAAACAGTCCGAAGCCTCTTCGCTGCGCCCCGCCGCGGCAAGCATCCGGCCCCTCCGCGCCCACTCCTCGGCGCACGCGCGCGATCCCTCTTGCTGGTCCTCCTCGCGCAGGCGCTCAAGGGCGGCGCGCGCCCCGCCGGCCCCGAGCCGAAGGGCGCGCTGAAGGGCGGCTATGGCATCTGACGGCCTGCCGACCTCCGCGAGCAAAAGCCCCTTGTTGAACCAGGCGCCCGCGTGATGAGGATTCAAATTCAGGGCGCGGTCAAGGCAGGCCAGGGCGTCATCGAAGTAGCGAAGCGACGCGGTGGTATCAAGTTCAGAGTCGCGCCTGCCGATCATCCCCAGCGTGGCCGCTTTGCAGTTCCACGCGTGCGGATCGCCTGGATCGACCGAGAGCGCCATCTCAAAGCAGGCGACCGCCTCCTCAAACCGCTCCGCGCGGAGGAAGGCCTGGCCCGTGAATAGATAGGCGCTTCGGGTGGAAGGGCCGGAGTTCCGCGTCTGCGGCGCCTCCATCATGGTCATGGTCATGCACTCCGAGACAGACTGCGCCCACGGAAAGGCACCGGGGCATCGGCACAACCCAACGGAGCACAGGAATCGCATCGAGGAGATTACGTGCAGAACCAATCCCGCGGGGGACTGCTTAGCGGCGGGCGGAACATCAGCCGCTATTGCCATTATAGCATCCCGACCAGTCCACGTCAAGCAATGCGAGACGATGGCAGTGGGCCGCTGGAAGTGGCAGCAGCTATCGAATAAAGGCGCGCCGGGATTGCTCCCGGCGCGTTCTAAAAACGAGGGACAGGCGGGCTCGTGCGGGGTTAGTCCTCGCCGAAGACATTCAGGGCGCCGACGGTGGCGGACATGCCATTTGTAGCGGCGG
>CAYNFH010000198.1:9503-11993 GCA_964396385.1 uncultured Chthonomonadaceae bacterium | reverse complement strand
GGGTGCATACCCACCGCCGGACCGTCCGGAGACTGCCGCCTGCTGCCTGCGCATCCAGGCCAATTCGTGCAGCGCTGCACACCTTGACCACGGAAATCGCAGCGTCCTGGGCTGCGCACTCCCGCCACCGGGTTCCGGAGTCCGCGACGGCGGAATTCCTGAACCTGTTGCCGTGGATTCAGCCGCCGGGATGCAATCTGGCGAACCGCTCCAATTTGCCGCGATTGCGGCAAATCGAGACGATTGTCTCACTCTATCGGATCTGTTCCTGGCGGCTTGGCAGTGCCATAACGATGTCCGGTCGGTGCCCGCCCCCGGTCTTGCTGTGCTGCGCGCCCGGAGCGGAACCTGAGCGGGGTCCTCGAAGGTACAATCTACCGATATATTGGGCAACAACCATGAACGACTTGTCACTATTCTATGGCCCGAACGCCGGGTACGTCCTGGAGCTCTACGAGCGCTACCGCCAGGACCCCCAGAGCGTGGACGCGGAGACCCGCGCCTTCTTCCAGAACTGGAAGAACGGAGCAGGGGCGGGGGAGGCGCCACAGGCCGTCTTCAGCCATGGCGCGGACACGGGGACTAATGAGCGGGCGACTACACCGGGTCGCCCCTACGATTCGGCCATTCCGGCTCCGCAGCCAGCAACCATCAACCATCAACTATCGACCATAGTGGCCGCTGCGCGCGTTGCGCGGCTCGTGCGCGAGCTCGGCCACCTGGCCGCCCACCTGGACCCGCTGGGCACGCCGCCCCCGGGCGACCCGGGGCTGGAGCTCTCCACCCACGGGATCACGGAGGAGGACCTGGCCGTGCTGCCCGCATCCGTGGTCGGCGGGCCGCTTTCGGAGGGCGCGGCCAACGCGCTGGAAGCGTGGCGGAGGCTCAAGCAGGCCTACTGCGGCACCATCGGCTACGAGGACGACCACATCCAGCTCGCGGAAGAGCGCGACTGGCTGCGGGATTCCGTGGAGACCGGCCGCTTCTTCCAGGGCTTCGATACGGCCGATAGGCGGGACCTCCTGGCTCGGCTCACGGAGATCGATAGTTTCGAGCGGTTCCTGCACAAAAGCTTCACCGGCCAGAAGTGGTTCTCCATCGAGGGCACGGATATGCTGGTGCCCATGCTCGACCTCATCGTCTCGGACGCGGCGGCGGGCGGCACGCGCGAGGTGGTCATGGGCATGGCCCACCGCGGTCGCCTCAACGTGCTGGCCCACATTCTGGGCAAGCCGTACGCGGCCATCCTGGCGGAGTTCAAGGCCGCCAAGCAGGAGGAGGGCGCCTCCGTGTCCGGCGGCGGCACGCGCGGTTGGTCCGGCGACGTGAAGTACCACCTCGGGGCCAAGCGGGTCTACCGCGAGGACGGCGTCCAGGAGATGCCCGTCACGCTCGCGCCCAACCCCAGCCACCTGGAGTACGTGGATCCGGTGGTGGAAGGGCGCGCTCGCGCCGCCCAGGAGCAGCGGGATCGGCCCGGCGCGCCGCTCCAGGACCCGAAGGCCTCGCTCGCCGTCCTCATCCACGGCGATGCCGCCTTTCCGGGCCAGGGCATCGTGGCGGAGACGCTCAACCTTTCCCAGCTTCCCGGCTATTGCGTTGGCGGCACCATCCACATCATCGTCAACAACCAGATCGGCTTCACTACCTCCCCGCGGGACGGGCGCTCCACCCTCTACGCCAGCGACCTGGCGAAGGGCTTCGAGATCCCCATCGTCCACGTCAACGCGGACGATCCGGAGGCCTGTCTGGCAGCCGCGCGGATGGCCTACGCCTACCGCGAGCGGTTCGGCAAGGACTTCCTGATCGATCTGGTGGGCTACCGCCGCTACGGCCACAACGAGATCGACGCGCCGGAGTTCACACAGCCCCGCATGTACGAGCTCATCGCGGAACACCCGCGGGTGCGGGACATCTGGGCCTCCCGCCTGGAGCGCGAGGGGGTCGTGACCGCGCAGGAAGCCCAGGCCATGGTGGCGGCCGTGGAGCGGGAGCTCCAGGACGCGTATGAGTCAACTCCCCCTCCCACGCCGCCGCCGGATGACCTGAACGCGCCCGGGCGCGCGGGCGGCATCGCGCGGCCGGAGACCGGCGTCCCGGAAGAGCGGCTCCGGGAGCTGAATGAGGCGCTGTTGGTGCGCCCGCCCGGCTTCTCCGGCGTGCCCAAGATGGAGAACATCCTGCACCGCCGCAGGGACGCGCTGCTCAAGCCGGGCGGAATCGATTGGGGCCATGCGGAGGCGCTGGCGTTCGCCTCCATCCTGGCGGACGGCACGCCTATCCGCCTCACGGGCCAGGACACGGAGAGGGGCACTTTCGGGCACCGACTGGCCGTGCTGCACGATCCGGCTACGGACCGGAGCTACACACCGCTTCAGGAGCTGCCGCAGGCGCAGGCTTCGTTCGCCATCTACAACAGCCCGCTCTCGGAGAACGCGGTAATGGGTTTCGAGTACGGCTACAGCGTGCACGCCCGATCCGCCCTGGTGC
>CAYNFH010000198.1:0-9493 GCA_964396385.1 uncultured Chthonomonadaceae bacterium | reverse complement strand
GAGGCGCAGTTCGGCGACTTTGCCAACTCCGCCCAGGTGATCATCGATCAGTTCCTGATTTCCGGCGCGGCCAAGTGGCGGCAGACGCCCTCCCTCGTGCTGCTCCTGCCGCACGGGTACGAGGGGCAGGGGGCCGAGCACTCCAGCGCGCGGCCGGAGCGGTTCCTCCAGCTCTGCGCCAACGACAACATGCGGGTGGTCAACTGCACCACCTCCGGGCAGTACTTCCACGTGCTGCGCCGGCAGGCGGCGCTTCTAGAGGCGGATCCTAAACCCTTGGTGGTGATGACGCCCAAGTCGCTGCTGCGCCATCCGCGTGCGGGCTCCTCGCTGGCGGACCTGGTTAACGGCCGGTTCCAGCCGGTGCTGGACGACGCGACGGCGCACGACCGTCTCCAGAACATCCGGCGGCTCATTTTCTGCAGCGGCAAGGTCTGGACGAACCTGGTCACCAGCACCACCATCCGGATACCGGAGTGGGTGGCGGTGGCGCGCATCGAGCAGCTCTATCCGTTTCCGACGGATGACGTGGCGCGCGTCATCGAGGGGTATCCGCGCCTGCGGGAGGTAGTGTGGCTGCAGGAGGAGCCTTCTAATATGGGCGCGTGGAACTTCGTGGCGCCGTACATACGCGTGCTGCTGGACCGCGGCATGCTGCGCTACGTGGGCCGGCCGGACTCCGCCAGCCCGGCCGAGGGATCGCAGCGCCGGCATGAGGTGGAGCAGTCGCGCATCCTCGAGGCCGCCGTCAATCCCCTGCCTGAGCCGCGATCCCGCGCCAAAAGGAGCACGGTGGCCAATGTCCGGTAGAGAACGGGTGTTCAGGTGTTCAGGTGTTCAGGTGTTCAGGTGTTCAGGATTTCGGCCCCTCACCTCTCACCTCTCACCTCAGGGTACTTGCTATGTCCGTTGAGATACGTGTGCCGCAGCTTGGCGAATCCGTGGTGGAGGGCACCATCCTCCGGTGGCTCAAGCAGGCCGGGGAGACGGTGACGTCCGGCGAGCCGGTGGTGGAGCTGGAGACGGACAAGGTGAACGTGGAGATATTAGCCGATGCCGGCGGGGTGCTGGAGCGCATCACTCGCCGAGAGGGCGAAACCGTCGCGGTGGGCGATGTGCTGGGAGTGATATCGGGAGACGGGCAGGCGCCAGTAGCCGGTAGTCAGTCGTCAGTCGTCAGTAGTCAGGCGGCGGGAGCCGGGCAGCAGGCGCCAGGAGGAACGACTCCGGAATCCGCTCTCACGACTCACGACTCACGACTCACGACTGCCGAGTCTCCGGTTCCGGCGGTGGATTACGGGGGGCGCACCGTCCAGCAGCCCGAATCCGGCCATCAACCATCAGCCATCAACCATCAACCAGTCTCCCCCGTCGCCCGCAAGCTGGCGGAGGAGAACAATGTAGACCTGCGGCTGGTGACGCCGAGCGGGCCGGGCGGGAAGATAACGAAGGAGGACGTTACGGCGTTCCTGGAGAGCCGGGCGGGCGAGCGGGCGAGCGGGCGAGCGGGTGAGGGGGCGACGCCGGAATCCGGTCGCTCGACTCTCGACTCTCGACTCTTGACTCCCGAAACTCCCGTGCCGGCGCCGGATTACGGCAGCCGGCGGGCCCCTGGCCCTTTAACCCTCAACCCTCAACCTTCAACCCTTTCTCAACCTTCAACCCCGGCCATAGGCCGGCCGGAGGAGCGGGTGCGGATGTCCCGCCGGCGGCAGACCATCGCCGCGCGGCTGGTGGAGGCGCAGCATACCGCCGCCATGCTCACGACCTTCAACGAGGCGGACATGAGCGCGATTATGGAGATCCGCAAGAAGCGGCGGGACGCGTTCAAGGAGCGGTTCGGCGTGGGCCTGGGCTTCATGTCCTTCTTCACCAAGGCGGTGGTCGGCGCGCTCAAGGCGTTTCCATACCTGAACGCGGAGATTCAGGGCGATGAGATTGTGGTGAAGCAGTACTACGACATCGGCGTGGCGGTCAGCACAGAGGAGGGGCTGGTGGTGCCGGTCCTGCGGGACGCGGACAAGAAGAGCTTTGCGGAGATAGAGAAGGGCATCGCGGACCTGGCGGCCCGCGCGCGGGACGGCAAACTGACGCTGCCGGAGCTCCAGGGCGGCACCTTCACCGTTACCAATGGCGGCGTGTTCGGCTCGCTCATGTCCACCCCCATCCTCAACACCCCGCAGGTGGGCATCCTGGGCATGCACAAGATCCAGGAGCGGCCGGTGGTGGTGGACGGGCAGATCATGGTCCGGCCCATGATGTATCTGGCCCTTTCCTACGACCATCGCATTGTGGATGGCAGCGAGGCTGTGCGCTTCCTCGTCCGCGTGAAGGAGCTGGTGGAGGATCCGGCGTCGCTGTTGCTGGAAGGATGACGTACCAATGGCTTCGGCAGAGACGGAAGACGGAAGACGGAAGACGGGTGACGGACGGAGTATTGGAGTGGTGGAGAGGTGGAGTGATGGGATTCCAGATCCGAGACATCACTCCATTACTCCAATACTCCATCACTCCTCAGTCCGTCCTGCGTCCCCGGTCCCCCGTCACCTCCGGAGGAGGTCCGCTTGCGGCTGATTGACGTTACGCGGGATGGGTACCAGGCGGCGGCGGAGGCGCTCCGCCGGACCAGCCTCCAGGACAACCCGCAAATCGAGGCCTCCGTCCGGCAGATCGTCGCGGACGTGCGACATCATGGCGATGCCGCGCTGCTCCAGCTCGGCCGGCGCTTCGATTCGCCGGATCTGCTCAGCCTTGAGGTCGAGGCAGAGGAGTGGGACGAGGCCTGCGCCCAGGTGGGCGAGGAGTCCCGCAGGGCGGTGGAGGAGGCGGGCCGGAACATCGTCTCCTTCCACGAGCGGCAGCGCCGAGCAAGCTGGCTGGAGGTGCGGGACGGCGCCATCACGGGCCAGCTTCTCCGTCCGCTCCAGCGAGTGGGCATCTACGTGCCCGGCGGCACGGCGGTCTATCCCAGCAGCGTGCTCATGGCGGCCCTTCCGGCCCGGGTGGCCGGCGTGCAGGAGCTCATCATCTGTACGCCATGCGGGCGGGACGGCAAAGTCCACCCGCTGGTCCTCTATACGGCCCGGGCGGCGGGCGTCGGCCGCGTGTTCAAGGTAGGGGGCGCCCAGGCGGTTGCGGCCATGGCGTTTGGCACGCAGAGTATCCCGCCCGTGGACAAGGTGGTGGGGCCCGGCAACATCTACGTGAATATCGCCAAGCGGCAGCTCTGGGGCGTGGTGGATATCGACATGTTGGCCGGCCCGAGCGAGGTCTGCGTGCTGGCGGACGAGGGAGCCAATCCCGTCTTTGCCGTGGCGGACCTGTTGACCCAGGCCGAGCACGATCCTGAGTGTGCCGCTTATCTGATCACGCCTTCCGCGAGCTTTGCCGAGACGGTCCGATGGGAGATAGACAAGCAGCTCCAGACCGCGGAGCGCCAGGAGATCATCCGGCGCGCGCTGGATGCGCACGGCGCCATCATCGTGGCGGAATCGCTGGCCCAGGCGGTGGAGCTGGCCAATCTGTGCGCGCCGGAGCACCTGGCGCTGATGGTGCGAGACCCGTTCGCGCTGCTGGGCTCTATCCGGAACGCCGGCGCCATCCTGATGGGCGACTTCGCCCCGCAGACGCTGGGGGACTACGTGGCCGGCCCCAGCCATACGCTGCCCACCAGCGGCACGGCACGCTACGCCTCGCCGCTAAACGTGGACACCTTTATCAAGAAGTCCAGCTTCATCTACTACTCGCCGTCCGCGCTGGAGGCGGTGGCGCCGGCGTTGAAGCACCTTTCGGAGGTGGAGGGGTTCCAGGCCCACGGCGCGGCGGTGGACGCCAGGACAGAGAAGGGCCGGGAATAGGCCCGAGAGCTGGCCGCGAATGAATGCGAATGGACGAGAATAGGGAAAAGTCCCGCACTCCAAACTGTAGGCAAGAGACTCCCCCAGAATTGGGGGCGGGGGGGGGCTGCCGGCGCGCCACTGTTGAGCGCAGGACAAACGAGACGGACGTGCGGGTAGAGGTGAATCTGGACGGAAGTGGCGCATCCCAGATCGAGACCGGAATCGGGTTCTTCGACCACATGCTCACGCACGTGGCCAAGCACGGCCTGCTGGACCTGACGGTCCGGGCGAAGGGAGACCTCCACGTGGACGACCACCACACCGTGGAGGACGTGGGCATCGCGCTGGGCCAGGCGCTGGATCAGGCGCTGGGCGACCGCCACGGTATCACGCGTTACGGCCACGCTTATGTGCCCATGGACGAGGCGCTGGCGCTCTGCGCGCTGGATATTAGCGGGCGCGGGCTGAGCGTCTGCTCCCTGGGTGTGCCGGTGGAGCGCATCGGCGAGTTTTCCACGGAGATGGTGCCGGAGTTCTTCCGGGCCGTGGGGCACAACGCGGGCATCACGCTCCACCTGCACCGGATGGCCGGGTCCAACGGCCACCACATCGTAGAGGCGGCGTTCAAGGCGTTCGGCCGCGCTCTCGCCCAGGCAGTGGCTCTGTCGGAGCGGGTGCAGGGGGTGCCGTCCACGAAGGGCGTGCTCACGTGATTTGGTATGGGAGTATGGGGGTGTGGGTGTTTGGGCGTGTTTGCTCCCACACTCCCACCCTCCCACACTCCCACACCAGTGACGCGAGGCAGTGATGCAGATCTTGATCCTCGGTGGGACGATCTTTTTGGGGCGGAGCCTTGTGGAGGCGGAGCTCCTCGCCGCCTGGCATGGCCGCTCCTGACCAGCCGCCGAGCCTACCAGATGGGAATCCGGCTCCCCCGGAATCGGGGGCCGGCGGGCGGGTTGGGCACCGCACGTTTCGGCCGCCGCTCCTGCTCCGGCTGCTCCTGGCGGGAATCGGTGGCTTCTGCGGTGTGTGCGCCGTTGGACTCGTGTTGAGCTCGATTCAGCTCCACGAATCGCGCTGGCTGATATTCCTTCCGCTCTTCTGCCTTCCCGGCGTACTCACGGTCATTGTAGCCAGGCGGAGCGTTCAGGTGACGGAAGCAGGACTGGTCTCTACTTCCCTGTTGCGCAAGCAGGAGATACCCTGGTCCGCCGTGCGGCGTCTGGACCGTAGGAGGCGGTCGTTTGTGGTGGAGACGGCGCAAGGGCCGGTCTCGGCGGGCTGGCTGGCGCCGGGGGAGCGGGAGATCCTCCTGCGGCTCATTGTGCAGGGCGCCCGCCTCAGCCTCAGCGCGGATGAGCCGCCCTGGGGCGTTCAGGCCCGCTACTTGCCGCGCGTGGCGCCGATAACCTTCGTGCCGCACCACGCGAGGAAAAAGCATGATCGCGATCATTGATTATGGCGCAGGGAATCTGGGGAGCGTCTACAAGGCGTTCCGGTACATCGGCGCGGAAGTGCGCGTGACGCAGGACGCCGCCGATGTGCGCCGTGCGGACGCCCTCGTGCTGCCTGGCGTGGGGGCATTCTCCCACTGCATGCAGGGCCTCGCGGGCGTCCACCTGACAGACGCTACGCGCGAGTTCATCGGCAGCGGCCGCCCCTTCCTGGGCATCTGCGTGGGCTTACAGATGCTGTTCGAGGCCAGTGAGGAGATGGGCGCCTCGCCCGGTCTGGGCGTGCTGCCCGGACGGGTAGTGCGGTTCAACTTTGAGGACCGAGTGGCGGAGGGCGTTCAGGCGTTCAGGCGTTCAGGTGTTCAGGACCCGGATCCATCAACCATCAACCCTCAACCATCAACCCGCCTCAAGGTGCCGCATATCGGCTGGAACGAGCTGCAGTTCAGGGAGGATGCCGCGCTGTTCCGCGGACTACGGCAGGGCGACCGAGTCTATTTTGTCCACTCGTACTATCCATGCCCGCGCGAGGAGGCGCTGGTATCGGCGACAACGGAGTACGGTTACCGGATCTGCGCGGCGGTAGAGAGGGAGAACGTCCATGCGACGCAGTTCCACCCGGAGAAGAGCGGCGCGGTGGGCCTGCAGATTCTGCGAAACTTCGCATCCCTGGTGTCGTAGAGTTTAGAGAACCGCAACATGAACTTTCACTTTTGTAAGATGACCACAGACCACAGACGACTGACCACTCCGGATCCCGTCGTCCGTGGTCCATGGTCTGTGGTCCGCATCCATGCAGGTAATCCCGGCAATTGATATCAAGGGCGGGAAGTGCGTCCGGCTCCGGCAGGGCGAGTTCACGCAGGTGGAGACGTACTCGGAAGACCCGGTGAAGTACGCGCTCCGCTGGGCGCAGGAGGGCGCGCAGCGCCTCCACGTGGTGGACCTGGATGGGGCGCGGGTGGGCATGCCGCAGAACACGGACGTGGTGCGGCAGATCGTCCGCCGAGCGGGAATCCCGGTCCAGCTCGGCGGGGGCATCCGGTCCACGGAGATCATCGAGCGGATGTTCAACGTAGGGGTGGACCGGGTTATCCTCGGCACGAGCGCGGCCCAGGATGAGCAGGTTGTCCGCGGCGCCTTGATGATGTATGGCGAGCGCGTCACTATAGGGGTGGACGCGAAGGACGGCTTCGTCGCCGTATCGGGCTGGCAGGAGCGGCTGAACGAGACCGCCGTCGCCTTCGCCCGGCGCATGGCTGCGCTGGGCGCGCGCCGCATCATCTTCACCGACGTGGGCCGCGACGGAATGCTCGAGGGACCCAACATCGCCGCGCTCCAGGAGATGCTGACGGCGGCCCCGGTGGGGGTGATCGCGTCGGGAGGAGTCGGCTCCGTGGAGGACATCCGCGCCCTGGCGGCGCTGCGGGCTCCGAACCTGGAGGGCGTTATTGTTGGAAAGGCCCTCTATGCGGGGCGGCTGAGCGTGTCCGAGGCCATTGCGGCGGCAGTCTGAAGGAGGCACCCATGCCCGGGATGAATGTGTTTGTGGTAATTTTTTTCGTATTCGGGGTTGCCGGATTCGCCATCTGGACCGAGCACGTTCAGATGGTCACGTCCGGGAGGGCGGTCCAGTGACACTCCCGATCATGGATCTCGGCGCGAGCGGCGTTTTCGCCCTGATGATCCTGTCGGGCGCCGGCCTCTTCGCGCTTATCCTGCTCATTCCGTTCTACGCCATCTGGACATCCCACAAGCGGCACCTGGAGGAGATCAAGGCCCGCCAGCGCGTGCAGATCAATGAGGAGACGAAGGCGGCCATCGAGGCGCTGCGGGAGGAGTTCAAGGCGCTCCGGGATACCACCACTCAGTACGACGTGAGCTTCGACACAGCGCTCCGCCGGCTGGAAAGCCGGGTGGGGCACCTGGAGCAGCGCGTGGGGCAGAGCGTTTACGGGCAGCAGGACGCGTCTGAGATTCAGTCTGTGGGGAGATAGATTACTTGGAAGCGCTGATACCACTCGTGGTTGTCATAGGCATCTTTGGTACTCCCGTCATTGCGGTCCTTACCAATCATCACCGCAAGATCGTGGAGATGAAGCTAAAGCAGTCTCAGCAGGCGGACCAGAGCGTGCTTGCCGAGATTCAGGCCCTGCGCCAGCAGATGAGCGAGCTCCGTGACACGACCACGAAGTACGACATGAGCTTCGACGCCGCGCTCCAGCGACTGGAATCCCGCGTGGGCCACCTGGAGGGGCGCGTTACGAACGTGGAGCAGGGAACGAGCGTGACAAGGTGAGGGAGTGACCGGAGTTCCTACCCCGCACCGGGGTTCAGCCCGGTGCGGGCCGGTGCGAGAGGTCTCACCCCCTCACCCCCTCATCCTCCCCGTCACCAGTGTTAGCGGGATGATGTCCGCCTCGGGCTGCCAGGCGCTTTGGGCCTCGCCCAGCGCTCCGTCGGTGGTGGGCTCCAGGAGCTGGACGGGCGCGACGCGGCCGATGAGGTGGGACCCGCCGGTGAAGAGCGCCTTGATGTAGTTCTCCGTGTAGCCCGAAAGCAGCCCTCCGTCCCGCTCCTTGCCCTCCACCAGCACGTTCAGCGTCTTGCCCAGGTACCGCGCGATGTACCGCTGCTGCGTTTCCCGGCAGGCGGCCGCAAGCTCCTGGCTGCGCGCCTCCTTCTCCTCTTCCGGCACCTGGTCTCGCAGCTCCGCGGCCGGGGTTCCCGGCCGGGGCGAGTACCGGAAGATGTGCGCCCGCGCGAACCCGACAGTCCGCGCGACGTGCAGGGTGCTCTCGAACGCCGCCCGGTCTTCGCCGGGGAAGCCTACCAGGATGTCGCTGGTGATGGCAAGGTCAGGCAGGAGCCGGTAGGCGCGCTCGCAGAGCCGGAGATAGAACTCCTGGTCGTACGGGCGGCTCATGACGTGCAGGACGCGCGAATCGCCGCTCTGGAGCGGGATGTGGAGGTGGTTGCAGAGGCGCGGCTCCTGGGCAAAGGCGTCCAGAAGCGATTCTGTTACCTGGGTCGGCTCAATGGAGGAGAGGCGTACCCGCTCAATGCCCGGCACGCGGGCCAGGCGGAGCAGGAGCGCGGCCAGGTCCGGTCCCGCGGACCCGGTGTCCGGCCCGTACGCGCCCACCAGCACGCCGGTGATGACGATCTCGCGGTAGCCCCGGTCCGCCAGCCGCTCGACCTCCTCTATGACCTCGCTTACCGGACGCGATCCCATGACCTTGCGGGTGTACGGGATGGAGCAGAAGGAGCAGAAGACGTTGCAGCCGTCCTGCACCTTAACGGTGGCGCGGGTGCGCTTAGTGTGTTGAAGGTTGAACGTTGAAGGTTGAAGGCCCGATTGGAGGCGGGGGGCCAGGGTGGGGAAGCGGCGGAGGAGGTGGTCCAGCGTGCGGAGCTTCTCCGGGTTGGGGACCACCAGGGTGGCTTCCTCCACCGTCTCGCCCTTGATGGCGGCCATCTCGCCGTAGCAGCCGGTCATCACGACCACGGCGTCCGGGTTCTGGCGGGCGAGGCGGCGCACCATCTGGCGGGACTTGCGCTCCGCGGCCTGGGTGACGGAGCAGGTGTTGATGACGTAGACGTCCGCCTTCTGGGTGAACTCCGTGATGGCGAAGCCCCGCTCCTCAAAGCTGTCCAGAATGCGCTGGGTCTCGTACTGGTTGACCTTGCAGCCCAGCGTTGCAAATGCCGCCGTGACCATTGTGCCGTTCTTACCCTCCCCGAATCCGGGCCGAGTGTACCAGAGAATCCGAGCAGGGTCAAATTGAGGGATTCGGACGCGGTGGCCGTCGTCTGGTGCCTGACGCCGGCATGGCGGTTGGAACCACTTGAGCTAATCGCGCGTTTGTAGGGATGGGCTGGACCTAGCGAGGCAGTTGGGTAGGCCACCGCTGTTAGAGGATCTGGGTGATCTAATGGAGGAGATGGTCCGTGGAGAAGAAGCTGCTGGCAACGTTTCGGCCAAATCTCCGGCGATGGATCGGCATATTGTCCGTGCTATGGTTCGGGACGGTAGCGTGCGCCCTGGAAGCTCCAGCCCTCGCGCAGCCCTATGCCTCTGGAACTGCCTCCCCCGGCGGGGTCGGCGTCCTTCCCGAATTGCTGACAGGTTCCGACATCGGGACCGTTCAGGCGCATCCGGCGTACAGTGGTACTGCAGCATGCGAAACCGTCTTC
>CAYNFH010000197.1:6699-12062 GCA_964396385.1 uncultured Chthonomonadaceae bacterium | reverse complement strand
CCCGGCGTGGTCTCCGGGTTCCCGAACATGACGCCGATCTTCTCGCGGAGCTGGTTGATGAAGACGGCGGCGCAGTTGGCGCGGCTGATGTTACCGGAAAGCTTGCGCAGCGCCTGAGACATGAGGCGGGCCTGCAGTCCCACGTGCGAATCGCCCATCTCCCCCTCGATCTCCGCTTTGGGCACGAGGGCGGCTACCGAATCCAGGACCACCACGTCGATGGCGCTGGAGCGAACCAGGTAGTCCATGATCTCCAGGGCCTCCTCACCCGTTCCGGGCTGGGAGACATAGAGGCTGTCCACGTCCACACCCAGGTTCGCGGCGTACTCCGGGTCCAGGGCGTGCTCGGCGTCCACGAACGCGCACACGCCGCCGGCCCTCTGGGACTCGGCTACAACCTGCAGCGCGATGGTCGTCTTCCCCGAGGACTCCGTGCCGTAGATCTCGGTGATGCGGCCACGCGGGATCCCGCCGACCCCCAGCGCCAGGTCCAGGGCGATGGAGCCGGTGGGGATGGCGTCCACGTTCAATTTGGTTGTCTGGCCCAGGCGCATGATAGCGCCCTTGCCAAACTGCTTCTCAATGCTGCTCAGGGCCATGTCCAGAGCTTTTTGCTTCTCCACGAGTTCATCCTTTCTGCGGGCGGCAGGGGAGCGAATTCTACCAGGTCATGCGGGCAGTTCTTGTAAACGCCTGCCTACTATTTTAAGGCATAAACGGGAATTCCTCCAGTACCTGGTATGCAGATCCGGAAGGCTTGAGGGTGCTCTGCATGAGGACGAACCGGTCCACCGTAAAGGCGCCCAGCTCCCCCACGTCGGCGGTCCGGAGGGCTTTGGCGGCGGCGGTCTCACCGGCATAGCTCTTGATGCGGGCTAGGGTGAGGTGGGCCTTAAAGGGGCGATTCTCGCGGGCAAACCCCTCCTTCACTAGCAGGCGATCCAGCGTGGAGGCGAGGGCGACCAGCCGCTCCACGCCCACGGATGCGCCGACCCAGAGCGTGCCTGGCCGGCGGTCATTCGGAAACGCGCCCACGCCGCCCAAGGCCACCGTGAACGGCTCCTGCTTCTCCCTGGCGGTGAGGGCCGTCTGGAGGGCCTTGGCGGCGCGGGGAGGAGGCTGCTCGCCCAGGAATCGCAGCGTATAGTGGAACTGCTCCGGACGCGTCCACCGCACGCCGTCGTCCCCCACAGCGGCCCGCAGCTCAGCCTGCGCCTCTGCCACCCGCGCGACAATCTCCTCCGGAATCGGAACCGCAAAGAACAGGCGCACAGTTATGCGTCCTGTCTTGGCTGAAGCAACCGGCTGCGGAGCATGACGAGGGCCGTCTGCGCGCTGCGGTAGCGGATGTCTTTGCGGCTGCCGTAGAAACGGCTCTCCTCCACCTGCGCGGCGCGTTCGTCCGCCACGGCGATGTAGACTAGGCCGACGGGCTTGGCCTCCGTTCCACCACTGGGGCCCGCCACGCCGGTGATCCCGATGCCGTAGTCTGCGTGGAACCTTTGCCGCGCTCCCTGCGCCAGCGCCTCCGCCACCTGCCGGCTCACCGCGCCGTGCTCCGCCAGCATCTCGGATGGCACGGAGACCAGGTCCGTCTTCGCGTCGTTGCTGTAGCTCACCACCCCGCCGGGAAACACCACGGAGCTGCCCGGAACTTCCGTGATGCGGGACGCCAGCATGCCGCCGGTGCAAGACTCCGCGGTCGCCACGGTGAGGCCACGCTCCGTGAGCAGCTTCACCACCGCTGCCTCCAGCGGCTCCTCATCGTAGCCGTAGATATAGTCCCCCAGCCGCTCCTCCACCTGGGCCGCCCGCCCGGCTATCATCCTGTCGGCCGTCTCCGCATCGTCGGCCCGGGCCGTCACGCGCACGTGGACCTCTCCCAACTTGGCATAGGTGGCGACCGTGGGGTTCTGGCCGGAGATGAGATCCCTAAGGCGGTCCTCGACCATCGACTCGCCCATGCCGCAGATCCGCAACGTGCGGGAGCGGATGGTCCCCTTCCCGCCCGTCTTCTCCCGCAGGTACGGCACCACATGGTTCTCCACCATCGGGATGAACTCGTTGGGAGGACCGGGGAGCGCGATGCCTACCTTACCGTTCAGTTCAAAGAGGAGACCCGGCGCGGTGCCGTTGGGGTTGTCTATGGGGCGGCCGTTGGTGGGAACCAGCGCCTGCCTCAGATTGCTCTCCACCATCGGCACGTTTCGGGCGCGGAAGAACGCCTGGAGCCGGTGCGCGATGCGCTCGTCCCAGCGGAGCGTGTCGCCCATCGCCTCCGCCAGTACGTCCCGCGTGATATCGTCCTCTGTGGGGCCCAGACCACCGATGGTAATCACGGCGTCGTTGCCGGCGAGCGCGTCTCGCAACGCACCGAGAAGACGGTCGTGATTATCTCCTATGGTGGTGCGGCGATATACGGAGATGCCGAGATCGGAGAGCGCCCGGGCCAGAAAGGCGGCATTTGTGTCCACGATCTGGCCCAGCAGCAGCTCGGTTCCAACTGATACAACCTCGGCGCGCAAGGTAAACAAACCTCCACGTGAATTGCGACCATTATAGCCGCTCGGGAGGGGGGATGCAATCTAGAATCTCAACGTCTCTGTCACTTCCAGCGGCGCACGCGCGCCGTAGGCGAAGTCGAACCAGCCGTAGCCGAATCCCACCGTGAATCCCCGGGCGCTGGCGTACCCGGCCCGGAGGGCCAGGCGCTTTGTGCGGTACTGCATTCCGTAGCGCGCCTGCGGGTTGCCGTATGCGCGGGTGAGGTCTACGGCGTCTAGCGCGAAGATCATTTTCCCCTGCTCGTAGGCGGATCCCACGCTCACGCTGCCCGGCTGGAGGTCATACTTGATGGGGTTACCGTTGGCATCCGTGCCATGGATGATGAAGTTGGGCGTGATGAGGTTAGTCACCACGAGCGCGCCGGAAAAGCCCGCATGCTCTTTGGGGTGGGCCAGGAGGCCGAAGTCCACTCCAACGCCATCCTCCGTGATGGTAGTGCCGTGGGTGATCTCCGGCGCGGTCATGGCACCGGAGTTATTGCGCAGGCTGTTGGCATCCACGATGTAGTGGGTGTAGACGGCACGCTCCAGCTTCACGCGGAAACCACCCTCCACATGGATAGGGCTGCCGGGAGGCGAGATGCGTTCCGCCACGCCAATAGCGGGCAGCGCGTACAGCCCCGCGCCGATGATGTCCGCCCGCTCATTGCCGGTTAGCTTGGTGACGTCGCCGTTGGCTGTCTTGGACCACGTCTCCAGCGCCTGGTTCGGAATGACGTGCACCTTGCCAATCCCGAAGGCGTTCGCCTCCAGGTGGCCGAACCGGATGTCCTCCCCCAGAGCTGCGCCGAAGTCGGAAGGCTGGCCGCCGAAGTCCTTGGCAAGAGTGACGGCACCGTTGCGGCTCTGCGTGAACAGGTGGTTATAGGCGGCTGAGAGACTGACCCCGCTCGCGCTGAACCCGATGGTTGGGAAGCCGACGTGCACGCGCCGGTTGTAGAGAGCCAGCGCGGCGGGATTGATGAGCGTGTTGTGCTCGGATCGGTCTACAATGGCGATGCCGGCGCCGCCCATCGCGAATGCCCGCGCATTGCCGCCGAAAGTAATGTCCGCGCGGGCCGCCGGAGCCACAGAGAGGGCACCGAGGGCGAGTAGACCTGCGTACATACGGTGTAGTCGCATACGGGAAGACTCCGTAAGGGATATTGCGGTGGCCCGGCGGGGAGCTACCAACCCTGGTAATTGTGCGTGGAAGGCCATTACACCTTCCTCAGACCGGCCGGTAAGTATAGGAAAGAGACCACAGAGGAGGGTATTAGGTGTTGGTTGTTGGGCGTAAGGATGGAATCCAGACCCCAACACCTAACACCCTATACCCAACACCCAACCATGATCTACCAACAGCTCACATCTCTCATCTCTGATGGCCGGCCCTGCGCGCTGGCAACGCTCGTCGGCGCGTTCGGCTCAAGCCCGCAGAACACCGGCGCCAAGGTTATCTTCCTCCCGGATGGCCGCATCATTGGCACGATTGGCGGAGGCTGCCTGGAGGCCGAAGCACGGCGTATTGGGCTGGACTGCCTCCGCACCGGCGACTGCAGGCTCTTTGAGCTGCGGCTGGACGATGACTTTGGATGGGACGACGGCCTCATCTGCGGGGGCCGCGTCCAGATCTTCGTCAACCCTGCGCCGGGGCGCTCTATGGAGGCATACCAGGCAGCCCTGGACGCCGCCTCCCGCCGAGAGCCCTGTGCCCTCTGCACCTACGTCGGCGGCAACCCCGAAAAGCTCGGCTCGACTGTGCTGGTGACACCCGGTTCGGACTCTCACCTCTCACCTCTCACCTCTCACCTCATCACCGAGTCCACCCTCGCGCTCGAAACCGGCCGTGAGCGGCTCGTAGAGCTGGAAGACGGCAGCACACTGTACGTCGAGCCCGTTCTCCCCCGCCCAACCGTGCTCATCGCTGGCGCGGGACACGTAGGCGCCGCGCTGGCTCAGATCATGGCTCTGTGCGGCTTCGAAGTCGTGATCGTGGATGATCGGCCCTCGTTCGCCAATCGCGATCGGCTCCCATTCGCTGACCGTGTGGTGGTGGACGACATCCCTCGGTTCCTCCGTAACTTCCCCGTGGACGAGGACACCTATGTGGTAATCGTCACGCGCGGACACCGCCATGACGCGCACTGTTTGAGAGAGTGCATACATTCCCGCGCCAGGTACGTAGGCATGATAGGCTCCAAGCGTAAGATCTGTGTCATCTATGAGGAGATGCTGCGGGAGGGTCTGGCCACGCCGGACGAGCTGCGCCGCGTCCATTCCCCGCTCGGGCTGGAAATCGGGGCAAGGGAAGTCGGTGAGATCGCCGTGTCTATCGCGGCGGAGTTGGTCGCCGTCCGCCGTGGCGTCGACGGCGACGCCTTCCCGCCCATGAAGTACACACCACCGTTCTTGAGAGAATCCTAACCACCGAGGGCACAGAGAGCACAGAGAAAGACAGAGGACGGGTTGAGAAGTTGATGAGATGAGGCGCCCGGATTCCGGCCACGCCTCATCCCTTATCCCCTCATCTCCTCATCCGAGTCTCCGTGTCCTCTGCGTCCTCTGTGGTTCAAGTTCTGGAGAAACCATGCTGTCGTTCGACTTACCGCCTCTCATTCCACGGGAGAGCCTGTTCGGCAACCCCGAGAAGACCTCGCCGCAGCTCTCACCGGATGGCTCCCGGCTGGCCTACCTCGCCCCGGACGAGGGTGTGCTCAATGTCTGGCTGCGTACCGCCGGGCAGGCCGATGACCGAGCCGTTACCCGCGACCGTAAGCGCGGGATCCGCCTCTACCTCTGGGCGTACGACGGTCGGAG
>CAYNFH010000197.1:0-6689 GCA_964396385.1 uncultured Chthonomonadaceae bacterium | reverse complement strand
CCGCCGAGCGCCGCGTCGATGGCGCGCCTGATGCGGTTATTGACGCCGACGGCGACGAAAACTGGCACATCTGGGCGGTCGATCTAGAGTCCGGCAGCATCCGCGACCTTACGCCCTTCGAGGGAGTCCAGGCTCAGGTCTACGCCGTAGATCCACACTTTCCGAATGAGATCCTGGTGGGGATGAACCGGCGGGATGCCCGCCTGCACGACGTCTACCGCATCGATCTCACCACCGGCGAGGTAAAGCTGGAGGAGGAGAACCCCGGCGATGTGGTAGGCTGGCTGGCCGATCCGGAATTCAAGGTGCGCGGCGCGACCGCGGCCCGGCCGGACGGCGGCTTTGAGATCCGCGTGCGGGAGACGCCGGGTTCGGAGTGGCGTACGCTCCTCTCGTGGGGACCGGAGGAGGAGGGTTCCGCATACGGCTTCACAGCGGACGGCGAGTCGGTCTACGTCGGCACCACTCTCGGCTCGGACACCCAGCAGCTCAGGATCGTCGACGTCACCGGCGGTCAAGAGAGCCTGCTTGCCTCCGATCCCTTCGTCGATCTCGCGGACGTACTGGTCCATCCCACCGAGCACCGGATCCAGGCCGTTGGCTTCAACGAGGACCGCCTGCGCTGGCAGCCGCTGGACCCGCAGGTGGCGCCGGACCTGGAGTTCCTCCAGGCGCAGCAGAAGGGCGAGGTTCATGTCGCCAGCCGCAGTTTGGACGATTCCGTCTGGATCATCCTCTTCACACAGGACCGCGCCCCCGCCGCCTACTACCGCTACGACCGGCAGGCGCGGAAGCTGGACTTCCTTTTTGTGACGCGGCCGGCGCTGGAGGACGCGACCCTGGCGGAGATGCGGCCCGTCCGCATCCGGGCACGGGACGGAATGGAGCTGCACGCCTACCTCACCTTGCCGCCCGGCATAGAGCATCGCGGACTGCCCACGGTACTGAACGTCCACGGGGGACCGTGGGCGCGCGACTACTGGGGATACGATCCGGAGGCGCAGTGGCTGGCCAATCGAGGCTATGCCTGCCTCCAGGTGAACTTCCGTGGCTCGACCGGCTTCGGCAAGCGGTTCCTCCACGCGGGAGATCGGGAATGGGGCGCCAAGATGCACGACGACCTCATAGACGCCGTGCGCTGGGCCGTGGAGCAGGGCTTCTCCGACCCTCGTCGCGTGGCCATCTACGGCGGCTCGTATGGTGGCTATGCGGCTCTGGTCGGAGCGGCCTTCACGCCAGACGTCTTCGCCTGCGCGGTGGACGTGGTGGGCCCCAGCAGCATCATCACGCTCATCAACTCCATTCCGCCCTACTGGGAACCGCTCAAGAAGGTCTTCACGGTTCGCGTTGGTGATCCGGAGAAGGAGCCGGAGTTCCTTGAGTCGCGCTCCCCCCTCACGCGTGTCAATGAAATCCAGTGCCCGCTGCTCATCGCGCAAGGGGCAAACGATCCGCGAGTGAAGCAGGCTGAGAGCGAGCAGATTGTGGCGGCGCTCCGCCAGCGCGGCAAGCCGGTGGAGTACCTGCTGTTCGAGGACGAAGGGCACGGCTTTGCCCGCCCGGAGAACCGTCTCCGCTTCTACGCCGCCGCCGAGCGATTTCTCGCCAGCTACCTCGGCGGCCGCGCGGAGGAGTAACCGGGCCGCGTCGCCAGGGATTTGACACTGCACCATGAAGAGCATTCACGAGCTTCTCGAAATCGCCATCAAGCACCGCGCGTCGGACCTGCTGATCAAGGCCGGCTCCCCGCCCTCCGTGCGCGTGGACGGCGCGATGCAGATAACGGAGATGGAGCCGCTCACGGCCACCCAGACCCGCGAGCTGGCCCAGAGCATCATCTACAGCGCCAGCCGGGACTACCTGCTCCAGTACCCGGAGGACGGCATGGAGGATGCCGGCGACGACACGGAGGACGCTGAACAGCGGCTAATGGAGCTCCAGGGCCGCCAGGAGCTGGACCTGGTGTTCACCATCCCGCGGCTCGCGCGCGTACGGGCCAATCTCTTCCTCCAGCGCGGAACGGTGGGCGCGGCGCTGCGCATCATCCCGCTCCTTCCGTACACCATCGACGAGCTGAGCCTGCCGTCCGTGCTCAAGGAGATGGCGCTCCAGCCGCAGGGACTCATCATCATCACCGGCCCCACCGGGTCCGGCAAGACGACTACGCTCGCGGCGCTCCTGGAGGAGATCAACCGCACGCGGCCGGCCAACGTTTTCACCGTGGAGGAGCCGATAGAGTACGTCTTCAAGGACAAGAAGAGCGTCATCCACCAGCGGGAAGTGGGGACCGACACCCGCTCCTTTGAGGCGGCGCTCCGCAGCGTCATGCGGCAGACGCCGGACGTGATCGCCATCGGCGAGATGCGCGACGCCGAGACTATGGATGTGGCCATGACGGCCGCGGAGATTGGCCACCTGGTCATCACCACGCTGCACACGGTCTCCGCCGCCGCTACCGTAGACCGGATCATCAACAGCTTCCCGCGAGACCTGCGGAGCCAAGTCTCCGCCCAGCTCGCCGCCTCCCTGCTCTGTGTCACCAGCCAGCGGCTGGTCCGCCGCGCCGCAGGACACGGGCGGCTCCCGGCGGTGGAGGTGATGACGGTCTCCCCCACCGTGCGCAAGGAGATCGAGGAAGGGAACACTAGCGAGCTGTACACCTCCATCCGCGACGGCCAGCACTTCGGCATGAACACTATGAACCAGGCGCTGGAGAAGCTCTACATGTCCAAGCAGATCACCTACGATGAGGCGCTCCAGTTCGCCGGCAACCCCGCCGAGCTGAAGCAGATGCTGCGACGGGCGTGAGCCGCATACTTGCCGTTGGAGCCCACCCGGATGACGTGGAGATCCTCTGCGCGGGAACGCTGGCCCGCTGCCGCGCGCGGGGAGATGAGATCGTCATCTGCATCGCAACCAACGGCAATATGGGCAGCATGACCCACTCGCTGGAGGAGTTGGCCCGCGTGCGGGAATCGGAGGCGCGCGAATCTGCTTCTAGGCTCGACGCGGAGCTGATCTGGCTGGGGTACCCGGACGAGTTCCTCTACCCCGACCACGACACTCGGATGCGGTTCATCGAAATGGTCCGGCAAGCCCGGCCAGACCTGATCCTCACCCATGCTCCCAACGACTACCACCAGGACCACCGCACTGTAAGCGAGCTTGTCTTCGTCTCTTCCTTCATCGCCGCGGTGCCCCACGTGGAGACCCCCTCCGCCCGGCACGCCCAGATCTCTCCCCTCTACTACGTGGACACGCTGGCGGGCGTGGACTTCCTCCCCACGGACTACGTGGACATCTCCGGCACGCTTGAGACAAAGCTGGACATGCTGCGCTGCCACCGGAGCCAGCTAGAGTGGCTCGGGGATTACAATGGGATCGACATCGCCGATTTCGTCACCACGGTCGCCCGCTTCCGGGGCCTGCAGTGCGGTGCGCGCTACGCGGAGGGCTTCCGCCGCTGCGACGCCTGGCCCCGCGTTACGGCGGAACGTCTCCTCCCATAGGGGCGGCCACACAGGGCTGCCCGCGACCCTGCGTCTTGTATAATGCCCCTGGAGGTCCGGATTGCTCGCTGCGCAGTGCCCATTCGACCGGATTCACCTATGACCAACCGTCTGACAGATTCAAATGCGGTCTCTCGCCGTTCGCGAATTGCGTACGCTGCACTCCTGTCGTGGGTGGTACTTGCTTTCGCTCTCCCGGCTGGCGCTCTCCAGATTCAGTACACCGTCAGGGCGGTGCCGGCGGGTAGGGAAGCGGCGGCCCATGTACACGTCGTCATCCGGGTGAGCGGCGCGGGCGCCGGAGAAGCCGTGCGCTTCCAGATGCCGGTCTGGTCCCCGGGCGACTACCACGTCATGGACCACGCCAGGTACGTCCGCGACGTAGCCGCTTCCACCGGCCAGGGCCAGGCGAAGACCGTCACCCATCCGGACGACAACACCTGGGCCGGCAGGACCGACGGCGACGGCGCGCTCACTCTGAGCTACGACGTGCCCAACTGCCCGCCCGGCTTCTTTAGCGAGAACGTGCGCGTGACGGACCGCTGGGCCTTCTATAATGGCCCTGCGGTCTACATGTATCTGGTCGGCCACAAACAGGACCCGGTGATGCTCCAGGTAGAGGAGCCGGACGGGTGGCAGCCTCCCGTGGTACCCCTGCCGGAGGCGGAGGGCCGCCTCGGCAGGTTCTCCGCGCCGGACTACGATAGCCTGGCCGACTCCCCGGTACTGGCCGGCGAGCGGGTCATCCGGACCGTTCGTGCGGCTGGCCGTGCGAACACCGTGGTGTTCTTCCGCGACGCGGAGGGTCTGGACTCCGACAGCTATTTGCCGGTGCTCCAGAAAGTGGCGGAGGAGGAGTGTGACCTTATGGGCGGTCCACCGTCGCCTCGGTACGTATTCTTCTTCGACGTGGACGGTCCCGGCGGCGGCCTGGAGCACCTCAATAGCTGCCGAATCGGGCTGCCCCGGCGGTTGGGTTCCAGCTTCCTGGCCGGCATGGCGGCCCACGAGTACTTCCATCAGTGGAATGTCAAGCGCATCCGCCCGTTCGTCCTCGGGCCGTTCGACTACATCCGCCCTCCCCAGACCCACAACCTGTGGTTCTCGGAGGGCGTAACCAGCTACTATGGGGATCTGAGCGTGCGTCGGAGTGGCCTGAGCACCGAGCAGGAGTATCTGCAGCGGCTGGGATACAAGATCGCGGCGCTGCAGTCCAACCCCGCGCGCAAGCGGGTGACGGCGGACGAGGCGAGCTACCGCGTGTGGGATTCCGGTAACAGTGAAGGCTACGGGGGGCTCTCCTACTATCTGAAAGGGGAGCTGATAGGGCTCTGCCTGGACCTCAAGATCCGCCACCTCACCCAGGACCGCAAGAGCCTGGACGACGTGATGCGCGACATGCTGGCCCGCTACGGGCTGCCTAAGCCCGGCTTCCCGGAGGACGGCATTCGGGACGAGGTGATCCGCGCCGCCGGACCGGAGATGGGCCCCTTCTACGACCGACTGGCGCGCAGCACGGAGGAGATGCCCTTCGCCGAGTGCCTGGGCTATGCCGGCCTCCGCCTGGAGGATGGCTCCATCACGGCTGACCCCTCCGCCCCCAACGAGGCCGTGGACCTGCGCAAGTCCTGGCTGCATACAAGGCATGTCTCCGCAAGCGCCGCCCACGCTCAGATTCCCAAAAATGAGCGGGCTCATGCGTTGACATCGCTTCCACGCATCGTATATACTATCCAGGTTTGCGCGGACCAGGCTGTATCGGCCCGTGCAAGCTGGTACGCAATGCTCACATACGAGGAGGCCACCCGGGAAGTCTAACGCTCCCGCCGTGTTGCGAAGGGCTCGGTATCTGTCCAAGCGCGGTCGTTTGGCCCCCTCCCTGTGTGAGAGCGGGGCTTTTTGATTGCCTGGAGGAAACTATGCCGACCATCAACCAGTTGGTCAGAAAGGGCCGCGAGCGCCTCAAGAAGAAGAGCGCCGCCCCGGCCCTCAGAGGGAACCCGTTTAAGCGGGGAGTCTGCCTGGTCGTAAGGACGGTCTCGCCCAAGAAGCCGAACTCGGCGTTGCGCAAGATCGCCCGCGTCCGCCTGACCAACGGGATGGAAGTGACCGCCTATATTCCGGGTATAGGCCACAACCTCCAAGAGCACTCGGTGGTCATGATCCGGGGCGGCCGCGTGAAGGACCTGCCCGGCGTTCGCTACCACATCGTACGCGGAACGCTGGATACGGCCGGCACCAGGGACCGCAAGCAGAGCCGCAGCAAGTACGGAACGAAGAAGCCGAAGTGAGGTGGGAGGTAAATGGGTAAATGAGCAAATGAGTGTACGCCCGGATCTAGCCAGGTACACCCATTTACCAATTTACTCATTTACTCTCCGCAAGGAGAGATCGCATGCCGAGAAAAGGTCCGGTCCGAAAGAGGCCCATCATCCCCGATCCGGTGCATAACAGCGTCCTCGCCCAGCGGTTCATCAACCGGCTGGTGCTGGACGGAAAGAAGAGCGTCGCCGAGAGGATCTTCTACGGAGCGCTGGACATCATCGAGAAGAAGGCCAACCGGCCCGGACTGGAAGTGTTCGAGCAGGCCGTGCGCAACGTCATGCCGGTCATCGAGGTGCGGCCCCGCCGCGTAGGCGGATCCACGTACCAGGTGCCGGTGGAAGTGCGGCCGGAGAGGAAGACCTCCCTGGCCCTCCGGTGGCTCACCACCAACTCGCGCAAGCGGTCCGGACGGACTATGCGCGAGCGGCTGGCCGCCGAACTGATGGACGCCGCGAACAATACGGGCGCCAGCGTGAAAAAGAAGGAAGACGGACACAGGATGGCGGAGGCCAACAAGGCTTTTGCGCACTACCGCTGGTAGGTTCTGAAGGCTGAAGGGAGCCCCCACAAGGCTTTGAGTTCCTGCCGGTAAGCCGGGGTGGCCCCGTCGCGCCTCCAGAATCGAGGTAACAATGGCAAGAGAGTACAGCTTAGAGAAAACCCGAAATATCGGCATCGCGGCGCACATCGACGCGGGCAAGACGACGACCACGGAGCGCATCCTCTACTACACGGGGCGCACCTACAAGATCGGTGAGGTCCACGAAGGCACCGCCACGATGGACTATATGGAGCAGGAGCAGGAGCGCGGGATCACCATCACCTCCGCCGCTACCACCTGCTTCTGGAAAGACT
>CAYNFH010000196.1:0-12131 GCA_964396385.1 uncultured Chthonomonadaceae bacterium | reverse complement strand
ATTCTCCACTGCCACGCTGGCTCGACGGGCAAGCTCTTCCGCCAGCGCGACGTCCGGCGGAAGGTAGCGTCGTCCCGCGGACGAAACGAAGATGATCGCTCCCAGGGTAGCCCCCCGCGCGGCAAGCGGCACGCACACGTAGGAGCGTATGCGCAGGTCGCGCAGCATCTGGAGGTGCTCCGAGTCCCGTGCGGCCGCTACAAGCGCGGCATCGGGGATCTCCAGGTGGACCACCGTAGCGCCGGTCTGCAGCGTCCGCTGTAGCGGATGTCGGCCCTGTGCGTCAAGGGGATACCGGCCGCCAAGCGCCGTCACCAGCCGATCGCAAGATGGGTCCACATGCGCCACGGCCACGGGTGTCGACGCATCTCCCTCCTCGGACAGGTGGATGGCGCACCAGTCCGCGAGCCGCGGCACACACCGCTTCGCCAGATTGCAGAGGGTCTGAGAGAAGTCGAGGGAGGAATCCAGTACCACACTCGATTCCGACAGGAAAGTGACGCGCCTGTGCGCGGCTTCGGCGTCCTCCCGGGCATCCTCCGCCTTACGATAGGCGGCGTGAAGCACCTCCGCAAGCGCGCTTATGAAAAGGCCGACGAGGGTGAAGAGGGAGAGCGGCTGATGTCTCCAGTCGGTCCAGGAGAGCGCATGCGTACCCGGGTGCAGGAGTAAGAGGTCCGCGCCAATGCCACACAGCGCCGTGGCCAGAACGCCGGGCAGAATGCCGCCATAGCCCGCGCTAACGGCGACAGCAGCGGAGTAAAGGAGAAAAGCCGCCGTGCCGGGCGCATGGCGCTCCGGGACCAGGCTCAGCGCCAGCGACACCAGGGACGCGAACAGCGCGATGCCAAACCACTGCGGCGCGGACCGCGTTCGGTAGACCATGGCATCACCGCCGCGCGTGCAGTCCTAGGGCACCACCCTTATCTGAGTGGTGGCGCTGTGCCCGCCGATCCAGCCTATCATCTGGCCCGTTCCCGCCGTTGACGCGGAGAACGTACCGTCCGATCCCAGAGTGCCCAACCCGCCCGTCGCCATGAGCGAGAGCGACAGCGGGATCATGTTGCCGTTCTTGTCGAGAGCGAACGGATCGAAGCGGATCGTGTCGCCTATGTGCATCGTGACCTGGTCGACCGGCATTTTGACGCTCTGCACGATACTTGGATCGAAGCTGGTTGGCCAGAGCGCCGCCACAACCTGCACGTCCAGGTGGTCCGTCAATGTTAGCGGCCATGCATAATTATGGGTCAGGTCCGCCTGCGGCGGGATCACTTTGAATACGAAATCTCCCGCCTGGCTGAAGCCCAGGTTAAAGTTACCGTTCAAGTCCGTCTGCTGGCCACCCTGCAGCAGCCCTGTTCCGTTTGAGGTTGTGGTCGTGTCCCGCACGCCGGCCGACGCCGAGAGGCCTTTCACAGGCTGGTCCGCCCCCGCCTGCCCGCTCGTGCTCGCGGACTGCGGCGCGATGGACACGGTCGCGTTGGCGATGTGCTCGACCGGGTTGTCGGCACGCACCACTACTCCTCGGAAGGTGCCGACAGGAACGCTCCCGCCTATTATGGCGACCGGATCTCCGCCTCCCAGTCCCGAGCCACCGCAGCCATAGAGAAGAACGAGGCCGGCGGTCACGGAGAAGGACAGCAGGCAGAAGAGGACAGTCGGTTTACTTAACATCCATTTGGGCATCGGCATCATCGCTCCGGGGGACGAGCAGCGGAATTTGGCGGGGCAAGGCGGCATAACGCACGTTGCCCCTTCATTCTAACGTATACTGGCTTCAAAGGTTACACCGGCTGGGCCGCAAGCCGGGCGGCGAGTGGCGGCCAGGCCGCCTGTTGGACGAAGGTCTCCACCTCCGAGCGACGGCCGGCCGCCGCCAGAGTGCGCGCCCGCAGCAGGTAGATGTCCTGCCACTCGCGGTTCTCCAGAACGGTGTCCGGCAGGCCGGCCTCCACCAGGTCCTGCCTGGACCGCTCCAGTCCCTCCACGGCGCGCGCAGCCATTGTTTCGGCGGATGCTGCATCAGGTCGCTTTCCAGACAGTGCGGCCTGCGCGGACAGAGCGTCCGCCTCCCATAGGAGAGGGACCATTCCGATGGTCTCCGCCAGCGCACGGGCCGCGTCGGCATCGGTTCGGGCGCTGGCCGCATCGCCCCTTGCCAGCCTCACGCGCCCTCGCAGGTCCAGCGCTTGAGCCTCAACGTGGCGCGCGCCTAGCTTCAGCGCGTCGGCTAACGCTCCCTCGGCATGCGCTCGCGCTTCGGCCGCGTCCCCACTCCGCAGCGCGACCCGTCCCAAGCGAAGCCGCGCTTCGCCCTGGTACAGAGTGATGCGCAGCGTGGCCGCCACGGCGAACGCCTGGTTTGCGTGGTACCGCGCCTCGCTGTGGCGTTCAACAGCAAGGTAGGAATCCGCCAGGCCCAGGTGCGCGAACAGCTCCGTTCGGTGGTCGCCCTGCGCCAATGCAGAGGAGAGCGCCTCCCTGGCCTGTTCGATCGCGGCCTCCACGTCGCCCATGGCTGCCAGCAAGAGCGCGAGCGCGGCCCGGCTCAGAGCCTCCCGGCTTCGATCACCTACGAAGCGGGATAGGGACAGTGCGGCCGTCAGCGCCCTGTGCCCCTGAGCCCACCGTCCCTGATAGGTCCCGCAGACTCCCAGGTTGAGGCGCGCCTCCAGATGCTGGTCGCTGTTGCCCAGCGCCTCGGCGTCGGTGGCACACCGCTCCGCCAGCTCGGCCGCATTCCTAAAGTCGCCTCCGGCCAGGTAGAGGTTCACTCGATTGGCGGCAACGTAGAGCAGCCCGACTGCCCGCGCCCGCGGATCCTCTCCCTGCTCGATCACAGCGGCCGCCTCGTCGCAGTGCTCTACGGCCGCGCGATAGTTGCCGGACAGGTCGTCCACAGCCGCCAGCGACACGAGCCCGGACCAACGCGCACTCCAGGAGCCACTATTGGCTACCCATTGGAATTGATCATGCGCTTCGCTGGTCCGGCCGGTCGCCAGAAGCGCGTTGCCGAGAGCCTGCCGGGCGTCCGCCTCACCACGTTCGTCCTTGAGGGAGCCGAACAGGGCGACTGCCCGATTCAGGCTGTCCACCGCCCGTCCGAACTCGCCCAAATGGATCCGCGCCTTGCCGATCCGAACCAGGGCGCGCGCCTCCGCCGCGACGTCATACGCCTGCGTCGCCAGCCCGATCATTCGCTCCGCCGTCCGGGCCAGGCCGGCCCAGTCGAGGGGACTCTCCTGGGCACGCGCCAACTCCTCGAGCTGTTCCATACGCTCGCCGACCCGGGCGCGCGCGTCCTCCGGTTGTGTAGGAGGAGCCGGCGGATCCTCGTCCGCGCCGTAGAAGTAGGCGAGCGGCACCCCGGTAAGGCTCGCGATCTGCTGGAGCCTGTCGGGTTGCGCCAGGGTTGTGCCGGATAGGTACTGGTAGATAAGCGCCCGGGAGCAGCCGATGCGGTTGGCGAGCTCCTCCACGGAGAGGCCGGCACGCTCGACCACCTTCTGGATGAGGAGGCCCTGTTCGCGCCTGCCCTCCCTCGTGCTGAGGTCCATGGACTCGCTTTCGCGGGGGGAGGGAAGAAGAACGATTGCGCCGCGCAAGCGCAGGGGATCGCGGCACCTCTATCATAACACCCCAACCACCCGCCCGTCAACCGCGATTCTAGTCTCGCTTGACAGAGAACGGAAGTCGCTGGATTACGCCATGCTCAGAGGATCAATGTCCACCGTCACGCGGAAGCGTTCCGACACGCTGAGCTTTGCCTGTGCAGCCCGCACGTAGTCTGAAAGGGGCGAATCCACCGGCGCGCGGAGGACCACGTGCCAGCGATAGAGGCTCTTGAGCTTGGAGAGAGGAGCCGCGGCGGGACCGATCAGCTCCACGTCCGGCGGCACGGTGGCTTTGCACGCCGCCGCGAGCGCGTGCGCCACCTGCCGGGCCGACGCGGACTCTTCGGAAGTGCAGATCAGGTTGGCGAACCGGGAGAACGGTGGGTAGAGCAGCTCCCGGCGAAACTCGATCTCCCGCGCGTAGAAGCCGGGATAGTCCTGCTTCACCGCCATCTGCAGGCTGTAGTGGTCCGGCTCGAAGGTCTGGATCACCACCTCGCCCGGGTCTACTCCCCGTCCGGCCCGCCCGGCTACCTGGGTCAGTAGCTGGAACGTGCGCTCCGCGGCGCGGAAGTCCGGCATGTTGATGCTGGTGTCCGCGCTGATTACGCCTACCAGGGTTACGTTCGGGAAGTCCAACCCCTTGGCCACCATCTGCGTGCCGATCAGGATGTCCGCTTCCCCTTTGCGGAAGGCGCCCAGGATGCCGGAATGCGCCCCTTTGCGCGAAGTAGTGTCCCGGTCCAGCCGCGCTACGCGAGCGCTGGGGAAGAACTTCAGCGCCTCCTCCTCCACCCTCTCCGTCCCCACCCCAAAGCCGCGTATCCGAACGCTGGCGCAGCTTGGACAGACTGTAGGCGCGGATCGGCCGTAGTCGCAGTGGTGGCACTTCAGCCCGTTCCACGCCGCGTGGTACGCGAGGGAAACCGCGCAGTTGGGGCAGCGCGCCACGTAGCCGCAGTCACGGCACAGCACGAACTGCGAGTAGCCGCGCCGGTTCAGGAACAGAATAGCCTGCTTCCCGCCCGCGAGCTGCGCCCCTAGCCGGTCGACCAGATGGCGACTGAAGAGCGACTTGTGCTCCCGCAGCTCCTCCCGCATGTCCACGAGCTCCACGGCAGGCAGAGGGCGGTTGCCGATCCGCTCCGGCATCTCCAGCTTCGCTATCCTGCCCTGCTCGGCGGCGTAGTAGGTCTCGAGCGACGGGGTGGCGCTGCCGAGGACCACGCTCGCCCCCGCCAGCCTCGCCCGCTCGATGGCCACGTCCCGCGCGTTGTAGCGGGGCAGGCTCTCCTGCTTGTAGGACGCCTCGTGCTCCTCATCGACCACGATAAGGCCGATGTTCTCCACCGGCGCGAAGACCGCGGACCGCGCGCCGACCGCGATGCGCGCATGCGCGTCCTGGAGTCGGCGCCATTCGTCATGCCGCTCTCCCTCCGAGAGCCGGCTGTGCAGCACCGCCACTGCATCGCCGAAACGGCTCGTGAAGACCTCTACCACCTGGGCTGTCAGCGCGATCTCCGGCACCAGTACGATGGCGCTCCGCCCCGCGTCGAGCGTGCGCCCGATGGCATCCAGATACACTTCCGTCTTCCCGCTCGCCGTAACTCCGAAAAGCAAGGCTACTGGAGGCTGAAGGTTGAAGGTTGAAGGTTGAAGGTCGGAAGGTTGGCGACTGACGACTGACGACTGACGACCGACGACCGGCGCCTGCTCGATGAGGTGTGCCAAGTGCTCGGTGGCCGCGCGCTGCCCGGGGGTGAGCGGAGGCGGCGCGCTTCGGCGGGCGGGTACGGTCGTGGGGGCGCGGCGAACGGAGATCTGGCGTACCTCCACGGCGCCTTTGTCCACCAGCGTCTTGAGCGCCCCGGCGGAGGCTTGAGCGGCGGTCAGCAGCTTCTCGGGCAGCACGGGAGCCTCGCTGCGGCGCTCATATTCCGCTAGCGCCTCCAGTATCCGGGTACCCGCGGGCGTCATTCGGCCGGTGAGCGAGTCCGCGGCGCTGCCCAACGCGTAGGCACGCACGGTGCGGGCCACGGTGCGGGCACGCGAGACCTCCCGCTTCTCCACGATGACGCCCTTCCTCAGGAGCGCGGCATAGCTGCCCGTGAACGCAGAGACGTTGGCGGCTTTCCGCAGCGTTTCCAGCTCCGCGGAACCCCCAAGTCGTTTGAGCGTCGCCACGATGTGGGATTGAACCGGGCCGCCCCCCAGCGTACTCTCCGAAATCGCCTCGTCCACCAGGCTCACCGTGGTAACCACCCGTGCGCCCAGCGCGGCGGGAGCCACGAGGCGCACCGCAGCCGGAAGGTCGCAGACATACCGGTCCGCTATCCAACGGGCGGCCGAGGCCTGCTCCTCCGTAAAGGTAACGGCGCCCTCTACCACGGCGAGAACGTCTCGCAGACGCACATTCAGGGGATCCGAGGAGGGGATCATGCGCAGCTTGAGGACGTAGCCCAACGTCTCGCGCCCGCCGAACGGTACGTGGACGCAGGCGCCTACCACGATGGAGGAGCCCAGATGAGGAGGGATGCGGTAGGAGTACGTGGGAAGGAGCTCCGGCGCGTCGACGTCGACCACCACCTCCGCAACCGGAGTCTCCGCAAGCTCCTCCCAGAGGCTCCCGGTCTCACTACCTTCAACCTTCAACCTTCAACCTTCATCCCAGCACAAAGACCAGCCTCTTGCCCGGCTCCACTACGGCCGGCACGCCAAGCTCCACCACGAGTTCCTCCATTACCTGCTTCATGGCAGCCGCTACAGGCTCGGATCCGAGCGTGACCCGGACGCGCTTTGGAGGATGGGAAGCATCCAGCCGCAGCGTGCGCACCGCGAACCGGCCCTCCGCCACGATGATCTCATTGCGCTGAGTCTTCCCACGCCGAGTCTGCCGCAGCGTGCCCCACCCCTCCGGCCCCGTGAAGAACGCCTGGAAGCGCTCCGGCGTGTACCTCGGCATGAACCGCAGCTTCTGGCCCGGGCCGTCGTAGTGGAAGCCGCTCAGGGCCAGCAGGAGCGACCAGGAGGACATGGCGCGCGCGTAATGGCCACCGCACTCTATTTCGTTCCACGGGTTGCGCGGGATGGGAGGTCGAGGCACGCCATCATAGCGGTCCCGGGCGCCTTTGACGATTGCGAATGCCTCATCGACGTGCCCCTCGTAGCTCAGGTGCGCCGCCACCTGGTACTCCACTCCCGTCCAGACCTCGTCCACATAGGGAATGGTGTTCTGCGGCCGGCCTCCCCGCGGCCACGTGCAGATGAGGAGGCCCCGGTCCTTGCCGCCCGCGAACTTCCTCCAGTTGTGCTGGAAGCGGGAGAAGTCCGGCAGCCAGTTGTTGGCGAACACCGAACGCATCGCCTTTTGAACGTGCTCTTTCGGCAGCAGGTAGCCCAGGTCTAACTGGTGCGCCCACCACTGGCCGATAAGCTGGTCGCTCAGGCAGCCCGGACCGTACTCTCCCGACCGGGACCGGTAGTCCGGAAGGTCCTGGAAGAAATACTGCCCGTTCCAGCATCGCTTCACCAGGTTGTCTCTACCCCGCTCGAAGATGGTGCGGCATCGGTCCGCAAAGGCGGCGTCGCCCATGCGGAGCGCCATCTCCTCCCCCGCTCGGAGCGCCGCCAGGTAGTAGGATCCGATGAAGGAGTTGACGCCGTGGATTGCGTTGTCGTAGGTATTCCACTGCTCGTCCGCCAGGATGCCCTGACCGAACTCGCCGCCCGCGTCGCGCCCAATAAGATACTGCACCGCCAGTTTGATATTCGGCCAGTATTCGCGCAGCCATCCATCGTCAGGATGGTTGAGCGCTTCCCGGTAGGCTTTGAGCACGCAACTAGCGTGGCCGTCGCTGAAAGGCCGCTCCCCGCTGGGATGGGGGGGCGAGGGAATGTCCGTGCGGTTGTGGATTCCGCCATCCGGCCCCTGCTGGCGTTTATAGTCGATGCGGCGCATGTCGCGCTCAAGGTCCGGGAAAATCCGCGCCAGCGTCTGCTCATAGCCCCACACGTGCGTACAGGTCGGCTCGCAGCAGCCGTTTGAGCCCTCCCAACCGTACGTGTCTCCGTTGGCGATGCGGAATAGCACTCCCACATGCCGGATGGTGGACATCTGGGAAGTGAGGCAGTCCAGCAGCCAGTAGGGCAGCGTGCTGTCGTAGAAGGTATTGCGGAACCGCTCCGTCTTCTCCCGAATGGCCGGAAAGTGGGCGATCAGCTCGCGCATCACGGCTCTGGCGTCGGACCATTCCGTGCAGTAGTGGCTGCCGATCCACTGCCCCGCGCTGTTGTACCTGTTGGGATAGCGCCAGGTGAGGAAGAACGGCACCTCCACACTCTTGCCCGCCGGTACCTGAGTCTCCGATGCCAGCGCGGCGATGACCGTCTGGCCTTCCGGCGAGGGACCTGCTCCGCTCGTACTGGGCTGGACCCGGCCGCCCTGAGCAAAAGCCTCCCAGATGGCCCTCCAATCCCGAGCATTCGGCTCAGCGCTCTGTCGAGTGCCGCTCGTTGCAAGCGTAAGCGTTCCGAAACCGGGTGACTTCGGCGGGACGCCGGTGACTACCTGAGCACGGAGTCCGGAGATCTCCGCGAGTGCACGGTATGCGCGTCGTCTGGCGCCGAACAGCTCCACCTCGTGCGGAGACAGGATGGAGCCTTCAGCCAGCACCACGCTTCCTCGACCTACCGGCCGCTCCCTTGCCCCGCGGGGATCATTGAACCGAGGGGGCAGGAGCTCATCGAGCAGCCCCAGAGTGCCGACCGTCACCGGCAGGTCCGCGAACTCGATCTGGTCCACGTTTATGTGGCCCCAGCCGCCATGTGCCTCGTCCACGATCTCGATGTGCGCCTGCTTGCCGGCAAACTCCCGGACGTCCCACGTGGCGGGCATCAGCCGCTCATCGTTCCGTCCGGAGGCCGCGCGAACCACCTTTCCATCCACAACCAGTCGTACCTGTGTGCCGGGATGGGAGCCGCCGCCCACCAGGAACCGGATGTAGCGCCGCTCTATCGTGAATGGCTGGCTGATCAGCTTGCCGGTCGTGTCGTCCCCGCCGACGAACGAGTTCACCAGCCCGTGGCCGAGAAAGCCGGACACCTCCTGCTGTCCAGGCAGAGTGCCGTGGGCTGGCTGTGTGCCGAACGCGGTCCCTTCCACTCTCCACCGGCCATATCCCTGCTCGAAGTCTTCGAACACCAAGTCCGGCCTCAGCGCGCGCTTGTCCAGCGGTTTGCCCTGCGTTACGTCCCCGTAGAGCCTCAGGAGCGCCTGGTGCGTGCCGGCGAACACGAGCGTCGCTCCCGCCTCAACCGCGTCGCGCACAGCACGGAGAGTCGGCTCTGCCATACTGGTGGATGCATCCTCCAACAGGATGATGGTTGCCGCCGCTGGGCGTTCCGTGTTGGGCGTTGCGGAAAGCTGCTCCAGGCCCTCCACCCTCAGGTTCGTCGGCCGCTCGAAGGGGTACGTATTCAACGCCGCCGCGTCCAGGTTCGTAAAGAGCCGAAGAGGACGGTCCAGCGTCCACTCCGGCACCGCTTCCGCCCGCATGTGCAGCATGGTTAAGGCGTCCGCTTCTCCCCTTCTCCCCTTCTCCCCCTCCCCCCCTCTCGCAATCTCAACCTCATTCACATTCCCCCCGAAGTTCGGGTGCTCCGGGGTCAGCCGCTCCTCCGCCGTGTTAAATCCGACGGAGTTGAAGCTGATCGGGACTCCCATCGCGTCGTAACCCACCGGGTTCTGCATCATAGCCAGCAGGGACACCGTTTGGGGCTGCTGGGTGGGATTTGTCACCTTGAATAGAAAGCAGGCGGCCGGCATGGAGGAGAGCCGCGTGTCCAGTGGCGCAAAGGGGCTGAACGCCGACATCTCCACATGAACGGGAAGGTCCGGGTCCAGGTAGCGGAGCGTGGCGACGGGATACTCGCCGCTCATCTCGATCCGGGCGATGCGCGGCAGGTCCGGCCCGCCGGTGGTCTGCAGCAGCTTCGCGGCCGCGCCGGCCTTGATTCCGAAGAACAGCGGCACGTGCCCGTCCCGGAGCGTGTTGAAGAGCTGCCAGGTGGTGAACCGGCCGTCCGGCCCCATAGCGAAGTTGCCGGTCCCGATGCCGCCCAGGTGCATGCGGGCGTCTGTGTGCTTATCGGAGGTATAAACCCGCGGAGCCGCCGGCCCGTGGAGGGAGCGCTTCCAGTCCGCCAGCCCGGAGTCCTGAGCCGCCACCCACCGCGCCCAGCTCGGCCCGGCGAGCACGGCTGCCGCCGTCCCCACGCCAGCCAGGGAGATGAACTCTCGCCGCGTCACCCCGTCCGGACCGCAGCCGCCCGCGCAACCACAATTCCTCGGCATGTCTGTCTCTGCCCGCCCCTTCAATGCTCCTCGGGGTACCCCCAACCTGTCCCCTGTACCCTGTAACCTGCTCTCTATCCGTCTCTCCGGTACTCCCCGGACTTTCCCCCGCTCTTGGACTCCAATCGAATGTCCGTGATCACGGCCCCGCGGTCGACCGCCTTGACCATGTCGTACACGGTCAGCGCGGCGACCGATACGGCCGTCAGCGCTTCCATCTCCACGCCGGTCCGGCCCGTCACGGCCACGGTTGCCTCTATCTCCACGCGGTCATCCAGCACGGTGAGGTCCACCGAGGCGCGTGTGATGGGCAGTGGGTGGCAGAGCGGGATCAGCTCGGATGTGCGCTTGGCGGCCATGATGCCCGCGATTCGTGCCGCCGCCAGCGCGTCCCCCTTGGGCAGACTTCCGTCCCGCAATAGCTGGATGGTTTCGGGCGCGAGCAAGATCGCGCCACGCGCCACGGCCTCGCGACGGGTCTCCTCTTTCGCGCCCACGTCCACCATGCGGGCGTTGCCATGCTCGTCCAGATGCGTAAGGTCGCTCATCGCCGCGCCAATGCCGCCTCGTATTCCGCCGGGGAGTTCACGCTCAGGAAAGATCGAAGCTCGGGGTCATAGCGGCAGATTTCCTGCTCCCCGAGCACTCGGATATTCATTGTGCGCACGGCCTGTTGGAGAGAACGTACTCCCCCGGCAAACTGCCGCTCCAGCCGGACCGCGCACGCCGGGTCGTACGCCGCGCATAGCGGCTCCAGGTGCCCGCCAAGCTCCGCGAAGGCGGCATCGCAGCCAGAACACTCCCTCGCAAGATGGGAGAGCAGGCGCGGCTCGATAAACGGCATGTCGCACGCCACGCACACAGCGCGCTCCCCCTTCGCCGCGGCCAGCCCCGTGATGAGCCCACCCAGCGGACCGTCGCCTGGATGCCGATCCCCTACCACGCGTGCGTCCCTCAGGCGGTACTTCTCCGCGCTATCGGCAACGACAATAATCTGCTCGGCGACCTCCGAGAGCCGCGCGCACACGTGCTCCAGGAGCGGCCGTCCGCCCCAGTCCAGCAGCGCCTTATCCCGGCCCATGCGGGTGCTTCCTCCGCCGGCAAGCACAATCCCGACCATCCGCCATACCCCTTCCCGTTCTCCCATTATATCCGCCCGGCGCCTGCAGGGGTCAGTAGGCGGCAGCCATCACAATCCAAACCGCGCCACCAGCTCCTCATGAGATCCATTGAACCGGTCCGCATCCACACCTCCGGTTACGCCCGGTACATGGACCTGTCCCGACTCACCGCCGGCATACTGCCAGAATCTCCAGTCGCTCCAGCCCACCGGTATCCGCGGCTGAGATGCCGGGGTGTAGTGGGCGATCCAGAGCGGGTACGCGCCGAAGCTGTCATCCAGGTTGGTGGACCAGAAGGAGGGGCCGGTATAGATGATGGGACTACGCCCGGTTTGCGAGGCGACAACGTTGAGCCAGCAACGCACGGCCACAACCAGCGCCTCACCGCTTACCCCGTCTGTCACCTCCACGTCCAGCGCAGCCGGCAGGTCGGTAGGCGCAAACTGCACGGTCTTGAGAAAGTGCCGCGCCTGCTGCTCCGCGTCTACGGAGGCCCGGAAGAAGTGGTACGCCCCGCGCGTGGCCCCCCCGCCCATCTGCTCCCAGTTGCGGGAGAAAAGAGGATCGACGAACGAGGCACCCTCCGTGGCCTTGGCGAACCCGAACGACCAGCCGCCCTCAAGCACCGCCGCCCAATCCACCTCCCCATCAAAGTGCGCCACATCGATACCAACTGCGTAGTTCTCTGCTTGGGTCTGCATCGCTATTCCTCTTCCTCTCCGGCTGGCCGACTTCTCTGTACCGATCGGTGCACCTTTTCCAACACCTGCACTCTGACGCAGATTGTGGGGAGCGCGAGGCTCCCGCCGAGCTAACGGAGCGGTTGGCAACCCGTACCTTCGGCCAACCTCAGCTCGGCGCCTCGTAGTACTCCACCGTCCCCTGGAACAGCAAGTCCTCGCCGATGGTCACCTGCACACGGCCGACGTGCAGCTTCACGTGCTGCACCCCGTGGAACACCTGCGTCGGCGCATCGAACGTGTCGGTGGCGTTCAGTGTCGCTCCCTCCGGTGGCCGGGAGGGAAACCATTCGTCAATGGCGTT
>CAYNFH010000195.1:10268-12158 GCA_964396385.1 uncultured Chthonomonadaceae bacterium | reverse complement strand
GGGACGCACCAGATAACCTCCTACCTCGGTTGGGCGCGCTGGGAGAAGGTGCACGATGCCGCCCAGCGGCTGCGCGTGTCCGACTACACGCTGCTCGGCCTGCTCATCGATCGCGCCGACCAACTGCTGTGCGACGAGGCGGTCCTTGAACCCGGTCTCGCCGGAACCCGTCGCTGAATCAGTCGCCGAATGCCGCTCCGGATTCTTGCTGCGCCAGGGGAATCCGGAGATAGGCGGCGATCATGCGTCGCGCAATGGGGGCGGCGGCAGTGCCGCCGTGGCCGCCGCCTTCCACGAAGACGCAGACCGCGATCCGCGGCTTCTGGACCGGCGCGAAGCCGATGAACCAGGCGTTGTTCACCACCTTGCCGGCGCGCACCATTTCCGCTGTGCCGGTCTTGCCCGCAATCTCCACCCCCGGCAGCGCGCAGTGGGCGCCGGTGCCCCCCGGCTGCATGGCCGCCACCATGCCCCGGACCACCTCCTGCCGCGTCGAGGCGGAGATGCCGAGGCGCCCGGCTGGAACAGGTTGGAGCATGCGCGCCACCCGCTCCTGGCCGTAGCGGTCATAAGTCGTAATGCGCTGCACAAGCTGCGGACGGTAGAGCGTCCCGCCGTTGGCGATGGCGGCAGCCACCTCGCACATCTGGATGGGCGTACATTTGAGCATAGACTGCCCGATGGCGTAGTCCACCGTGTCGCCGCCCACCCAGGGACCCCGGTGGTGCGCCTTCTTCCACTCCGGGTCCGGCACAATGCCAGCCGCCTCCACACGCGGGTCCTGCGGCAGCGCGATGTCGATACCGGTGGGGCGGCCCAGGCCGAACCGGCGCGCGTACTTGGCGAGAACGTTCGGCCCCAGCAGCTCGCCCGCGTGATAGAAGTAGACGTCGCAGGAACGGGCGATAGCCTCCGTCAGGTCCAGCGTGCCGTGGCCGGAGTGGTTCCAGCAGCGCTTGAGCCAGCTTCCCAGGCGGAGACCACCGCTGCAGGTGAACTCCGTGGAGGGCATGATCTTCCGGCTCTCCAGGCCCGCGCACGTGGTAATGACCTTGAACGTGGAGCCCGGGGCGTATCCGCTTGAGACGGCGCGATCGATGAGCGGCTTGAGGGGGTTCTTGCGGAGCGCGTTCCAGTCGCGAGCGGTGATGCCGGTGGCGAAGCGGTTCGGGTCGTACGAGGGGAGGCTAACCAGGGCGAGGACGGCGCCGGTGCGCGGATCCAGGGCCACGGCGGCGCCCGGATCGCCGCGCGCGGTCCACTCGCGCAGGCCGTCGTAGCCCGCTCTCTGCACGGCGGTGTCCAGCGTCAGCCGCAGCGTGGCGCCCGGAATGGGCTGCACCTCCGCTACCATCCGGCGTAGCGCGCCGCGGGAGTCCACCTCCATGTCCCTGCCGCCGTCTGTACCGCGCAGTACCGCGTCGTAGGCGCGCTCTACTCCCAGCTTGCCGCAGAAGTCGCCCGGCCGATAGCGGGGATCGCGCTTCAGGTCCGCGGCGAAGGCCTGCCCCATCTGCCCCAGGGCGTGGCCGAAGAGGGGGCCGTCCGGGTAGTAGCGGATAGGCTCCGGCTCCACGACCACACCGGGCAGGTCCAATCTCCGCTCCTCCAGGCGGGTGACCGTCTGCACGTCCACGTCGGCGGCAATCGGCACGGGGTCCTGGGCCGCCGTCCGGTTGCGGTCGATGCTGTCGGCCAGATCCTCCAGGGGTATCTTCAGCAGCTCGGCCAGGAGAGGCAGGAGCGTGGGACTCTTCTTGACCTCGGCCGGCGAGACGGAGACGACGATCTCCTCCCGGTTGGAACCGAGGACGCGCCCGTTTCTGTCCTCAATCCTTCCACGGGGAGGAAGCCGCCGCAGCCGGCGGGTGTGGTTGCTCTCGGCGGCGC
>CAYNFH010000195.1:6831-10258 GCA_964396385.1 uncultured Chthonomonadaceae bacterium | reverse complement strand
CCTGCAGGTACCAGAGCCGCGCAATGATGGCGAGCAGCCCCAGAGCGACCAGCGCCATGAGCACATACACCCGCCGGTTGTCGGCTACGGGATGCGGAGAATCGAGGTAGGACATATTCAGGTGTTCAGGTGTTCAGGTGTTCGGGTGTCCAGGTCCGGAATCCTGAAGACCTGAATACCTGAACATCTTCACTCCTCCCCCGGCGGGGGGCCGTGGGCACGGCAGAGCCCCGGAACGTCGCGGCGCCGCATGCGCCGCTCGATGGTGGCGTCACACCACTTTGTAGCGCGGCGGCCGGTGTCGGCACAGAGCCGCACCATCACCATCTCGTCCCGCGGGTCTATACGGCGTATAGGGGGCGGCTCCGCCTCCCGCGGCGCGGAAAGGATGGGGCGGCGCAGCGGCGGAGGCGCTACGGAGAGATCCGATCGACGCGGCGCCGGAGCAGGGATGGCGGGCGGGGGCAGCGGCGCCGGGGAGGACGCTATGGGAGGGGGCTGAGGGTTGAGGGCTGAGGGCTCCATACCGGCAGTTGTACCGGGAGGGGCACTTGCAGCCACGACCGCCGGTTGGGCGGTCGTGGGGTCCAGCGCTGCGTCCTGGAAGCCGGACGGAGTATCCGGATTCCGTGTCTCCCGACCTCTCTTTCGGCGCTCCTCATCCTCGTCCGGCTGGCGCTGGGGCATCGGCGGCATCACGTTGTGCGTAGCCTTGTTCACCGCCTGCTGCACCGGGATGGCCTTCAGCATGAAGTCCCGCCACATGGGGGCGCAAAGGTGGCCTCCCGTAGTACCCGGCATCTCCAGGTAGGGCTTCTTGAGGTCCATCTTGCCGCTCTTCCCACGGTTCTCGTGGGCGGCCCAGATGACGGCGGTGAGCTCCGGCGTGTAGCCGGCGAACCAGGCGTCCAGGTTGTCGCTGGTTGTACCCGTCTTGCCGTGGGCGTTGGGCACGTCCGCGGCGGCGATGCCGGTGCCGTGGAGCACCACGTTCTGGAGCGCCTCGTTCATTTGGTCAAGCGTGCTGGCTTTGATGCCGGTGGGGAAAAGCTGCGGACCGTAATCCGTTATGAGATCGCCAGCCGCGTTATAGACTCGCTTGATGCCGTACGGCGTGACGCGGTGCCCGCCATTGGGGAAGCAGCAGTAGACGGTGCAGAGGTCGATGGGATGGACCGCGTCCGCGCCGAGCGCGATCGGCGGGAAGGGTTGAATCTCCGTAGTGATGCCCATTTTGTGGGCGTAGTCGATGACATTGTGCAGCCCGGAGGCCAGGGCGGTCTTCACCGCGATGGTGTTGACGGAGTGGGTGAGTCCTTCCAGCACGGTCATGCCGCCGTAGGTGTACTTGCCGCCATAGTTCTTAGGCTCCCATCCGCCGAAGGTGGAGACCGGCAGGTCCGGCGAGTCCACGAAGACAGTGTCCAGGTCCGCCTTGCCGGTGTCGATGGCGGAGGTGTAGACAATCGGTTTGAACGAGGATCCCGGCGGGCGCTTGCCCTGGGTCACGAAGTTCCAGTGCTCCTGCTTGAAGTGCATTCCGCCGACCATGGCGCGGATGGCCCCGGTGCGCGGGTCCAGGCAGATGAGGCATCCCTGGTTAGCTGGGTCGCCATTAAGTCTGTCCTTCAGCACCTGTTCGGCGGCGCGCTGGATGCGGGAATCCAGGGTGGTGTAGATCTTCCAGCCGCTGAGCACGGCGTCCTCGCCATAGCCGGTCCGGTTGCCCTGGTCGTTGGCGAGCTGGCTGATAACGTAGTTGACAAAGTAGGGCGCGCCGTAGACCTTGGCTGTCTTGGCCTCGGGCTTATAGACCTTGAGCGGCTCCGCCTTGGCCTTATCCCGCTGCTGGGCGGTGATCTTGCCGGTCTCGTACATGCGGTCCAGCACCCAGTTGCGGCGGCGGAGGGCGGCGTCGCGGTGCTCCGGGGAGGAGTAGTAGGAGGGGCGCTGCGGCATGCCGGCCAGCAGGGCGGCCTCCGCGATGGAGAGCTTTTTGGCAGGCTTATGGAAATAGGTCTCCGCGCCGGCCTCCACGCCGTTGGCACCTGCGCCGTAGTAGATCTGGTTGAGGTAGAGCTCCAGGATCTCCCGCTTGTCGAAGGTCTGCTCGATGCGGATGGCCAGCATGGCCTCCGCGATCTTGCGCGTGAACTTCTTCTCGCGCGTCAGCCCCAGCTCGTTGATGTTTCTGGCGAGCTGCTGGGTGATGGTGCTGGCGCCCTGCTCCTTGCTGTGGGTAGTCACGTCACGCCAGAAGGCGCGGACTACGCCCTGGTAGTCTACGCCGTGGTGCTCGTAGAAGCGGCTGTCCTCCGTGGCGATGGTCGCGTCAATGACGTTCTTGCCCACCTGGTTGAGCTTGATGGGATGCAGGTTCTCCGTGGCCAGCTCGGCCATGAGGGGCCCGTCCTGGTAGTAGATGCGGGTGGGCTGAGTAGCCTTGAGGTTGCCGACCTCGGCGATGGAGGGCAGGGTCCTGGAGACCTGCATGAAGAGCATCAGGAGGTAGATGCCTCCAACGGCCGCCACGGAGAGGATCAGGATACCGAAGAGGGCGATAACGGTCTTGATTCGCTTCTTGCGCGTAGATACACGCCGCCGCGCCCGAACCATGGATCGGCCCAGGACGGCTTCTGCACGCTTTGCCATAGGCGATATTATAGGCGGCGTTTGGCGGCGGCGTCAAATCAGGTTACAAGGGACTGGGGACTGGGGACTGGGAAAGGCGGGGAGAGTACGGCCTTGCGATACTGCGTACTCACCCGTTTTCCCGTGTAACCTGTCCCCTCTAACCTGTAACCTTCACCTCAGCCGGCAGATAGGGCACAGGGTTTCCGGCGTGTGGTGCGGAGCGCCGCAGTTGGCGCAGGCCCGCCAGCCGTGGTCCAGGCGCCAGCGGCGCAGCTTGCGGTCACGCTCCATTCTGCGAGCCGTGGCGGAGCGGATGGATTCCACGGAGATGGACTGGAGGGAGGTCAGGTCACGCTCCAGGGCGGCCTGCTCATCCGGTGGGAGGACGAGTACGTCGATCTCCTCTTGAGTGGGAATGCGATTCGGGTCCTCCTGCTGTTCGCGAGGGGGGACACCGCGGGCGCGAAAGACGATGCTCTGGATGAGGGGCTTGCCGATGCGCTTGTTCAGCTCCGCCTTGATGTGAGACTGGAGGAAGGAGAGCTCGTGGGACCAGACGGAGCTGCGGGTCCGCACGAACAGGACGCCATCGCGCACGCTCTCCGCCTCGCTGGCCGCGGCTGCTTGGGGGCCCACGACGGCGCTCCAGTACGCGAGTGCAAGACTCTCGCGCACCCGGGGTCCGCTCTCCATATCCCCCAGCGTGCCGTCCAGCACGTCCTTGATTGCCACGCGAGGCTTGCGCGCCATCGAAAACCGCAAATCACTGCCGGATCGACCTTTGCGATTTTCG
>CAYNFH010000195.1:0-6821 GCA_964396385.1 uncultured Chthonomonadaceae bacterium | reverse complement strand
CATACGAGCCGAGTAAATGGGTAAACGGGTAAATGGGTGTACGCCGGATTCCGGAAGGTAAACCGATTGACCCGTACACTCATTAGCTCTCCTATTATAGCGGACGATCAATTCGCGGGATGAGTTTCGGGGGAGAGAGCAGCTTCCGCCTCGGCGCGCAGGTCTGCTAGGTCGGTGATTGCGCGGCCGGTGAGGGGATGGCTCGTTTGCCATCTAGCCGCAGACGCAACGAGATCCCGCGCTTCTTGCTCCTGCCCTAGTTGGCGGCAGCAGACGGCAAGAGGGTAGAGGTTGAACGCTCCTGTGCTATCGGAGCCCAGCCGGAGAGACCTGCGCAGTGCATCGCAGGCTTCCTTCCACCGGCCAAGCCGGTAGAGGACTACCCCCAGCGTATTCCAGTACTTTCCGCTTGTCGGCACGCGCTGTACCGCCAGCCGCGCCAACGGCAGGGCAGTGAGGGGATTACGCAGCGACTGCGGTCCGGTGACGTACAGCCATGCCAGTTCATTGGCTGCATTGTGATCATTTGGGTTCGCGCTTAGGTGTCTCTCCAGCATGGCGGCCATGTCGCGGGCCGCGCCGGCGGATAACCGTTCACCGGGCTCGAACCGTACGGAGAGTTGCGCAAGGGGAGCAGGAGCGGGAGGAGCCGGCAGGTCCCAATCCAGGCCCATATCCGCCAACTGCCGGCGCAATAAGTGCAGGTCCCATCTCCAGAGAGTGCTGCCGCTCCCGGCAACCAGAGTGGCGCCGTCCGGGCTGAACCGGATCAATCCCAGGGGGACCTCCGCGGGCGCGTCGAGCAGCGCCAGCGGCTGCCAGCGCGCGATGTCGAAAAGCTGCACCCGAGTGGTCGCAGTGATCAGAGCCAGTGTGCGTCGGTCCCGCGACACCGCAACCGGACACCATGTCCAGCTCTCTTCGCGAGGGAGGGTAGGACCGCTCCGCCAATTGGCCGTGGACCAGAAACGGACCTGGCTCTCTTCCCCGGTCATGAGCCACCTGCCGTCGGCGGTAAACTCCGTGTACGCGCGCCCGCGGAGCGGAAGATCGAGAATCTGCTTGCCGGTATGCAGGTCCCAGACGCTGACCGGTACTCCGCGTCGGATCCAGGCGCCCGCGGCGAGATAACGGCCATCCGGGCTGATTGAAACAGACCCTCTGTTACCGCGCTCGCCCGCTAGAGTCTTGCAGTCTCCCGAGGTGGCGCCAACAAGATCTACGCTGTCCGCGTGCGCAACAGCATAGACGCTGCCGTCGCGCGTCATGGCGGCATTCAGGTACGAGTCGCCATCGGGAGGACGCAGGACGATGGATGGACCGATAGAGAGCGCTTCGGAAGGGATGGAGTCGTGAGTCGTGAGTCGTGAGTCGTGAGACTGGTCGGTGCGCCGCACCGACCAGCGTCTTACACCCTGGTCGCCACCGGCATACAGTGCGGTTCCGTCCGGAGAGAAGTGAACAGAGTGTATCGCGCCGGTAGACAGCAGTGTAACCCGCGTGAATCGCCGGGCATCCACTATGTGAACGCCGTCGTCGGCAGCCGCGGCCAGCCAGCGGCCATCCGGGCTGAAGTCGACGGCCCAGATCGTTTCCGCCGGCCCGGGAGAAGGAGGCAGTCGGCTGAGCACGGGATCGCTCGGGAGCGCATAAGCGGACGCGCCTTGGCCAGATGCGACTACCAGGTCCTTATCGTCAGGGCTGAATCGCAGCGTCTCGGCGGCGACCCGAGCCGCCAGCTCAAGCTTGCCCGTAAGCGGATCCCATAGCCTCACCTTGCGATCCCAGCCGGCGCTCGCAAGGAGGTCGCCTCGATGATTGAACTCCACTGCCACCGCATCGAGTCCGTGTCCGGTCAGGAACCTATCCAGCTTGCCGGTGCGGGCATTCCACAGGTAGATTGAGCCATCGTAACCGGCGCCTGCCAACCATTCGGCGCCAGGGTGCCAGGCAATATCATGGATGGTAACGGGCCCTGGCAGGGACGATACCTTTCCCGTGGTGACCTCAACCAGCCGCACCCCCGCAAAGGCTTCGGATGAGAATGCGATGCGCAATCCATCAGGAGAGAACCGCACGGCAGTGCATAAGTGCGGCCCTGGAAGCTGCTTGAGGTCTCTGCCCGAGGGCAGCTCCAGCACGTGGACCCTATTCCGCGCGTCCAGCATGCAGGCGAGACGCCCGTTCGGCAGGATATCCCCGATGAACCCGCTTGCGGCCTTGCGCGAATAGATTCGCCGTGGACCGTGCAGGTCCCAGATTGTCTGGGCGCCGTCGATGTACGCAATAACCGCATACCGCCCATCGTCGCTCCAACGCGTCACAATATCCGCGGATTGGCCAGGCCCTGGGAGGCGCTTCATTACCTTGCCATCCGAGATCCTGCTCAGGACGACATTGCCGCGCTTGTCCGTAACGAGGCGGAGCCGAAGGCCAGGATCGGGCGCCAGGCATCCCTCGCCGGAAGCTGGACGTAACGATTGTAGAGCCGGGAGCGGGCGCAGGTCTGCCGGGAGCGAGAGGCAGGCGACTGCCTCGTTGCGCAGCTCCATCCGCAAGGCCGGGGTAGTCGCAAGCTTTGCTGCGCGGGCGAGCGCGTCCAAACTTTCGAATCTCTGCCCCAGGGCGCCTCGATACCGAAGCGAGCGCGCACGTTCCAGAAGGCTCTGGGCCTCGACAATCCGTTCCGCCGCCAGCGCTCGCCGACGTTGCGAGTCCGCCTCCTGGCTCTTCTGAAGCGCGATCTGCCGCTCGCTCAGGGCCGCCTGTCGCTGCCAGTCCGCCTGTTGACGGGCGATCTCCGCCTGTCTCTTGGCGGCCTCTGCGCGCTTGCGCTGCTCGCGCTCACGGAGCCTGGCAGCTTGCTCCTGTTCCGCCGCCTGGTTGGCCCGGTCCCGCTCCCGCTGAGTAGCGACCAGGGTTGCCTGCCGCTCGCGGGCTAACCTGTGAGCGGCGCGGGACTCCTCCCGCGCCTGGGCGCCCCATATTGCCAGAGCCGCTGCCGTGCACAGCAGCAGGACCAGCGCGGCCGCCAATGTGGCTGCCCTCAGCAGGCCCCGACGGTACGCGGCACGCTGCCTCTTCTGCTCCGCATCCGGCATGTGCTCCCGCACCCATGCTCGATCAAACACGTGCCGGTAGATGCGGTTGCGCACCGCCAGCCGACCCTGCTCCGGGCGCACGATCCCGCAGAGGAGGAGCTGGCTCACCAGGGGGTTGGTCTCATCCGCCGTAAGGCGCTTCCCCTCCAGCACCTGCCGGTACAGGTCCAGCAGAGCGGCAGGGTCCGCGTCTCCCTTGAGCAGCCGGTCCCGGACAAAGAGCAGGTTGTCGTCGCGCTCTCTTGCGCCCTGTCCCAGGAAGAGCTCGGCGCAGAGGGAGTCAACGGAAGGATGAGGGATGACGGACGAGGGATGAACAGCGGATTCGGCGACGGCTTTGCAGAGTCGCTGGGTGAGGTAGGGCTGCCCGCCTGTCCAGTGGAGGATGCGTCGAAGAAGGTCTTCAGGTGTTCGGGTCTTCAGGTGTTCAGGCCCGGAATCCGAAACACCTGAACACCTGAACACCTGAAGACCCTCCTTGAGGGGGCCGGCTTCCGTGGGAGTGAAGTCGGTGAGCTCAATACGGCGGCCGATGTTGAAGGGAGTGTTTCTGGTGTCGCGGATAAGATCACCCGGAGTGGCCACTCCCAGGAGACAGAAGGTGAGCCGCTCCATCTGCGGGTCCTCTGCCCGGCGGTTGTAGCACTCTCGGATGCCGGCGAAGAACTCGTCCGCGGAGAAGGGGAGCGCCCTCACCACATCTATTTCGTCCACGAAGATCACCAGCCGGCCCGGAACGTGGGTGAGCACCAGGTCCCGCAGCCCGTCAAGCCACCGCTGGAGCGGGCTGAGTCCCCGGTGCTCCAGCCAGTACTCCTCCATCTCGTCATCCAGGTCCAGGGCCCGCGCCAGGAGGTTGAGCAGACCCTCGTACCACTGCTCTACCGTCACGTTGATGCCGATAGCGGTGAGATCCAGTGCCGCAACGGCCACCCGCTCCTGCCGGAGCTGCGTGGCAGTGCGGACCATAAGCGAGCTCTTGCCCATCTGCCGGGAGGTGAGCACATAGCAGAACTGGCCCTTGCGCAGGCCGTCCAGCAGCTCCTCATCCGCCTTTCGGACGATGTAGGAAGGGGCGTCCCGTGGCACCGTACCGCCGGCGATGTAGAAGGCAGGTTGAGGGTTGAGGGTTGAGGGTGCAGACATCGGGTGTTCAGGCGTTCAGGTGTTCAGGAGATTGCATACAGGATCGTGTCATGCAGACCGAAGGGAGGAATCCGGCAACACACCCGGAGGCCAGATTCCTCAGTCGCTTCGCTCCTTCGGAGCGACAAGCCGCAAGATCACAGCAGCCTTCTTTGCAGGAAGTCGGCCAGGAGGCGGCAGCGGGGTTGCGGCGCGGCCGCGTCACCTATCATGATGCCGGCGCTGCGGAGACGGTAGAAGCTGTCCGGCGAACAGCCGCCGCCCCGGAGCGCGCTGCGTACGGCATCGCACAGCTCCGGGTCCCTTCGGAGGGCATCCAGCATCCGCCGCAGCGGATCGGAGAACAGGCCATCCTCCCGGAGCGCGTCGGCCTCCAGCCAGTCCATGTCCCGGCGCTGAGCGGTCATGGCGCTCAAGCCGCGGCGCGACAGGTAGGGATGGCCATTGAGCAGTGAGTAGAAGCGGACACGGTCGTCGTCCGTGCGCAACGGCTGCCCGTAGCGCCGGTTGAGCTCTGCGACCTCCTCCGGCGTGAAGTCTTCCAGAGCGAGGCGCGTGCCTACGTTGAAGGGAGACTGGTTCAGGTTGGTGATGAAAAGGTGTGCTTCCGTGGCGTAGGCGATGACGATGGTCAGCCTGCCCCAGGGACCGTCCGGGTTGAGGGACCTCTCATTGTGCCAGGAGCGGAAGAGTCCGAATACCTCCGTGCAGAAGGGATAGCCAAAGAGCCGATCCACCTCATCGAGCCCCCAGACGAGCGGCTCCTTTAGCTGTGACAGGACTGTGCGGCGGAGAAACCTTTCGAAATTGACGTTCCAACCGAAGTGCGGCTTCCAGAGCTCGTCAACCGGCGCGTCCAGGTCCAGCTCGTCGGAGATGGCGCGGGCGAGGGTCAGGAGGAGCGTGTCCGCGGACTGGAGCTGCTCGGAGGTGAGCTTTTGCAGATCGGTCAAGGCGACCCGGAAACCGCCTTCGCGGGCCTGCTGGAGGCCTCGGGCCAGGAGGGAGGTCTTGCCGATCTGCCGCGCGCCTTTAACCAGCACGATGCTGTCCTGTCGCGCGAGCGCCGCGGCGAACTCCTGGTTGACCGGCCGCTCTATGTAGAACTCTGAGTCCAATGGCACGGCCCCTCCGTCCGGCTCGATGCTGGTCGATCGATGATGGTCGATGGTTGATGGACGGGATTCCGGACGCGGTGAGCGGGCGAGGGGGCGAGGGGGCGATTCCGGATCCCCTTCTCCCCTTCTCTCCTTCTCCCCTTCCGCTCCTTGCCGACTGCCGACTGCCGGCTGAAACCTGCCAGTGCGGACTTGCTCATAGAGGGCGCGGGCCTCCTCCGATGGAACGGCGGCAAGGTCTTCTTTTAGAGCCCGCTCCAGCTCTTTGAAACGGCGAAGCGCCTCCGATCCCCGTCCGGTGGCCGCGTAGCAGCGCATCAAGAGGAGGCAGGCATCCTCGCGCAGGGGGTCCTCTTCCAGGAGCTTGCAAGTCAGCTCCGCCGCCCCCTCCAAATCGCCGTGCGCTTCCAGCAATCCGCCTAGTCGCAACGCGGCATCCTGCCACTGATGGGCAAACCGCTCTCGCTGCCGCACCACCCACTCGTCATACCAGCCCGGGAGCAGAGGCGCCTGGTAGAGGCAGATCGCCTCCCGCAAGCTGGAGACGGTCTCACTCGGGTCGGCGGCCAGGCGGGCGCGAGCCAGCGCGGAGGAGAACTCTGCGACATCTACACCAACGGCTTCCGGATGCAGGCGGACAGCGTCGCGCTCGGTGTTGAGCAGGTCGGGCGGTGCGCCGTGGGCCAGCAGGTCCTGCCGCAGGGAAGAGAGCGCCTGGCGGAGGCGGCTTCGCACCGCGCTCCACTCCTCGTCCGGCCACAGCATCTCACCGAGGAGTTCCCTGGGCACAGGCTCCGGAAAGCGGAGCGCCAGGCAAGCCAGCAGCGCGTCGACCTTGCGTGTCTCGAAGCGCGTGAGCCGGACGGAGCCGTTCTGGACCGCCATTCCGCCGAACAGCGTTATTCGCCACCGATGCTCGTTACCATCGTGGGACATGGTAGGTGATGGGTGAAGGGTCGGGATCGTAACCTCTGGCACTCTCCTCAGGTCTTTTTGGCACAGGTGCTCGCTTCTTCCTGCTTGGCTGCTCCTCTCACAATGACAGTATCCACCCCGCGCGTGAAGAGAGCGCAAGGAGAGCGCAAAGCGGTCGCAAAATCTGCGGGTCTTCGGGACAATCGGCGTCTTGCGAAAACCTTGCAGCCCCATTACAGTCCCTTTACATTTCCTCTACGCCCGCAACCTACACTGGCTGCGGGTGTGGGTCTCCCCGCCCGCAACATTGCGAATGCGGCAGACGGGCCGCTCACGCAGGCAGTGTTTCTGTTTCCACTTGCAGCCATCGCGAGGAGGACTTTATGAAAGGAACGCTCTTGACGAAACGGTCCTTTGGGGTGCGCATCTCCCGTGCGGGACTCGTCGTTGCGGCCGCCGGAGCTCTCACACTTGCTGAGCTCAGCATGGCCGCCCACGCCGGTATGGACCCGGGCGGCGGCAGCTTTCCCAACGCCTCGGG
>CAYNFH010000194.1:1240-12294 GCA_964396385.1 uncultured Chthonomonadaceae bacterium | reverse complement strand
CTCGCCCGGCAGGACGGCGTGACGCTTCAGAAGGTGGAGGCACACGCCGAGGGCATCCGCACCAAGGCGGACCCGGCCAACTTCCAGAGCGTCAATCTCCGGATTGCCATCACAGGGGTGGACCGCCAGCAGGCTCAAGACCTGGTGGAGCGATTCAAGGGCAGGTGACCGCTCTACCGCGCGGTCGCCGTGGCGACCCAGGTGAACGTCGAGGTATCCCTGGCGTAGGGGAAAAAAGTGATTCAGCCGGAGGACATTTGGGAGGAGGAGTGGGTGGAATGGTTCCGCATGACACCCCAGGAGCGCTGGCGCGCTCAGGACCTGATGTGGGACACCTATCTGGCCCTCGGCGGCTCGATGGACGATGAACCCGATACTCAAAGCCCTTTCTACTTTGAGGAAGCACAGGGTACGCCACCTGCTCATGGGCGGGCAGGCGTGCGTATTATACGGCGCAGCGGAGTTTAGCCGCGACGCCGACGTCTGCATCGTGGCCAGCCCGGCCAACCTCAAGCGGCTGCAAGCCGCGCTAGCGGACCTCCGGGCGGAGCGAATCGCGGTTCCCCCATTTGAGGCGCAGTACCTGGAACGCGGGCACGCCATTCACTTTCGCTGCAATCATCCGGAAGCGCTGAGACTACGGATCGACGTTATGTCTAAGATGCGCGGTGTGGCACCGTTCGAGGACCTGTGGAAGAGGCGCACGACCCTTGAACTGGAAAGCGGACAACGGGTCGACTTGCTCGCCCTCCCGGATCTAGTCGCCGCCAAGAAGACCCAACGGGACAAAGACTGGCCGATGATCCGTCGGCTCGTCGAGGTGAATTACCTCGCGTTCCGCGACAAGCCCAGCGCCGACCAGGTTCAATTCTGGCTACAGGAGCTGCGGACTCCAGATCTACTAGTCGAAGTCGTCCGCCGCTACCAGGAAGCAGCTCGGGCAACTCTCAGTCAGCGTCAGCTCCTGGAGGCGGCCCTGCTGAATGATCTAGAGGGCGTGGTGAGCGGCCTGGGGGACGAAGAGGACCGAGAGCGCGGGGCAGACCGCGCCTACTGGGCACCCCTTCGTCGTGAGCTGGATCAACTACGCCGTTCCGGCCGCTCAAGCGCTCAATAAGGCACTTTACGTCGGGTCCCTAGCCGCGAGGTTCCCTCCATTATGCTACGGGCCCTCACATCCAGAAAACCTGATTCCCACGGGCGCCGGTGAGGGCGTCCAGGAAGACCCAGAGGCCGGTCGCGGCGAACTGGCCCAGGATCAGACCGAGGAAGTACGGTCGCAGCGCGAGATAGCCGCGCCGGCCCCCGTACCGCACAATAATGCCCCGCAGGAGCCACGCGATAAATGCGTTGAGCCACTGCTCGTTCATGATCCACGTCGGCGCGATGGCGAAGCCGGCCGGATGCAGCGGCCACCAGACGAACCGCTGGCGCATGAGGGCGAGCCAGGAGGCGAAGAGGCCGCCGCAGGCGATGAGCGCCCAACCCTCCACGTTGGGCGGCGTAGGATTGGCGTTCCGGTCTGCGATCCACTTGTAGGGCCACTGCGGCCCGTTGATGAAGAACCACTCGTTCAGGCTCACGCCGCCGTGGGTATAGCCCAGATAGAGGGTGGACAGGATGGCGGCCGGCGCGGTAACGAACAAGGCCAGGAACATTGCCCCCGTGAGCAGGCGGCGCCGGCCGCGCAGCAGGTCGCTCATCCGGTACCCGTTGGCGGCGGAGGTCATCACCAGCGTGCGCAGGTCCCCGCCCCAGACGTAGGTCAGACTCTGCGCGGTCATACCGACCGGTCCCACCATGCGCCCGCCCAGCAGAGCATAAGTGAATCCGGCGGGAACGGACGGGGCCTGCGCCTCCGCCATGCCGCTCTCCACCACGATGCGCGTCATGGCCAGAAACACCACGAACACACCGATTAGCAGGACCGGCACCGCGAACAGGGGCATGCCGGAGAGGTAGAGCCAGACCGCCATGACCAGGACGGATGCCGTCATGAGCCAGAAGGCGGACCGGTAGCTCATCGGCTCGTCCGCGTCATCGGTCCGCTCCCGCCCAAAGGCCGCGGCAGCCACGGACTTTAGGTGCGGCCATGCGCCACGAACCACGCTGAATGCCACTCCTATCAGCCCTCCGAGCGCGATCTGCGCGAAGATGGGCTCCGCGCTGTAGGGCCCGAGCTCCGCCCGGTACGTGGTCCCTGTCATGGCCATCCAGCCCTGCACCGCCCACATGATCCGGTTGAACAGCCACAGGCTGAAGACCGCCTCCGCGTTCGCCAGAAAGAAGAAGCCGATCATGGGGAAGCTGAGCCGCAGATCGAGCTGGATGGTGTTGCGGAACGCCGGGATCTGCCATACGGGGTCAAAGTCCGGGAGCGGCGGCCAGTAGTGGTGAAGCCCCCGCGCGGAAGCACAGCCGAAGGCGGTGGCGAAGCCCATCCACATTACCGGATCGCGCAGGAGCGGTCGCTCCCCCATTGTGGGCGTTCGGACGATCTCTATCGGAAGCTGCGTGAGCGGATAGGCCAGCCGCTCACGGTCCACCCACTGGCGGCGGAAGATGGCCATCAGGCTGATGCTGGCGGTATAGAGCGCGAGCAGAAGCACGGCCCAGGCCGCGAGCGGGGTTGCCCAGGCCGCCCACGGGATGGTCTCGCCCGGCTTGAGCCCGTCGAACAGCCGCGCTGAGGCGTGCGCGTCCGGGGCAAGCCAGGGCTTCAGGTACGGCCAGATGTGCTGCTGCCATGCCGGCTGGTTGCGGCCGTAGTAGCTCGCGGCGGCGATGGTGGGGACGAGCTGCGACGCCATTCCCATCGTGCTGAGCGCGCAGGCGACGATCATCATGGTGTAGATGACGATGATCTCCGCCGGGGCCAGCGCCCGGCGCCGCGAGAGGGCGCGAAGAGCCGGATTGAGCAGCCCGATTAGGACGAACAGCAGGAAGACGGCCGCAGGAGTGCTGTAGTCCAGGTCCACGAAGGAGCTGTGCAGGAGGTGCGTGCTGTACGGCGCCCCCACCCCTATGATGAGACAGCAGACCGCCCCCAGTGCCATCGCCCGCGCCGGTCGTACACTGACAGGTTCGGCGATCGCCAAGCCGGCGGGAACAACGGGAGAATCGGAGGCGGGGATTTCCTCCAGACTAGCAGTTTGCATTGGGTTCAGCTCCACGCAGGTGGCAAGGCTCGTTCGGATGGAAGGATGACCCTGTCTTCTTCTCCGGATCGCCTCCGCTCCTGCTGAATCCCTAAACACCTGAACCCCGCGTCGGGCAGGAACCTGGGGGCCGCCGTCGAAGTCTTGGGCGTATGCCGGATTCTGAACCGAACCTGGACCTGCCCCGACCGGAGCATCCGCGGCCGGACTTCCGCCGGGAGGAGTGGATCAACCTCAACGGCCGCTGGCAGTTCACCTTCGACCCCCAGAACGTAGGGGAGCAGATGCGGTGGTACCGCATGCAGCCTCCCGCGCTCGGCGCCCACCCCACCACCGTCCACTCCGATCCCTTTCGCGGCGAGATAGTCGTGCCGTTCCCCTGGGAAAGCCGCCTCTCGCACGTCGGCAATGCGGAGTACAAAGGAGTGGCGTGGTACCGGCGCGTGATCGAGATCCCGGCGAGCTGGGCCGAAGAGGATTCCCCCAGCGGCCCGCGAGACGCCACGGGGCTGCCCAGCGCGGAGGACTCGGCCATGGCGCCCACGGCCATTGGAGCGGGCGTGAAGTGGAAGCGGCGTCCCTTCCTCTGCTTCGGGGCGGTGGACTGGCACGCCCGGGTCTGGGTGAACGGCCGGTTCGTGGCGGAGCACGCCGGCGGCTATACCCCGTTCTACCTGGACATCGGCCAGTACGTGCGCCCGGGGAAGCCCGCCAACCTGGTGGTCCGCGCCTACGATGCCTGCAATGCGGATACGCCGCTCGGGAAGCAGACGGAGACCTGGTACACCCACTGCGGCGGTATCTGGCAGACCGTGTGGCTGGAGGGCCGGCCGGAAACGCACCTCACCCGCATCCACGTGACCGGCGACCCCGAGACCGGCAGCGCCGGTTTCCGCGTGGGCGTGAGCAGCCTGGCTTCTGGATCGGCACGTCTCACGATCGAGTCTGCAGAGGGCGCGTTCCCCACGGTGGAAGAGAGCGTCTCGCTTTCAGCCGCCGAGTCGGAGCACCGCCTCGAGGTGCGCGTTCCGAACCCAACGGCGTGGTCGCCGGAGGACCCGCACCTGTACGACTGCGTAGTACGGTTGGCGCCGGAGGGCAGTGAGCCGGACGAGGTGCAGACCTACTTCGGGCTGCGGTCGGTGGGACGTGCAAGGTGGGAAGGAAACGAGTACGAGTACGTGCTCTTGAATGGCGAGCCGGTCTACCTCCGCGGCGTGCTGGATCAGGCCTACCATCCGGACGGGCTGCACACCTACCCCAGCGATGAGGCGATCCGCGCGGACCTCCAGGCGGCCAAAGAGATGGGCCTGAACATGGTCCGCTGCCATATCAAGGTAAACGAGCCGCGCTACTACTACTGGGCGGACCGGCTCGGGCTGCTGGTGATGTACGACCTGCCCTCCGTGCTCATCTACACCCCCTCGGCGCGGGCCAACTGGGAGGCAACGTTCCGCACCGCCGTGGAGCGAGACTTCTCCCACCCCTCGATTTTCGCCTGGATCCTGTTTAATGAGACGTGGGGGCTGGAAGAGCATCAGACTCCTGCGAGCTGGCGCTGGATCGGGGAAATGTTCGGCCTCGCGCGCGAGCTGGACCCCACGCGCCTCATCGAAGATAACTCCGCCTGCCTGTACGACCACGTCACCACGGACCTGAACACCTGGCACTTCTACATCCCAGGGTACGATCGGGCGCGGCGCCACGTGGAGCGGATTGTCAACCAGACCTACGCCGGCTCGCCGTTCAACTACGTGAGTCGCCACAGCCACATCCCCGGCTCGGCGGAGTTCAAGTACGGCGGCCAGCCGCTGCTGAACAGTGAGTACGCGGGACTCGGCTCTAGCGGCGGCGACAAGGACATCTCTTACACCTTCAAGTTCCTGACCACGGAGCTGCGCCGGCACAACAAGATATGCGGCTACGTTTACACCGAGCTCACCGACATCGAATGGGAGCACAACGGCCTGCTGAACTACGACCGCACCCGAAAGGAGTTCGGTTACGACGCCTTTGTGGATGGCATGGCCGTGGCGGACCTGAACGGCGCCGACTTTGTGGGGCTGGACTGCCCGCCCTGTCAGACGCTCCCACCCGGCTCCGTCTTCCGCGCGTCGGCCTTCTTCTCCAACTGGGGCGCTCAGAGGATTGAGCGGGCGGACCTGGTCTGGAAGGCGTGGGCGATGGACCGATTCGGAGTGCGGAAATCCTGCGGCGAGGGTCGCATTCCTGTTCACCCCAAACGGTTCGGTGTGGTCGATGCCGGCACCGTGGAGCTCCGGCTGCCGGCCGAGCCGTGCCTGGTGACAGTGAGGGCCCAGGTAGAGAGTGCGAGTGGTATCCGGGCCCGGAACTACGTGAACGTAGAGGTAACGGAGCCCACCCTCCCGGTCCAGGAGCGGGCACCGGAGGGCTGGGCGTTGCGTTTCAAGCCCGGCGACTTCACGGACTGCTCCTGGCCAACGCCGATGTTCGGACCCCTGGGCAACAAGCTCGGCGCGACCGGGGCCGGCTGGGTGGAGTACACAGTCCCGCTGCCGGAAGAGCTTTCACCTGCCGACGTCCAGGGGCTGCAGCTCCTGTTTGAAGCGGGCGCCCGCACGGCGAGCTACCGCATCGGCTGGAAGCGGCGCTGGCACCCCTCCACTCTGAGCTATCCGCAGACGGAAGAGCGCAAGCTGGCCTCCTTCGTCATAGTGTCCGTGAACGGAATCGCCATCGGCTCGGTGGACCTGCCCGACGACCCGGCCGACTGCCGTGGCGTGCTGAGCGCCCACAACTTCCCGGACTTCGAGTACGCCTCCTACGGCTACCTGCGCTCTATTGAAGCGGACGCGGCGACGACGCGCCGGATACTGGATGGGGCCCGCAGCGGCGAGCTGTGCGTACGCTTCGAGGTCCCCCGCTCCGGCTCCGCCGGCGGCCTCTGCCTCTACGGTGCCCGCATGGGCGCGTACCCTCTCGACCCTACGCTCATCATCGGAACGGGAAGCTGAACCACAGAGCGCACAGAGGACGCAGAGATTCTGATGAGGCGATGAGGCGATGAGGCGTCTCGGATTGGGGCCACGCCTCATCCGCGTATCCCCCCATCCGCGTTTCTCTGTGCTCTCCGCGTACTCTGTGGTGAATCCCCCCTCACGCAATCCCGCTGAACCGCCGGATCGCCCAGCGCTGGGCGTACTGGAGCTGGAGCACGTAGCGAGTGCGGTCTGACGTGTTGGGCGCGCCCCGGTGCCAGCACTGGTGGTTCTGGAGGTAGGCATCGCCGGCCTTGCAGTAGATGGAGACCGGGCCGCGCCCTTCGAAGGTGAGGTCCTCCTGGTTTGGGTGGCGGCCGGAATCGTGGCTGCCGGGGACGCACTGTGTGGGACCGAGTGCCTCCGTGTCGATGTCCGAGAGCGCCACCTGCACCGTGAGCCACTGGACCGGCATCCTGGCGCGAGCATCGTGGCGCGGCACATCCGGCGGAAGCGGAAACTCCAGCACGTCGTCCACGTGCCAGCGGCTGATGGAGACGGAGGGCGGATTCCGGATGACGTTCAGCCCCACCACCCCCGGATCCTTGCCGAGCACTGCCGTCACGATCTCCGCGATGGACGGGCGGGCAGCTAACTCCTGGAAGATCGCCGGTCCCTCGTACAGCCGCGCTATCACGAAGTCGAACCCGTGCCGGTGCTTCTCCTTCTGGACCGGATCGGCGAAGATGGCGTCGGCCGCCTCCCGCAGCGCCTGTGCCTCCTCCTGGCTCAGCACGCCGGGAATCAGCGCGAACCCGTCCCGGTCAAACTGCCGCACGATCTCTGCTGTGTCCATCCTCTGCGATTCACGCTGAGCCTGCATCTCCACTCTCCCACCGGCCGGAACCTCAACGCTGCTTGCCACTCAATTCGTGGCCTGGCGCCGCGCACCTTCCGCCCACGGACCTGCAGAACTGCTAACCGCAATTCACACGGTACTCTGCGTCCGCAGAGCGTGGAAGATAGCCACTGGCTGTCATAATTCGGAAAGGGCGCGGTTGCGCCCCTGATGGAGAACGGAAGCAATGACCTCACGGATATCGCGGCGATCGCTCCTGCAATACGCGGCCGGGGCGGCTGCGTGGACGCTGGGAGCGCGGGCTATGGGGATGACGCAAGGACTTACTGCGGCGGACGCGCAGGTGCGGCCCACTCCACAGCAGCTCGCATGGCAGGATGCGGAGCTCACCATGTTCCTCCACTTCGGCATGAACACTTTCACGAACCGTGAGTGGGGCGAGGGCACGGAGGACCCGGCTCTCTTCAACCCGGTCCGGCTGGACGCGGGGCAGTGGGCTCGGGCTGCCAGGGAAGCGGGCTTCAAGTACCTGATCCTTACGGCCAAGCACCACGACGGCTTCTGTCTCTGGCCGAGCAAGTACACGCGCCACTCCGTACAGTACAGCAAGTGGCGCGACGGCCAGGGCGACGTCGTGCGGGAGGTGTCCCAGGCCTGTCACGACTACGGGCTGAAGTTCGGCTTCTACCTCTCGCCCTGGGACCGCCACGAGCCTACCTATGGCGACTCGGAGGCGTACAACCGGCACTTCGTCCACCAGCTTGAGGAGCTGCTCACGGGCTACGGTCCCGTGGCGGAGGTGTGGTTCGACGGCGCCAACGGAGAGGGACCGAACGGCAAGAAGCAGGTATACGACTGGCAGGCGTTCTACGCCACTATCCGCAAGCACCAGCCGGAAGCGCTCATCGCCGTTTCGGGACCGGACATCCGGTGGGTGGGCAATGAGGACGGATTCGCGCACGAAACGGAGTGGTGCGTGCAGCCCGCGAACCCGGTGTACCACGGAGCCGTAAAGGGAGACGTATGGTGGCCGTCCGAGTGCGACGTCTCCATCCGGCCGGGCTGGTTCTGGCACGCGGCGGAGGACAGGACGGTCAAGTCATTGGACCACCTCCTGGACATCTACTTCCGATCGGTGGGCCACAACAGCGTTCTGCTCCTGAACGTGCCGCCAAACCGGGAGGGGCTGCTGGCCGACCCGGACGTTCAGCGGCTCCAGGAGTTCAAGGAGGCGCGGGAGCGGATCTTCGCGCATGACCTGGCGCGCGGCCATCATGCCCACGCCAGCAGCGAGGAGCGGCACGCCCCGGTCCGGCACGCCGTGGACGGGCGGCCCAGTTCTTTCTGGTCTCCTCGTGAGGGAGACTCCGCGCCGTTTATCGAAGTGGACCTCGGCAGGAACAGGGTCTTCAACATCGCCATGACGCAGGAGTGGATTGCGGAGGGGCAGCGAGTCCAGGGGTACCGTCTGGAGGCGTGTCAGGACGGGGTCTGGCGGCCCGTGACCGAAGGGACGACCATAGGGCACAAGAAGCTGGACCGCTTCCCGCTGGTCCACGCGACCCGCGTGCGGCTCGTGCTGATGCGCGCGTTGGCGCGGCCCCAGATCCGTTCCCTGGCGCTGTACTACGATGGAACCGCACACCAGTCTCCGGCTAAACCCGGAAGCAGTTGACCAGGCTGTCCGCAGCCTGGACAGCCGGAACGTCCACGAGAGCGCCCAGGCGGAGCACCTCCTGAAAGAGGCGGGCAGTCTCGCCGTGGAGCCGCTGCTCGCGGGCGTGCGCGAGGAGGCGGCGCAGCGCACCCGTCGCCACCGCGCTGGATTCCTGGCCCTCGCGCTGACGGTCGCCGCGGTCCTCACCGCACTGTGGGGTCGCGGCAACGGCTCTCTGGGCAGCAACGCCACCGGCTGCTTCCTGCTGCTGGGATTCCTGGGCCTTTGCCTGTTGGCATGGGCTCAGGAGTCCGGCCGTGCGGATGCCCGCCGGAGGGCGCTCCTGATGACCGTGGACGACCGCCGGGTGATAGGCCCTCTGATCGAGTCTGTGCGGTCCCCGGGTGGCGTCGGCTTCCGGGAGTCCGTCACTCTCCTCACCCACCTCCTACCGCAGCTCCAGGCATCCGACGCCGCACTCATTACGGACTCCCACCGCGCGCACTTCTACTACGTTCTGAAGCACTACCGGCACTTCGAGATCGGGCCGCTCTACGGCACGGACTACCTGTTGGCGGTGCTTAAGGCGCTGGAGCAGGTGGGTGACGCCCGCTCGCTGCCCGTTGTGGAGCGGATTGCCGGCGGCGAGGCGGCGCACGGGCCGGTGGATGCTGGCGTGCGCGGCATCCGCCGCCTGTACAACGGCGTCATGGCGCGGGCGTCCGGCACGTACCGGCGTGCCGTGGACTGGCCGCGCGTTGAGCAGGCCGCGCGCGACTGCCTGCCCACACTGCGGGAGCGCGTGGCCCAGGAATCGCCGGTCCGGACGCTGTTGCGCCCCACCGCCGCCGCTGCGCCGCTCGTCCAGCCCGCCCCACCGCCTTCCCTGGACGCCGCCGCCTTGGTCCGACCAACCATTCAGAACCAAGCGAACGGGGGCGAACGGCCGTGCGAATAGCGTCACGAGATGCTCAACCCAGTAATGATCGCGACACGCTGAAGCAGCTCGATGCGGGAGTCCGCAAGGTGTTGCTCGGCAGCCATTTACAGGCGCTCGGTGCGGCTGTAGACGTTTTCAGCTTCTTCGGGTTTGTGTTTGCCCTGCAATGGACGGTCTACTGGGCCGTTGGGTTTGTGCTCGCGCTTGTCGCCGGACTTAGCATTCAAGCGGCTGGAGTTCATGTCCAGTCTCTTGGCCGAGCACAGTTGGATGGAGTCCGGGATCCCCGCGCCATCGGGCGACTGGTCGAACTGTTGCACCTTTGGGACAGTGGACAGCGGCAGCAGATTCACAGTGCGCTTGTCCGGCTGCTGGCGGATCCGCCTCGAGTCCGTCGCGAGTACTTGACTGAGGCACAGTGGGACCGTCTCTATGGCGTGCTGCGGACCGCGGATGAGCGGAATCATGATCTGGTCATCGCCCTGCTCCGCGTCTTCCGTGTCAACCGGGATGTTCAGGCGCTGCCATCCATAGAAGCGATGCTCAGAAGGATCGTGGGTGCAGGGGGAAAGCTCGACATGACCTGGCTCATGGAATCCCGTACCTTTGAGAGCATCGAGAGCTTTCGCGATCGTGTTCAGACGATGCGGGATCGCTACCTGCGGATTCAGGAGGCCGGAGAGGAGTGCGCGGTTGTGTTGCGTGAGGAAGCCCAGCGCCAGGAGGCCGGCCGCCTCCTGCTGCGACCGAGCGACCAACCTGCAGAGGTAGAATCCCTGCTGCGCGTAGCCTCCGGAGCTGGTAGCAATGCGGAAGACGTGCTGCTGCGCTCCGCGGCTCCCGACGACTGAGCTGAGGAAATGAAGGGCGAGAGACAGAACGCCCCGGGGACCGATTGGCTCCCGGGGCGTATACTCGTGGGTTACAGCCCTTTAGCTAGTCTACGGGAGCCGTGGAGGCGGCGGTGGCTGGAGCGGTGTAGCCGCCCGTGCCGATCCGCATGCCGTAGAAGGAGCGGTAGACGAAGAACAGCGCGATCGCGAACAACACCAGCGCCGCGATGTGCCGCTGATCCGCGCTGAGCGTCTCCGCCAGCTCCACCGCCAGGAGGCCGAACAGCGTGGTGAACTTGATCACCGGGTTCATGGCCACGGAGGAGGTGTCCTTGAACGGGTCGCCCACGGTGTCTCCCACCACCGTCGCGGCGTGCAGGTCCGTTCCCTTCTCCTTCAGCTCCACCTCCACGATCTTCTTCGCATTGTCCCACGCGCCTCCGGCGTTGGCCATGAAAAGCGCCTGGAACAGCCCGAAGAGCGCAATCGCCACCAGGTAGCCGATGAAGAAGAACGACTCGGCGCACGCGAAGGCTAGCGTCGCGCAGAACACCGTGAAGAAGATGTTGATCATCCCCTTCTGCGCGTAGATGGTGCAGATCTGGACCACCCGCTTGCTGTCCGCGATGGACGCCTTCTCCACCCCC
>CAYNFH010000194.1:0-1230 GCA_964396385.1 uncultured Chthonomonadaceae bacterium | reverse complement strand
TTGATGAACTCCACCGCCCGGTAGGCGCCGGTTACCACCGCCTGCGCGGAAGCGCCGGTGAACCAGTAGATCATGGCGCCGCCCGCGATAAGCCCCAGCAGGAACGGCGGATGCAGCAGGGACAGGTTCTGGATGAGCTCCGGACGAAGGCCGTGCGTGAGCATCACGATGATGGAGAAGATCATCGTGGTCGCCCCCACCACGGCGGTGCCGATAAGAACCGGCTTGGCGGTCGCTTTGAACGTGTTGCCGGCCCCGTCGTTCGCTTCCAGATTGTGCTTGGCGCGCTCGAAGTTGACGTCGAAGCCATACTCCTGCTTGAGCTCCTGCTCGATGTTCGGGATCTGCTCGATCACGCTCAGCTCGTAGATCGACTGCGCGTTGTCCGTCACCGGGCCGTACGAGTCCACGGCGATGGTGACCGGCCCCATGCCCAGAAAGCCGAAGGCCACGAGGCCGAACGCGAAGACGGGCGAGGCATCAAAGGTGTTGAGCGTCATGAGCGGACCAAGACCGTAGGTGCTCACGATCCAGGCGATTCCCATCAGGACGATGAGGACGATGCCCATCCAGTACGAACTGTAGTTGCCCGCCACAAATCCGGACAGGATGTTCAGCGAAGAGCCGCCCTCCCGCGAGGAGATGACCACCTCCCGCACGTGCCCGGATTCCGTGGAGGTGAACACCTTTACCAGCTCTGGGATAACTGCCCCCGCGAGGGTGCCGCAGGTAATGATGAGCGAGAGCTTCCACCAGAGCGTCGGGTCCCCACCCAGGTTCGGAATGAGAAGCCAGGAAAAGAGGAAGGTAAGCGCGATGGAGATGGCGGAGGTCAGCCACACCAGCGACGTGAGCGGCTGTTCATAGTTGAAATCGTCCGCATTGCCGTAGCGGGCTTTGGCAATGGCTTCGTTCACAAAATAGGCCAGCGCGCTGGTCACGATCATCACGATGCGCATCACGAAGATCCAGACCAGGAGCTGGATCTGGATGGTCGCGTCCTTGATGGCTAGCAGGATGAACGCGATGAGCGCCACCCCGGTAACGCCGTACGTTTCAAAACCGTCTGCCGTCGGGCCCACCGAATCGCCCGCATTGTCTCCTGTACAGTCGGCGATGACGCCCGGATTGCGCGCGTCGTCTTCCTTGATGCGGAAGACGATCTTCATCAGGTCAGAACCGATGTCGGCGATCTTGGTGAAGATGCCCCCCGCGATGCGGAGCGCCGCG
>CAYNFH010000193.1:0-12368 GCA_964396385.1 uncultured Chthonomonadaceae bacterium | reverse complement strand
AGGATAGCTCGAGTCTTGCTGGTATAGAGCGCTGAGATGGATGACGACCGGAATAGCGATGAGCAGCGGCGGGTTCTGGACGACCTGGAACACGGGGATTCCGCCACTCGCGACAAGGCGATGATGTCGCTGAAGCGGCTGGCCGGGTTCGCCGCGAACAAGGTGGACGACGAATCGCTCCCCTTTCCCGAGCGGCTGCGCAGATGGGGCGAGGCCGAGCACGCGTTTATCGATAGACCGGACATTGGGAGGGCTCTCCTGGCCGCAATGGAGGACGCTTCTCCGCGCGTACGGGGACGGGCAGCTATCGAGCTTCAATGCGTCCGGTCGCCTGATGCCGAGCGGGCGCTGATCGAGCACCTCCGGAACGATCCTCACGGTCAAGTGCGCATGATGTGCGTGTCGTCCCTGCGCAGCCGAAGGCCAATGCCTCCCTTACAGGTGTTCATTGACGCGCTCAGGGACCCGCGAGACGAAGTCGTCTACATAGCCTGCATGGCGTTGGGCGAATCAGGGCAGGTGGGAGCGGAAGATCCGCTCCGAGAGATCCTGGACCATCCTTCCTGGAATGTCCGATTCTACGCATGCCGTAGCCTCTTACAGCTTGGAGCGGTAGACGCACGAGTGGTGGCGGAGCTGGAGGCGCTCACGGCAGCCCCAGAGGCCGCCAAGCACGACGACCTCGTCCGGAGACACAAAGACCTGAACGCACGTCTCGAGAGTGGCACAGCGCCCCCGACGTGCGGGGAAGTGCTGGCGAAGGCGCAGAGAGCGCTGGGCAATGACGATTACTCTGACGTATAGGCAAATTCGACCATGCTAACAGGCGCGCAACTGACCAAGCTGGCAGAGTGGAACTCGGTTGAGCCAGGGTTTGATCGTCTGAGCCGCACCGAGGCCGACATCATCTTTCCATTGATCGAATCGCTCGCAAGCATGGCAGGCTTAGCGCTCAGAGTGTTCACGGAAGTCGGAATGAGCACGTACTACTCCCTATTCGTCTACGACGTCACGAAGTACCCCGTGATGTCAGATGAGCCGGAAGAGTGGGTTCACCGCTACGAGGGCATCTGTATCTGGCTTTCACTATTGGGGCCGTTTGCCGCATGCGCCCGCGCGTTCTTCCACGATGCTCGCCCCAAGCTGCAAGTAGTTCACGTGTCGGGCAGCCATCCCTGGGTAGACCCAACTGCGGCGATCTCGTTGCCGGATCCGGCAGACCCGATCGAGCAGGCAATTCTTGCCGCGATTAGTCGAACGCCCTACCGACTGTTGTCTAAAGAGGAACTCGCTCAGCCGCTGCCTCCAGGTGTCCGGCCGATTGAATACGTCCCAGGCAATGTGCCGCCTTACCTGGCCTATCACGCGATCTTCCAGGATGCAACTTGACCGACTTTACCCTCGGATCTCTGTCTGCAGTAGTGCGTCGCGGCGCTAGACGAGAACAGGATCCATGAATGCCATCCTGAGTGAGCTGCTGGTGTGCCCGATGTGCCGTGGCATGCTGCGGCAGGACCAAGCGCGCGTCGCATCCGCCGGACTTGAGCCGCGGTCCCTCCTGCACCCCGGCGACTCGACCGAATCCTTCGTGGCGGTGCTGGAGAAGCGGTCAGGGGGCTAGTGGCATTTGCAGAAGGAGTGCCGGACGTCTGCCGATGAGAAATGCGCCTGAAGCCGTAGTCGCCATGGTTCGTGCCTTCGTGGTCACCGTACTGTTGGCAAATGCGCCTGTGAGCGGCGCCCTCACTCAATCCGCCGCCATCGTTCAATCCACGGTGGACCGTGAGCTGGTGAACGCCGCTGAGCGGAACGACCTTACCGCGGTCAGTACCCTCCTGGATCGGGGCGCGGATGCGAGTGCCCGGATCCAAACCGCGGGCAGCGCCCTCACCTTTGCTATCTACAGTAAGTTTGCAATCCGTTGGACGCATGCACTACACGTGTAGTTCATGGCAGAAGGGCCACATGACGTTGCACTTTAGAGTGTTAGCGAACCGGAAAGGATTACCAATCCTGATCGCGATGCTAATCGCTGCTTCTGCGGTTTTCGGGATAAGTTCGTGGTTACAGACACGCCCTCACCGATTGTTTGAACTGCGAGGACTCCGGCCTATATCGGTTTCCAACGGTGTCGTCCTTCTCGCCGGCGAGAGCAGCGACGGAAACTGTTTCGCTATTCGAAAGAAAGGGGCGGAGGGCGGTCCCGAGGAGGAGGTCGCGCAAGACTGTACTAAAGGGGCAGGGAAGCGGTTTGGAGTAGTGGCTGGCGACCTCGCGCTCTACAGTGAATGGGACTTGCCAAAGCGGCCCAGGCGTGGTGCGATTACCTCGGTCTTGGTACCCGCACGCATGCGCTACGTCCGCCTCTCTGGGGGCCCGGTTCGAACACTACCTGTTGCGCTTCGGGCTCCGTTCGCCGGACCTGAGCGCGGCTTTGCCGTCTTGGGCCGCACGGTCTTCTGGATAGGCACGGCCCCGCGCGAAAACCCTACACGCCGGGCGGTCGGCAGTCCCGTCGGCGCGATTGCGGAGAGCTTTGCACTCTACGCTACGTCGTTGAATGGCGGTTCGACCCGTGTTGTTGCAGAGGGACTACCTGAAATGGCTACGGTTCATGAGGGTTCGACGCGGGTATATTGGACGGTCCCACGCTACGTGAGAGGGTTCGGCATTCGATCCGAACTTCACTTCTGCAGCGAGTCTGGAGCGGACCGCGGCAAAATCGCTGAGTACAATGCAACCTCCGCGCCCGCTGAGCTGAGCGGCCGGCTGTATTGGTTTCCATTGGTGCCTGAAGAGGGAAGCCGTAGCGATGGTCCGGTACTCACCTTGGCGTCGGCGAATCGCGATGGGACGGGATTGCGGTTTCAGCCGTTAGTTATGGCCGCTTCGATGGCAAACCCCGACCGGCAGAGTCTAGCCTCGGTTGGCGGAAGGCTTTACATGGCGTCTTCTGAGGTACCGGGTGTGCCAGCGAGGCTGTACCACATTGAGTTGTCAGATTCCCCGCGCCTTATCGTAGAGCGTACGTTGCCGCACGGCGCGCAGCAGCCAGGCTATTTCGACGGCCAATACTACTACTTTGTCGTACGAGAGACTCATGACCAGTGGTGGAACTCTTCAGCCGAAGGGCTAATGCTGCACCACGCGACAGCTCTCTATCGGTGTCGGCTGGATGGCTGAACCGTGGTCGAGCGGCCCCACCGCCTACAACGATCCACGGCGCGGCGCCGAACGGACGGTCCGGCGCGGGGTTCACTCCCCTGATGTGGGCCTGCAACATGCGGGGAGATAGTGCCGTGGTTCAAGCGCTCCTGAATGCCGGGGCGGATGTGGCCGCGCGCAACCGCGACGGGGAGACCGCGCTCAAGCGCGCCGCCATGAGCAACGCGCCGGACGCCGCCCGCCTGCTCCTGCGCGCGGGCAGCCCGCTCGACACCTTAGACGTGTGGGGATGGACGCCTCTGACCATCGCCGCCGACAATGGGGATGCCGCCGTCGTATCGGCACTCCTGGAGGCGGACGCGAAGCCGGACCTCACCGGCCGGGACGCAACGCCGCTGATGCTCGCGGCCCGGTACGGCAGTACGGAGGTCGTGCGGCTCCTCCTGGCGGGGCGCGCCACCGTGAACCTCCGGAACAGCTATGGCAAGACGGCACTGATGTTCGCCGCGGAGCGGGGCCATCTGGATGCGGTGAAGCTCCTCCTCCACGCCGGCGCCGACCCCAGGCTCCGTACCCGTGGGGGCGATACGGCTCTTTCGCTGGCCAGGCGGAACTGCCAGGCGTCCGTCGCGCGCCTGCTGGGTCATGTCTTTCCGCACACCGAGACTGAATCCGACGAGAAGCTGGGAATCTGGGTGTCGCGGCTGGACGGGAGCGCCATGAGGGAGATAGGTTACGTTCGGGTGGCCGCGCCTGCCGATGGCTCCTGCCCTGACGACATCACCTACCTCCAGTGGCTCCCGGACGGCAAACGCCTCAGCTTCCTGTATCGCGGCGCACTGTGGATTGTGCCGGACGCAGGCTGAAATGGACTTCAGCGCTATGACCAGTACCCAGGCAGTGGCCGCTGCGGTCGCAGGAGCGGCCGTTGTCCTCGCCATTCTGCTCCCGCTGATGCGTAACGTGAGGATGCGGCCAACCTGGTGCGTCCGGAACGGGTGCGGCCTCGCGACCGGCTGCGGCTGCCTGGTCCTGGTCGTTATCGTGGTATTGCCCGTGTTCCTGCAGTGGCCGGAGTCGCCGAGGACCGTCACCTGCTTCTCCAACCTCAGGCAGCTGGCACTCGCGTCGGAAATATATGCGGAAGACTACGATCACCGGATGTTGCCAAGCGCCCACTGGATGGACCTGCTCCTTCCCTACGTCAAGGACAGTGACATCTACCGGTGCCCGCAGGCTCGCGACGCAGATCCCAACGCGTATGGCTATTCTTTCAACCTGTTACTCGCAAGACGACCGATGAGCCGCGTTCCCGCACCTGACGAGACGCTGATGGTCTACGATTCGGAGTACCTGCTCCGGAACGCAACGGACGCCGTCACGTCCCTGCCCCAGCCCGGCCGGCACGACCGCGGCAATATCGTGAGCTATGTGGATGGCCACGTAAAGCGGTGGCCGGACACGACCCGGTTCGCGCCCTTGCCCCCGCGCTGATAGCGTGGGCATTCTGAGCCTGGGTGCCGCTTTCCGGGGCGCAGCCGCGCCCACCTGAGGGGCGTTGCAGGCCACCATGCGCAGCTCAGGAGAATCCGGCAAATATAGCAGAAGGATTTCGGTGTCTTTGGAGTTATAATCCGCCTATGGAGTAGGTACGGCCGCGAACGGGCGGCCGTAACGCGGTGACAAGGGCCGCGATCCGCGAACCGAATACAACGGGCAGCTTGTAAGATGCGCCCGCCCCTGCTGGGGATGCGCCCAGATTCCGCTCAGGATGAAGGCCGCCGGCACGGGTGGGCGCATCTGTTTGAGTCGCCCGGAGTTGCGGCAGCGGGGCATAGGAGAAAGGGAATGGACATGGCTGGTACGGTAACAGCAGAGGCGCTGGCGCCGATAGAGGCGCTTGGTCCAGCACGCGCGGCGCTTGCGGTGGAGGACACGGACCTCGTCCTCACGGAGGTGGGCATCGCCGAGGACGGACCCGCGGGATGGACAGCTACCGAGGCGCGGTGGGAGGCGGCGGGCCGCGCCATCGCCGCCGCCGGAGAGCGCGCGCGCCTGGCGGTGAACTTCGCCATCGGTGACTGGTACTACGCCGGAGCATCGAAGTGGGGCAGCCGCGCCAAGTCCGTGGCCGCCGCCCTTCCGGGCTGGAGCTACCACACGGTGCGCCATTACGGGTACGTCGCAGAGCGGTTTCCGTACCGAGTCCGGGTCGCCAGCTTATCATGGACCGCCTATGAGGTGCTCGCGCCGGAACCGGAGGAGGTCCGCCTGCAATGGCTTGCCGACGTAGCCGACGGAACGCTGGCCCCCGACCGGCAGCGGGCGGTGCTGCACGAGATGCGGCGCGCCCGCTTGGCAGCATGCCTGGAACAGATGCGGACGACCGCAAAGCATCGCGGCGACCTCGCCAATACGAGAACAGAGCTTGCGGCGTCCACTATCGCTTCCACCCAAGCAATAGGTGCAAACACGGACAATTTGAGCGGACCCGCTCAAATTGGTGTGAAAGTGGAACAGCGCAATACAGTGAGCTCGCCGGAGGAGGCGAATGCTGAGGCCATCACTGCTGCCCTCCAGCGGCTCCTCCTGGAGAGGGTGCGCGACTGGCCGGATACGGCGCGTCCGGAGATGGCGCTCACGCTCCTGCGGGGTTTGCCGCGGGACAGGCGAGAGGACGCGGCCTACCAGATCCTTGGCACGCACCAGATAACTTCGTACCTGGGTCCCACGCGCTGGAAAAGAGTACACTGGGCGGCGCAGAGGCTGCGCGTGTCGGACTACACGCTGCTCGGGCTGCTCATTGACCACGCCGACGAGCTGCTGCGCGATGAGCCGGCTCTTGAGCCCCGTTTCGCCGGACGCCGTCACTGAATCTGAACCATCCGTGCAAGTCCCTGCCCGCGGCCAACTCCGAGTGGCCCCAGGCCTCAATGCCCGGGTGCGGGCAGGGACGCCCGCCCCCACCCCGTGATGTCCGGACACCGGGTCAACGAGGCTTCTGTACACTCGAAAGACCTCCACCAAAATAGGACCTTCGGCCCATGACGGAAGCGACGGACAGCGCTATGATCGGGAACAGTCGCTCATCGGCGCAAGTGGGAAGCGAGGTCTCTGATGGCTGGATTTCGGGGATACCTGGGCTTGATTCTTGGATGGCTTCTGTTCAGCGTCGCCGGAGGATGTGGGAACCGTATGCGGAACGGGCCGGGGACGGCCACCGTAAGCGCATCGCCGGACGGCAAGCAGGTAGTCTTCTCTGCGCTGGACGGTGACCTGTATCTCCTGGACCTACAGAGCCGCAAAGTCCAACGCTTGACAAAGACGCCCGCCGTTGAGCTTGATCCCTCCTTCTCGCCTGATGGCAAGTTCGTCGTGTATTCTGTGCAGGAGCCGGGACGGAACGGAGCGAGCCTGTCCCTCCGGTCCCTGGACGGAACGGTCGTGAAGGCGGTGACAAGCGATCCGCAGGTGATGGACTCGGAGCCTTCGTTCTCCCTGGACGGAAACTGGATTGCTTTCGCCCGCGCGCATCGTTATCGCACCCGCAGTATGGGAGGTATGGTCTGGGACCAGTACGACATCTATGTCGCGCGCCGCGATGGGACGGGGCTGAAGCGACTAACCAGCGAATCGTACTATCAGGCCGGCAGTCCGCGCTTCTTGGGCAGCGACCGAATAGTCTATTGGGCCGATGTGCCGTTTGACACGCGCTTCTTCGGGAAAAACATGGGCGGCTCCGTGCGCACCTTGCTGGAGGTGCCGGTCAGCGGAGCCGGTAAGCCGAAGGTTGTCTTTCCGCTCCCGAAGAGCGATCCGCGAGGAGGAGCCTGGGGAAGCGACCCATCGGTGTCCCCTGATGGCAGACAACTAGCCTTCATCTCCGACCGAGCCTCCCCGTTTGCATACGACATCTGGGTAATGGACCTGGCGGCGAACACCATGCGGCCGCTGGGAGTTACATCGGTGAGCTCGTATAACAGCCAGCCGATCTACTGTGGCGCCGGGGGGCGCATCCTCTTTCTTGCCGCAACACATTCCACTTGGAACGGCCCGGACCTCGAGAGCTTGTGGGAAGTCGACGCCAACACGGGCAAGACTCGTCGAATTGCGGACACGGACCTGTTTACGGACCCGCTCCACTGGAAACCGTAAACGCGGGCCCTGCTTACCATATATGGAGCTCAACGGTCGTGAGCGGCTTTGATCTCCTCCAGCGGGCACTCCCAGTGGACGATACGGTACTGGTCCCCGAAGCGCCTCAGGTAGAACCGCGTGTGGCCGCTCCATACGCTTCCGTCGTCGGACCAGACCGCGCGAAGCGCGGCTCGCACGGCCAGCGTCTCCTGCTCCTCCGGTCCCCAGGTGAAGGTGCTCGCCCCCACCTGCACCGCCACAAACGGCTGCTTCCGAACCGACTCTACCTCTGATTCCCACTCCCGCCAGCGCCCCTTCTGCTCCCTCACCCGCGCCTGCCACTGGGCGCGTGTAGGCGCCCTGCGAATGCGGGTGAACCTCCAGGCCCGGGCGAAGGCGCCGAACGCTCCCGTCCGCCAGCCCCGGTCTGATTGGTTAACCAGCTCCTGGATAGCCTGTCGCTCCTCGGGCGGCAGCGCGGTCCAGACCTCCGGGAAGAGCTCGTCGCCCTTCGACACCTCGACCGGCTTGCCCGGCGGCATCTCGAAGGTGCCCGGCGGCAGCTCATCGTTGTACTCATACCGGTCGTAAGTTTCATGGGCCACCTTCTCGCCGGTCTCCAGATTGGTCTCCGTGCGCTCCCGCTTCACCAGCCGGCGCGACTCGGGCTCCGCCCAGAGGGTGTGGGACACGCGGAAGCTGCCCATCACCCGCTCGCCGTCGTACCGCAGCAGGGGCCTGCCCGCCTCGTTTACAAGCCGGACCCTCCAGTCAGTCTTCGATTCGGCGTTCCGCACTACGGCCGGAGGATCGCCGGTTACCGGCGGAGCCATGACCTCCCGGAGGAGATCCTCCTTCGTAATCGGGTTCGCCTGCGGCGACAAGGCGCAGTTCTCCCAGCTTGAGGCCGTATGGAGGTGGCCGCGCTCATCCATCACGTTGTAGGACCAGCCGGTCCCGTTCGAGATGAATTCGTGGCGCCACGCCTTTGCGGGCGGGGAAATGCGGATCCACTCCTCGGTCCGCGAGGAGTGCGGATGCTTGCCGAAATGCTCGCTAATCACCACCCACCGGGCTGTCTTTATCTCTTCCATCTCGATCCACCTACGGAGGCGGCGGGCACCGGTTTCTTCCCTTGTTATGTTCAATAATATGCTCAATAAGGAGTAATGGCCAGACATGGCGCTTCTCTTCTGTGTCGTGCTACTGATCTGTGTGCCGTCACCGGCCCATGCGGACGCGGGTGTGCCGATGCTGGCGGTAGTCTGGCCGGCCTCCTGGATCCTCCTGTTTCCCGTCATCCTGCTGGAGGCTGCGGTCGGACGCCGGGTACTGCGTGTTAGCTGGAAGCAGGCGCTCGTGGTGGCGGCGAAGGCCAATGCCCTGTCGACTCTGGTGGGTCTTCCGCTCACCTGGCTCGGCTTGGTCATCCTGGAGATGTTTGTCAGCGGAAGAGCATTTGGGCTGGACATCCCCGGACGGCGCATTCTGGCGGTGACTGTGCAGAGCCCCTGGCTCCTACCCTACGAGCACGATCTCTACTGGATGATTCCCGCTGCCGCCGCGGCCCTGTGTGTGCCATTCTTCTTCATGTCCGTAGCGGTGGAATACCTCGTGGCCCGGTACTCCGTGCCGCCCGAGCAGAGGAGGGCAGTCGGAGCGTGGGCATGGCTCGCGAACCTGGCGTCCTATGGTCTGATCTGGCTGTGGCTCGGCGTGGTCTACGCTGCCGCAAGGCCCAGATAGCTTCCAGGCGAGCGATAAGTATGTCCAGCCCCTTTGGACACAGAGGTTTCCACAGAGGGGGAGCTGTATATTAGGCGCGAATCTGCGGGGAGCCATTCTACGCGACTGCAACCTACAGGAGGCAGACCTCTCTTGTGCGGACATGACCGGATGCGATCTTACCCGCGCCAACCTGACCGGCGCGCGGCTTTCCAGTGCCCGGCTGACAGAGGCTATCTGCTGGAACACGGTTTTCGCGGACTGCCCCACGCTTCCGGAGGCGCTCGGCTTGGACTCAGTCGTTCACGATGGCCCTTCATCGTTGGACGTACGAACCCTCCGCTGCTGCATCCATCGTCTTCCGGGGCCGTTCTTGCTCGGCTGCGGACTGGAGTTGGCGGAGATCGACGCCCTTCGGACACTTTGGGCAGAGGAGGACCAGTGAAAGCAAGCAGAGCTAACCGTCTCGTCACTTGGACCCTTCTTGCTGCGACTTTGCTGCTGGCGGATTTGGCAGTGGCACAACATCTGCCTTCCGGCGGGCAGGGGAGTCCCATTGTCCAGGCGGTGATGGAGGACAACGCCGCGAAGGTGGCGGCGCTGGCTGCCCGGGGGGCGGACCTGAACACCATCATCGATGGACACGCGCTTCTCGCGCTCGCCATCGTCTACCAGCGCAACCGGGCTGCGGAAGCGCTCGTTCTCCACGGCGCAAAGCTTAATGCGAAGGACAACGAGGGCCGCACGCCTCTGCATTGGGCCGTCTGCGTGTCGCTCCCTCTTACGAAGCTGCTCCTAGAACACGGCGCGAATCCGAACATCCGGGACCGAGATGGCGAATCACCGATCTACCAGGCAATGCTGCATAGCGTCCCGGGCGCGCTACTCCTCCTGGAGCACGGAGCCAGCGCAACGGTTAGGAACAATAAGGATCAGACGCCTCTCCACATCGCTGTTGGCGGCGGTGTTGGCTTAGCGGCGGCTCCATTGGGTCACCCGCTCTCAGCCCACCAGGCGACTGGAAGCAATATCATGCAGGCTGCGACGGATGCGCAACTGAGGCTCGTTCGAGCATTGCTGGACCGAGGGGCTGATGTCCACGCACGGGATCAGGTGGGGAGAACGCCCCTGGACTATGCGATGTCGCCCGCTGTGAAGGCACTGCTGGAGAAGCATGGCGCTGTGAAGTCGCCGGACATATCTGGAGCGGGTTTGCGGTCACCACTACTGCAAACGCTCCCGGCGCACCCCACCCACGCGGAACTGGACGAGCGGCTCCGGCGGGCCATTGAAACCGACGATCTGGCGACCGTGAATGCTCTCTTGGACCGGGGTGCCAACCCAAACGCCAGGTACTTTGGCGGGGCAACGCCCCTCGCCGTTGCGATGCGTGTGGCCCCAGGCGCGCAGCCGCTCACGCCAGAGAGCGAGCCTATCCTCCAGGCACTTGTGGCGCGGCACGCGGACGTGAATGCACGTGACGAGAGCGGGCAGACGCTCTTGGCACTGGCCGCTGTCTACAACAGGCTCGCCGCAGTGTCGTTCCTCCTGAAGCATGGAGTAAACCCGAACGCCGGGGATCAACAGGGCATCACTCCGCTCATGCGCGCGGAGCAGCCGCCTGTCATCCAGGCGCTAGTTGCCGGAGGAGCGAGCGTAAACGCGCAGGACGCGAGCGGTTCTACCGCTCTCATGTGGGCGGTGACTACCGATCAAGTTGAGGCAGTGAAGGCTCTGCTCAAGGCGCACGCTCGCACCGACATCAGGGACAAGCACGGACTGACTGCGCTCGCGATAGCGAAACTGAATGCCCAGCAAGGCAGGCGCGATGCGGAGATCATCCGACTGCTTACGACCGCGCGAGGTGGAGTGGGTCACTAGTTGGCAGCACAATTTTGGCGGTTTGACGCGTGCAAGAGCGGAAAGTCCGGCAGAAGCCCACCCGAACCGCCACTAGCATATCAGGTCTGTGGCTGCTGGTTCTGGTTGCCCCATTATCGGCAGGGCCAAGCCCGGCGGTCGTTGAGGTGCTGCTCGGCATGGCAACCACGCCCGTACTCCAGCCGTCACTAGATGGCCGTCCGTTTGCCTGCGACTATAACTGGATTACCCGATCCGATACGCAGGTGCGTGACTGGGGCGTCATGGAAGTTAAATGGACGGGCTCACACCGGGTCGTCCTGCGGGAGCGCCGCTACTGGGAGTACGATCCGAGCCATCCAAACAGAAAGAACTACGCTGACTGGACGGTCCACAGACGCTGCCAATGACTGGACTTGCTGACAGCCAGGCCATATCAGTGACGGGCTTGCCGATGCAGCCTCGCCCGAAATCCAAGCTCGTAGCCGCAACCGCCATGCTCTTGCTCGCCTCGCTGGTCGGCGTCTTAGCCTATGACTGGTTCTGCGGCTCGGACATCGGCGGGATCATCGGGTTGTGGCCCCGGCTCTTCCTTCACGCCAACGGTTACATGGCAGTGGTGCGCCAGATCGAGACGGGAGCGCTCAAGCCGGGCCCGAAGGCGGCCATTGCAGTTCCGTCCGGGCTCAGGTCGGTCAGCCCGGACGGGAACGTATATGCAGAGCGGAAGCCGGACGGCCGCGTCTTCGTGCTCTTTCCCATCTGGTACGGCCGCGGCAAGACCGACTTGCAGGGCTACCTCTACTGCAGCAGGCCGCTCAAAGCAGCGGACTTTTCGGAGGTGGACTGGGGCAGCGGCGGGGTCTGGAGGCAGCTGACGATCTGTGGGCGAAATTACCTCTCGGCAGAACATGTGAGAGGCCCGTGGTGGTGGGTATGGCGGCGAGTGGACTGACGCATCAACACGCGCAGGCACCAGCATCTTGGCTCTGGCTCTCGGTGGTGGCCACGATGGTGCTCGGGACCGGCTTGGCTCCCATCGCCCGCGCCGACCCCGACATTGTGTACTCGGCCCGATACTACTCCTCACCGAGTAGCCACGGTCACAGCCACTTCCACCTCTACCGCATTGACCCAAGTGGTACTGGTCGGCTGCAGCTAACTCGCGGTAGCGGGGACGACACACAGCCCCAGTGGTCGCCGGACGGAACCCACATCGCCTTCGTGCGTCGCTTCCCGAGCCCCTCGCACCCGGACCAGACGTACGGCGTTCTGTGCGTGATAGCCGCGGGCGGGGGCCCGGTCATCGCGCTCAAGCGGTATGAGCCTAACCTATACTTCTTCTATAGCTGGTCGGAGGACGGTCGCGCGCTGATAGAGGGGCTCAATGTTCTGGCACTGCCAGGGGCTCGGCCTCACCTCAAGGCGTGGGACAGAGAGATAGACTATATTCCCTCTCCAGATCGACGGTTTCTGTACAT
>CAYNFH010000192.1:0-12376 GCA_964396385.1 uncultured Chthonomonadaceae bacterium | reverse complement strand
CTGCCTGGAACAATCGGCTCGCGGACCTACATCGCCAACGGCTGGTCCTAAGAACCAAGGAAGGACGCCAGTGGGTGTATCGCCCACTTGCCCAGGAGATGAGCCGTGGGTGAAGACTTCATCGAGAAAATGAGCCGCCGCGCCAAGCACCTGCGCAACCTAGCCTTTGAGCGCGAGCTGCAGCAGAAGAAGCTCTTTTCCGACCTTCCGGAGCTCTACACCAGGCAATATTCTGGGTGCGCGCTAGAAGACGCCGGAGCAGTGCAGACCGGCGCAGCCATTGTGCGCGACAGCCGCGCCGGGTACCTGGAGTTCATTCAAGACAATGCGGTAAGGGCACGAGTCGAAGCGGGTGACGACGTGTGGCTGCGCGCGGCCATGGCCACCGACCATCGCTGCGGTCATCTGCTTGAGGTCGAAGTACTCGAAGAGCCCGGACTCGGCGGCTACTTCTCCTTCCGCTGCCGGCCGGAACTGTCTGGAGAAAGCGATGGGGGACCCACCCAGCAGCCGGCTTGAAATGATGAAGGAACCGCCTCCGATTTCTGGGCCAACGGCCTTTGGCGCGAGCTGCGGCAATCCCTTCGCGGATAGCCTGTGGGGGTTACAGACCCCGTGCGAGACAACGTGCCGGGCAGCCCAGTGTGACTGGACCTGCCCGAACAAGCCAGCACAATTCGTCTACCGCTGGCGGGAAGTGGGAGGCTGGCCTCCAAATCCACCCGGGCCGATCCGGCATCCAGCGGCAGCTGAGCTTCCTCTCTACGTGCCGGTCATTCAGCATGGCAAGTGGCGCGGTGGGCACCTCAATGTCGCCATAGCCGCTGTGCCGACCTTCCGGGCAGTGAAGGGACGAGCAAACGGTACGTATGGGCTCCTTTCTCATGGTCCTGCGGAGCTGCGCGAGGAGTTTCACTTGGCGCCGCAGACCCAGGTACTCTTCACCTCGGTGGCGCAAGATAAGGTCCTGGAGAACTATTGGCGCCGAGGGATGCGCTCGGGCCTGGAAGCTGAGATAGCCGCTCTGGACCTGCTCGCGATGACGGTGCCCAACTACTCGTTCCACGCCGATGCACCGCCCACCCACACGGAGTGGAACCGCGAGCGCATGCTTCGGGTGGCAGAGGAACTTTCCGCCGCTGGCTCCGCCGTAGTGCTCCACCTCAACGCCATCACAGAGCAGGACTGGAGGGTCTGGGAAGAAGTCTTGCGGGCAATGCCAGAGGCGCGCTACATCGCCAAGGAGTTCGGCACTGGCCTCGCCCGGCGGGAGAAGGGACTACGCGCGCTGAACGCTCTCTGTCGTCTTCAAGACAGTCTCCAGCGCGAGCTCCATCCCCTGATCATCGGCGGGGCTCGCTACGTTCAGGAGTGCGGCCGGGCCTTTCGGTGCTTTACGGTAATTGACTCTCAACCCTTTATGGCGGCAGAGCATCGCAGGCTCTTGACCTGGTGTGGTGGCCGTCGGCCGCGCTGGGTGAAGCAAGACCGGAAGCCAGAAGACCCGATAGATGAAATCCTGGAGCTCAACATCTCGCGGTACGCGCATTGGCTGGAGCAACGCCGCCAGGGTGGTCGGCCGGGAAGGAAACTCGCTCCGCTGCCGATACCGGCCGACCGCGTGAAGCAACTTGGGTTCCCGCAGTTTGAGGAGATTAGCGCGAAGTTGGAATTAGTTCCAGGATAGGCAGAGCGTAAATATGTAGGCGACAATGCGGAGATCCCCGCCAAGAGACGCTCCGCATTGTCGAGACCACGGGCCAGAGCCCGGACGACGACGCGGCACTTTACATAGAGGCGCCGGCCGCTGTCGCCGTCATTATAGTGCGGTGCCTCGGGAAAGTCAAAATGGCTACCTATCGCATCACCTGCACGCAGCAGGTGCCGGTCACCGAGCCGACCACCCATGCTCACATCGTGGCGGTGGGGACCGGGCTTACGGCGCAGTCCTACTCGCGCCGCTGGACACTCAATGAAGTGCTGGCGGCCATGGACCGTGGTGACGTGTTTTACACCACGGGAGAACAGTCTGGGCGAACCGCCTATGTGGAGAAGTACGTCTGTACCTTGTGCCGGCGTACGTACATCCGCTCTAACCCCGACGCCGTGAAGGACAACAACCTGGATAGCTTGCCGCGCTGTGCCTAGAGGTGATCAGGCAGCGGGCTGACCGTACTGCTAAAACGAACAATGGCGGGTCGGCTTGACTAAAGCCAGCCGGCCCACCCTTGCTTGGGTGTGGTCTTCGTCATGACCTACGCGCAGAGCTGCGTTTGTCCTCCTGCTTCTCGTGTGACGGCGGCCGCTCGACACCGCGTTCTGCAAGCTTTCTAGCTTATCGGTCCGGCGGCTGGACCGGGTTGACAGATCCGGACTTGCAGTTGGTCAGCGGCGCGTTCTTCCCATTGCATCAGTCTCGCGTCCTTCCGGAATACGCAAGCAGGAATCGCTTTGTCAGGAAGGAAGCAGGGAAACGGACATATAGGTAGCAATATACCGACATGGACGCCATTGGCGAATACTTCCAAAAGCACTGGGCGTGGCTCATTGCCGCCTTGCTCACGCTGATTGCCGTAGTAATCAACCAGTGGATTACATCGCGGCGGTCCAAACGCGCCCTTACTTGCTGGGTAGTCACGAATTCACGACTGACCGACCGCAAGGAACCGGACAGCAAGGAACTGCAAGCGAAATACGCCGACCAGCCCCTCTGGAATCTCAGGATTGTGGAGGTCGAGATTCGTAATACCGGTTCTCTACCGCTTCTACCGGCAGACTTCCACGAGCCCCTCACCCTGCTGTTTCCCAACGCAGGCAGCATCATAGACCCAGAGGTGGTTCGTGCCCGTCCAGAAGGATTCAATCCGGAAATCGAGACGGTGGACACAACCATATGGATAAAGCCTACCTTAATGAATCCGCGGGATACGTTCATTATCAAGGCCCTCGTTACGGGGTTTTCTAACGAAGAACCAACCGTTAAGGGGCGCGTCGCCGGCATTCCTGCGGTGCGGGCTATATCGATGGAAACCTCCATGGATTGGTCGGCGCAAGCGGAAGTGAAACTGGCTGGCTTCTTCTCGCTCTGGGTGCTGGTCCCGTATGCCGTCGCGGGTGTTTTCGTCGCAATTGCCCGCCACTTCCATGCCTCCATAGGACTCAATCCAGCCGTGGGAGCTACACTAGCAATCGGGACGGGAATTACCTGTTCATTCCTCGGGGCCTACGTAGTCAAGGGCCTGTTCCATAACGTACGGCGATGGTGGGAACGCAGGAGATAATCGGAGCTTATGTGGGATAGTCGGGCCTGAAGAGGACGATTGTGGCTGAAACTCGTCCGGGAGAGCACTACACGACCCACACGACAGATCTCCACTATCGCAACCCCGGCTTCAAGGTAGAGGGTGTTACGAACTTCGGGGCGCGGTTGCGTCGTACTGGTGCTCATGGAAGTACAACGCAAGCCTTACCCCAGTGATGTAACCGATGATGAGTGGGCGTTTGTCGCTCCCTATCTCACGCTCATGACGGAGGACGCTCCCCAGCGGCAGTATCCTCTTCGTGACCTATTCAATGCGCTGCGATGGCTGGTGCGCACCGGCTCTCCCTGGCGCTACTTGCCCAATGACCTGCCGCCTTGGCCGGCAGTGTACCAGCAGACGCAGCGCTGGAGGAGAAACGGCTGTTTTGAAGCCATCGTGGATGACCTGCGGCTGATGCTCAGGAAGGCCCAAGGACGCAACCCAGACCCTTCTGCTGTCATCTTCGATGGCCGGGTGATGCAGTCTACACCCGCGAGTGGAGCACGAGCTGGCTTCGATGGCCACAAGAAGCGGCGCGGCTCCAAGGTCCACATGGCGGTGGACACGCTCGGGCTGCTGGTGGGACTGCTGGTCACACCTGCCAATGAGCAGGAGCGCGCCCAAGTTCGTGAACTGGCTCAGCAGGTCCAGGACGTGACCGGCGAGAGCGTGCAGGTCGCCTTCGTGGACCAAGGCTACACCGGAGAAGAGCCTGCCCAGGCGGCCAAAGAGCACGGGATTGACCTGACAGTCGTCAAGTTGGAAGAAGCCAAACGCGGCTTCGTGCTCCTCCCCAGACGCTGGGTTGCAGAGCGCAGCTTTGCCTGGGATTCACGCTTCCGCCGATTGGCTCGTGATTACGAGCGCTTGGCCCAGACGCTGATTGCGATGCACTTGGTCGTGTTCGCCATTCTCATGCTCGTCAGAGCAGCGCCGCTGCTCAAGAGTTCATAACACGCTCTAAGCGGGAGGAGACGGCCGCGAGGGTAGAGATAGCTAAGCTCTAGGCAGAAGCGAAAGTGCGCTTTGAACTCATCAAATCGCTCAAGGGTCTGAAGGCCGAAGAGCATACCGCAGCCGCCCGCGGGCTCATAGAAGCAACACTTGGGGCGATGGACGAGGCAGGTGAGCGTGTATTGCCGCGCATCACTGCTACCGAAATGGTTGACCCACACGACACTGACGAGCAGCCTTCCTGATGCCAAGGAGGAGGAATGCGAGCCACCAGACAGTAATGTACCGCTATGGAGGCATTTGCTCGCTACATGCAGGCGAACTGGGCGTGGCTCATTGCCGCCCTGGTAGCCATAGCTGGCGTCTGTACCACCCTCTGGGTGAACAAGCAGCGCAGTCGCAAGGCACTCTCCTACCGGGTAGTGTCCGATGTGGAGTTCATTCACCGCGTGCCGGGAGCACCCCAGGATCTGCGGGTCCTCTACCATGGGGTCGAGGTACAAACCGTCAGTATGCTGGTTATCGAGTTCAAGAACACGGGTGCCGTGCCGATTACCCCAAGTGATTGGGTGGAACCTCTGACCCTAGAGCTGCCCAAAGGCGGCGAGATCTTCCATGCAGCAGTGGCGAGGCATTTTCCACCTAACTTTGAGCCTGAAATCGAGGTAACCGATATGTGGCTGCGGCTCAAGCCCACCCTCATGAACCCTGGTGACCGGCTGGAGATAGGCATGTTTACCCCGCTGCCGGAAGGAACGCTGCCGAAGATGCGGTACCGCATCAGCGGGGTCAGTGCCATCAGCAAGCAGTCACCCAGAAGCGTTCCCCTCATAGAGCCGTTGATGCTGGTCACCACGCTGGGCCTGCTTATCGCGTCGATTAGCACTGCGGCCCGCGGTGTGGGGAGCCGGGAAGCACTGCTGGCCAAGGAATACCTGAAAACCCACAAGAGCCTGCCTCCCGACCCGGGAGTTGCGCCTGTGTACATTGTTACGATGTTCGCAGTCGTTGCCGTTCTACTCGGCTCGATCATGAGTAGCATGGCGGGCTTCCGTAGGATACTACGGGAGCGGTGACCACATCCTCATGGAAGCATTTGGGCAGTCTATGCAACAGCACTGAGCGTGGCTGGTCGGCGCCACTATGGTCCTGGTGGGTATCCTGATTACCCAGGGCATTACCAAGCGCCGGAGCCGCAATGCCGCCGTGCTCATTCCATCCCCGCCGGCCGCGCTCCTGCCCCAGGGCGGCTGGGACGCCGGCGGCACCACGACACTACGAGTGCTACGAACCGGATGGGTCGCCCTCAGTCCCGTGTCCCGGGCAGGGGAACTGCGAGGGTCCGCGGAATCGTGCAGCAGCCGATGAATTGCAGGCGCCGCCCCCGGGTGCCGTGGTGACCCGAAGAGAGGAGGGTGAGCGCATGTACCTGGTGATATCCGAGTGGGAGCCGTTCCCCGGCAAGGACCAGGACTTCGAGCGGCAGGGCTACGCGACGGAGGCCCTCCGGGCGCTCATCCAGGTGTAGGGGATATCAGACGGTACGCGTTAAGACCTCTGAGCCGGACTAGCGGCTCCGTAGCTCGTCCAGCAGTTTTTACAAACCGCGCCTTGTAATATGCCGGCCGCGCCGCTATACTAGTCTGCAGAACTTCACCTCATAGTTGCCACTCAGCCTCTCCCTGTCCGGGAGGCGTGCTCATACGTCTGCACTCTGGACGCGTGTCCACCAACTATTCTCGCTGCCTGTGCATGACTCCACGGGCGAGACCAGGATGCGCTCCAAGTGCATACGCGTAAAGAGCCTGCCCTGACCGCCGGAGCCCTCGCCGGCAAGCGCGTTCTCATAGTCGAGGACGACGGCGTGAACCAGTTATTCCTCCGCCGAGTCCTACGTGCCGACGGTCTGAGCGTGGTGGGCGCGGCACACCGCCCCACAGAAGCCATGTCTCTGGCGGAAGAGGTGCATCCGGACATCGTGCTCATGGGAGTTCGGGAACTGACGGTGGACGCAACGCAGGTTATTGGTCGGCTCGCCTCTCACCACCGGGCCTGCGTGATTGTCCTCACGTCTGTATCCAGCGAAGCCCAGGTGCTGGATTCCTTCAATGCCGGCGCCTATGCCCTCATTGCCAAGCCGGTGGACCGGGAGTACCTGGCAGCCGCGATGGCAGAGGCGTATGAGCGATGGTGCCGGCGCACGGCAAAGCCCTCCTACCCACTCCTCGCGCGCTTGCCGCAGTAGTTCAGGCCGGTCGCACGGCAGGGGGCTGCAGAGAGTGCAGGCGGGCGCCTCTCCGGCGATGGCGCTGGCTGGTTGTCATTCCCCAGGCCCACGCCGTAGCCTACTCCTCCAGCCGGAGACCAGAGTGTCAGCGGATGGCGCAGGAAGCTGCCGCAATCCGGGAGAGCCTTGATGCGTGAGTCCTTCCGAGTTCATCTCCAAGTGGCGCATGGTGGCACTAACCCAGCGCGGCGCGTTCATGCTGACGAGCTGAGCCGCTAATGCTCAGACACGCGCGGCGGCGGAAGGGCCAAAGCTGCTCTCGGCGGCCGGCTCCAATGGGAACTCCAGCACGACCTGCGCGCCGCCTTCGGGCCGGTTCCGGTAGTGAGTGGTCCCGCCGAGGTCCCAGCGGGCCAGCGACTCGACCAGCTCCAGGCCGATAGAGGCGCTCTTCTGAGGATGGAATCCTGTGGGGAAGCCGGGGCCGTTGTCGCGAACCTCCAGCCGCACGGTTCCCCCGGTGAGATAGAACGCAATGCCGATCTCCCCGGCGCCATGCTTAACGGCGTTTGCCAGCAACTCGCTCACGATCATGGCCACTGCGTTGGTCTGGCGCACGGGGAGGTAGACGTCCTCCACCTTGAAGTGGAGTTCTCTTCCGCCAACCATGGACTGGAGCAGCGGCTTGAGCTTCTCCATGGCGGTGGCGATACGCAGGTGTTCTACCTCCGCATCAGCCTTCGCCTGCTGGGTGAGCGCGTCATGGAGAGCGGCGAGCGCACGGATGTTCCTACCGATACGAGTGAGCTCACCCGCGGGCACCAGCTCGCCCCGATCCATCACCTGCATGTCTATGAGGGCGCTCACCACCTGGAGGTTGTTTTTCACCCGGTGGTGTGTTTCACTCATCGCCCGCTGTAGACGGGTATTGAGAGCGTTGACCTCCGCCGCCCGCTGCCGTGCGGCATCCTCGGCGCGCTCCAGATCCTCCACGTCTGTGTTGGTGCCGCACCAGCGGACCACCACCCCTTGCTCATCGCGTATGGGAAATGCCCTCGATAGGAACCGGCGGTACTCGCCGTGTTTGCTGCGGAGGGGGAACGTGTCTTCCCAGAACTCACCGGCGCGCAGGTGCGCGGACCAACGGTCAACCACTCGGTCTATGTGGTCTGGGTGATGCACGCTCTTCCAGCCCCAGCCCTCCATCTCTTCCAGGGTGGTTCCTGTGTACTCATACCAGCGGCGGTTATACCAGAAGATGTGGCCCGTTCCATCCGCAATCCAGGCGAGCTGGGCGATGTTATCGGCCAGCGCCTGGAACCGCTCCTCACTCTCTCTCAGGCTCTGTTCCGCCCTCTTTTGCTCGGTTCTATCGGAGATGGATCCGATCCAGCCGATCACCTCCCCGTCTGGTCTGGTATCGGGAGTATAAACCACGTGGATCCAGCGCGGGCCGGTGACCGCGAAAGGCAGCTCCAGCTCGTACTCTACGCGCTCTCCGGCGAGCACACGGTCAACGTAGGGCCGAACCTTCTCCAGAGCCTTGTCACCCAGAACCTCGGCCAGCGTGCGGCCGACGATCTGGTCCACCGGGCGGCCGACGATCTGAGCGTACGCAGGATTGACGGCGAGATACCGAAGGTCCCGGCTATTCCTTACCAGTCCCGTAGCAGCGGTGTCCAGGAAGGTCTGCAGATCGGCCGTACCGGCCCGCAGGCGCTCTTCCGTCTCCACCCGGCTGGTGATGTCCTCGCTGAAGATCACCATCCCGCCAATATTGTCTGAGACGTCTCGCCACGGGCGCACCTCCCAGCGGATCCACTGCACGGAGCCGTCCGCGCGCACAAACCGGTCCTGCTCCGAACAGAGGACTTCCCCTGAGAGACAGCGGCGATGTATCGCCTTCCACTCTTCCGGAATCTCCGGGAAGACCTCGTAGTGAGAGAGGCCGAAGAGCTCCCGCTCACCCAGGCCAAAGTCCTGCAGCCAGCGGCGGCTGGCGCTGATGTACCGCATCTCGCGGTCAAACATGGCCAGGGCGACCGGAGCGTACTCTATGAACAGGCGCAACTGCTCGGGGGTAGCGGCCAGGCGCTGCTCCACCGGGACAGCGGCGGGTCCGGCCTGGGCGGCCGCAGTGCTGGAGGGACCATGACAACTTCCTGGAGGCATATCGGTCACGCTGGAACGGATCCCGAGGGCAGGTCCGGGTGCGCTACAACCCGGATAAACACGCTACCTGGCGGGAGCAGCGGCGTACCGGAACTGGACGGCGGTTGATATAGGGCTCGCACGCGTTTTTAACGATCCTTTGTACCGCCGGATCTTGCAACGCGAGAGAACTGCACAGTTTCTTCCGATTCTGCCTGCTGGCGCGGCCTTCCTGCTCTCACTGTGTGGCCGCACCTGGCGCGGCGGCCGGGGACTATGGGCGCGCGGCGCCCTGCCCATCTGCGGGCGCAGCCGAGCAAGCACTGAACCACACGGACCTCTCGCTGGTCATGATTGGTGAGTCGAACATAACCAGAACCGCCCCGGCGACCAGGCCAAGAACGTCTGGAGCCGGGGTTCCTTGTCACGGCCGCAGAAGTCGGAGCGCCTGGCCCCAGAAGAGAGAAGCCCCGGACATCCCCCTGTCGCTGCTGTATCCACGCAGGTTCTGGCACATCCTACAGCAAGCATCTGGGACGCGCTCGCCAGAATGGGGAGTGGACGGTCCCACGTCGCCCCTGACTAAGGCGAATCAGCCCCCATACGCGCAGCCAGAGAATACGCCGCTCTCACGGCGGCCACCACTCTTACTGTTTGGCTCGTGGGACCCTCCCAAGAATTCTGTGCCGGTTCACCGCGGCCCGACCGGGTCTCTCACCAAGCGGATCGGCATGGATACGGAGGACCCATGCTATGACCCTGATCACCCGGGCTACGGCAGCCCGTGTTGGAGCGCTTACGGCCGGCGTACTCCTGTGGCTGCTGCCGCCTTCCTGCCTGGCGGATGTGCTGGCGGACAAGAGCGACCTCTTTGTTCAGCAGCTCTCCCACGGCCAGGGCACGGCCGCTCGCACCGCGGTGATTGTCCGGTTCCACCGGAATCTGACCACCGCACAGCGGAGAGAGCTCACCCGCCTTGGAGCGGACATCTACCGCAACCTGCCGTTCATCCAGTCGGCAGCGCTGACTGTGCCCACCGGCCGCTTGAAGGAGCTCGCGGCACTGCCGTACGTGCGGCGCCTCTCCGCGGACGTTCCGGTACGGCGGTGCGACCAGTTCACAGTAGCCTCAAGCGGCGCGGACGTGGCCTATTCGCAGTACGGACTCACCGGAAGCGGAGTGGGAGTGGCCGTGGTGGACAGCGGGATTCTGGACCAGCCGGACCTGGACACGCCCAACATCGGCGGGACCTCCGGCTGCCGCATCGTAGCGAACGTCAGCTACGTCAGTGACGGCTACAAGGCCAATACCGATCCCTGCGGCCACGGCACGCACATTGCGGGCATCATCGCGGGCAATGGGACCTCTTCCACCGGGACGCAGTTCTTCCGCACATTCTACGGCATCGCGCGCCAGGCCAAGCTCATCAACGTCCGCGTCCTCGGCGCGCAGGGGCAAGGGACGGTGAGCGCCGTCTCGTCCGGCATCCAGTGGGTCATCAATAACAAGAGCAAGTACAACATCCGGGTGATGAACCTCTCCTTGGGCCACTCTGCGGGAGAGAGCTACACCACCGATCCGCTCTGCCAATCCGTGGAACAAGCGTGGAACGCCGGCATCGTGGTGGTCTGCGCCGCCGGTAACAGCGGACGCCTCAACGCCGCCAACACCGCCGGCCTGGACAACGAAGGCTGGGGCACGGCCTACGGGTCCATCCAATGCCCCGGCAACGACCCCTACGTTATCACCGTCGGCGCCACCAAGAGCTTTGATGGCACGCGGGCGGATGACCGCATCGCGACCTACTCCAGCCGTGGTCCTACCCGCCTGGACCTGATCCTCAAGCCGGACATCGTCGCCCCCGGCAACCTCGTTATCTCGACCAGCGCCAACAGCAGCTATCTGTACACCACCTACCCCGGCAGCAACCTGGTGCCTTGGCAGTACTACTCCACCACGCAGACCTCCGGGGGCTACTCCAACAAGTACTTCAAGCTATCCGGCACCTCCATGGCGGCGCCCGTAGTCAGCGGAGCCGTGGCGCTGTTGCTTCAGGCCAACCCCAGCCTCTCTCCGGACACGGTGAAGGCGCGGCTGATGGTGTCGGCGGATAAGTGGGGCTTCCCGGATGGGACGAGCGACGCGTGTACGTTCGGAGCAGGGTACCTGAACATACCGGCGGCGCTCAACTGCACCGTGGTGGCCACCCAGCCCGCGCTCAGCCCGTTTCTGATTCAGGACTGCTCCGGCAACGTGAACGTCGACACGAGCCGAGCTCTGTGGGGCACGAACGCGATATGGGGCACCGGCATCACGGACCTGCACGCCATCTGGGGGGTCAATGCCATCTGGGGCACCACCACGCTCTAGTCCAGCCATGCCATCTGGGGCACCTCCATCTGGAGCGACCGGGCCTGCTGGGGCACCTCTTCAAGCGCCGTGGACCTGAGCTCGACCGCTATCAACGGCGAGTAGTGTCGGGGCGTGCAATCCGAGGAACAGGCTGGGCCGGTCTCGGTCCAGCCCTGATCAGGCGACTGAGGTCCCGCGCGGCCACCACTGTAGCCACAGCCGGCCGCCAGGCCCTCAGTCGCCCCGCCTCCATTCTCAGCCATAGCGCGTGGGCCTTTGCCTGTGGGCTGGCCGCCTGAACGCGAAAGTCCTCCCGGACTCCAGGTACGTAGCGTAGCTGGCCGGCAGAGTGGCATAAGGACAACAGGAGGCCACCTCCTCCCTGCTCCACATACCTCTGACCTCATTCCAGCCCGCAATCGCGCTGCGGAGTGGTGAGTTCTCGGCCAGACCCTCCACGTCAAAGATGTCCCACTCTTCCCGGACGTCTGCCAAATGCGCCGGCACCAGGTCCGCGAAAGCCCCTCGCTCACCCTGCCGTGCCACTAGGTCCAGATGGTCAGGTGCGGCCTCGCCGTATCCGATGAAGCTCAGGCGACGTGCGCCGTCTTCATCGACGTGGAGACAAAAAGGGGCGACGCCGGTCAGGTTAGGACCGGCGAAGGCGGTGATGACCCACATCTGGAGATGGGCGCCTTAGACGCGCCACCACTCCGAGAGCCAGGAGCGGGTGAAAAAGACGTTATCGACCTCGGCATGGGTGAGCAGCATGTCCCACTCTTCAGCCAGGTCGTCCAGCTCTTCAAGGGTAGTCAGGCGGCTGAGCTTCACGCTTGGTCTCATTTCCGTAGGTACTTCAATTACTCTGCCTGAGTTGGCGGCAGACACCTCCTGGCCTGGCGGACAGCCCGAATGATCTCTTGAGTGCAAGGCCGGTGCCACGGGTACTCTTGCCTGGCGACTGGCTCGGCGAGGAGCAGGCGGGGCGCGTCCGGGTCCGCGAAGTCGGCTTCCATAAGCTCGATGCGGGTACGGTGGCTCCGAAGCTCCTTGAGGATCTCCTCGCCACCGTCCGGGTCGGCTCCCCACGGCTGCTCGGCGTCAAACGGGGCGAACCCGTGGCAGAAGACGTCGGCGCCCATGGCCGCCAGCCGGTCCGCCACGGCGAATCCGATGCCCTTCCGGCGGCTTACTCCGGTGACAACCCCTACCCGTCCACCGAGTGCCCGCTCCATGTGGTGTTCACGCGATCTCCCCCGGTTCATCATGGCTCACGAACACGGACGGCCCGCCGGCGACTTGCGCAGGACGGGCCGTGAGGGGAGTGCCGCGACCCGGACTTGAACCAGGGACACGAGGATTTTCAGTCCACTGCTCTACCGACTGAGCT
>CAYNFH010000191.1:0-12582 GCA_964396385.1 uncultured Chthonomonadaceae bacterium | reverse complement strand
ACAAGTCACGACGTGCCGCCACAAGCCGGGCGGCCGTCCGCGCGGAAACCAAGGTGATCCAGCAGGCCCCGCAGCCGGCCGCGATCCTGGGCCAGCAGCTTCAACTGGAGAAGGCCGCACCGACGGACCTGGTCCGGCTCATCGTCCGGCTGCGCCCCGAACATCCCGCCGCCTCACGCAAGCCGTAGCTCCCCCTGACCACCGGTCTGTGTGTTGGGAACTAATGCCCGGCCCTTACTGGTATTCTGAGTAACCTCCGCGCGGCCACATGCCGCGCCGGATTGGACGGCCGGGCGCCCCCTCCCCCTCCCCGAGCCGAGTCCGCCCACGCCGGACGGCACCGGGCGTTGTGCTACACTCTCTGCCTGAGGAGACCAGCCATCCATGTATTTCATGCGCGTGTTCTCCCCCTCTCCTGTTCTTGGGAGAGGGGGGAGGGGGGTGAGGGCACTCCCGCTCCTGGGCGCCGTTATGGCGCTGCTTATCGCCGGCTGCGGCGGCGGAGGGGGCGGGGGAGGGTCGAGCTTCACTAACCGGACGTTTCAGTTCGCGGCCACCGGAGCCAAGCTGGACATGACCGTCGATCCGGGTGGGCGGTTCACCATCTTCGAATCGGACCCAACGCACGCGGCCGGGGTCAGCGCGCAGGGCGTCGTCGGGTCTAACGGCCAGTTTTCCGCTCAGTCCAGCAATGGGGCGGTGCAGTTCACCGGAACCGTGTCCGGGGACGGCTCAGCCGCGACCGGGAACGCGACCACCGTTGCCACCGGCCAGGGGCTGTTTGCGTTCAACGCGGCCCTCGTCCAGCCGGCGCCGGACACCAGCGCCTACGCCGGAACTTTCACCGGCACCGCGAGCGGCAGCTCGGCGGCCCTTTCGGTGGACACCACAGGCCACGGAGCGCTGTTCGCCACCGTGAACGGCGTCTCGGGCGGGGGTCTCATCTCCGTCTCCAGTACGGGCGCCGTCACCTCCAGCGACGGCACGGCTGGTCAGCTTACGGCTGCGAACGGCAGCCTCACGCTCCAGCTCACCAGCCTCAACGGCCAGGCCGCCAGCGCCACCATTCCGCTCACCCGCGTTACGCGCGCCAAGTGGACCTTCCTGGTCTACATGAACGCCGCCAACGACCTTCAGCCCTTCGCGCCGACCAATGTCAAGGACATGGAGCAGGTCGGCTCGACCAGCGACGTGAACATGGTGCTGGAGTGGCAGCAGGCGCAATGCGGCAACTGCGGCAGTCCCGACTGGGTGGGCACCCGGAGGTACTTCATCACCAAGAGCCCCGCGAACGCGCCGGTCTCCTCGCAGCTCGTGCAGGACCTCGGCCAGACGGTGGATACCGGCAACTGGCAGGAGCTCCTCAGCTTTATCAACTGGGGGCAGAGCCACTACCCCGCGGACCACTACGCCCTGGTGCTGTGGGACCACGGTTCTGGTTGGCTGGATATCCCGAACGCGCGCGCCCGGCCCAGGTCCGTCTCTTTCAACTTTGCGACGGGCACCCAGATCTTCACCTGGCAGTTGCCCCAGGCGCTGACTACCAATCCGCACATGGACCTGGTGGTGTTCGACGCGTCCCTGCTACAGCAGATGGAGGTGGACTACCAGATCCGCAACTCTACGCCCATTATCGTGGGCTCAGAGGAGAGTCCGCCCGGCCGCGGGTACATCTACAACACGTTCCTGTCCGACCTGGTAGGCAACCCGAACATGACGCCAGCTCAGTTCGGCGCGGACATCGTCAACCGGACCATCAGCCAGTACGCGCAGTTTGACAACAATGCCGGAGACCTCTCCATCCTCACCCAGTCGGAGATCGACACGACCAGGCTGCAGAACCTGGCTACAGCGATAGACGCGTTTGGGGCCAGCCTCATCAACCACCGGACGGACAGCGCGACGGTGCTGGCGAACGCGAGGAACAACGCGAAGAATTACGCGGCGACGGAAGGTTACGCGGACTACAAGGACCTGTACGACTACGCTGACAAGGTCCGGACAGGCGGAGTGCCGGCGGACCTGGCATTGGCCGCTTCCAACGTCCAGAGCGCCCTCACCGCGGCCGTCATGGCGGAAGGGCATGCTTCAAACGAGGCCGGCTCACATGGCCTCACTATCGACGTCGCCGGCCCCGGACAGCTCCAGTCCACCTACAGCAACCTGGATCTCGCGCGGAATACAAGCTGGATGCGCTGGCTACAGTCGCAAACGCAGTAGGAGGGTTGAAGGTTGAAGGTTGAAAGTACGCTGTGAGCACTCAGGGGCCGTACGTCCACAGAATTGTTGGCAGCCGGAGCGTATCGGAACGGCTCTGGCCTTCAACCTTCAACCCTCAACCTTCAGCCGCCTTACCATCCGCCTATGCTTGATCCCGGCGTCCAGGAAGACGCCGCCTTCGACGACAAAACCAAGGGATTCATAGAGTGGGATCACTTGTAGCTGCGCGTCCAGCATCAAGGTGTCAAAACGCCCTTCGGCGCCGCGAATGACGTGGAGCATCAGCTCGCGGCCGATTCCCTGCCCCCGGTGCTCCGGCAGGACCGCCACGCGCCCGATCTTTGCGACGCCCTCGCCCTTGTCCACGAGGCGGGCCGTGCCGACGATTCGACCGTCTACCTCAGCGGCGTAGTGCTCCGCGGTCTCGTCGAACTCGTCCATCTCTTCCCACGGCGGGACGTTCTGCTCCTCCACGAAGACGCGCATCCGGATGGCATAGCACGCCTCCCGGTCTTCCGCATCCGTAACGCGCCGCACGACCGCTCTCGACTCTCGACTCTCCACTCCGGAATGCGCTCTCCCGACTCACGACTCACGACTCACGACTCACCCTCCCCCTCACCACTCCCAGCCAGCTCTGCTCCGGGCGCAGGTGGCGGCCGGCTGCCTCCTGGAGCTCCTCCGCCGTGAGCGACTCCATCCGCGCCAGATACCGCTCGGACTCGTCCAGCGGCAGGCCGTAGACGGCGTGCATGGCGAGCTCCCCCGCCTGTGCGCTGAAGGTCTGCGTGTGGATCACCTGCTCGCCGCGCACAGCGGCCTTGGCGTCCGCCAGCTCCTTTGGGGCCACCGGCTCTTCCGCAAGCCGGCGGCACTCCGCGAGCAGGATCTCGCGCGCGGCGGTCTCCCGGTCCGGCGAGGTCGCCGTATAGGTGGCGAAGATACCGGCTGACCGGCGGCTCCGGTGGAACGAGCTCACAGCATAGGCCAGACCGTTCTCCCCCCGGACCGCCTGGAAGAAGCGGCCCGCTAGCCCCGACGTGATCTCCACGAGAAGGTCGAGCGCGTGCCGGTCCGGCGCGCCGATAGGCGCGCCCGGGAAGCCCAGCACAGCCGCCGTCTGCTGCCGCTCCACCTCCTCCGCCTCTTCGCGCGAGGGCATGAGGACGGGTCCGGTATCGAGGGGCGGTCCCGCTGCTCCAGGGGGCGTGAGCCCCGCCGCCAGCTCTGAAGCCTGCTCCAGGGACAGGTCGCCCGCGACCGCGATCACGGCCCCGCCGCCGCGCACCCAGCGCAGGTGCCACTCTCGGAGCGTGTCGGGCGTGATCGCCTCCACGGCTTCCCGGATTCCGGCCGTGGGAAGTCCGTAGGGCTGGTCGCCAAACATGGCACGCTGGAAGAGGTCCACGGCGCGGCCGGACATGCTGTCCTGCTGCCGGCGGATCTCGGCATAGATCGCCTGCTTCTCCTTCTCCACCTCATCGGCCGGGAAGGTGGGCCGCGTGATTACCTCCCTCAGCACCTCCACACCCTGGGAAACGCGTCCCTCCAGGATCTTGAGCGAGAAGCCGAAGTAGTCCGGTCCGAGCGACGTGCCGATCCCGGAGCCCAGCCCCTCCACCCGGCTGGCGATCTCGACCGCGCTGAAGCTCTCCGTCCCCTTGAGCGAGCTCTTGAGCAGCAGGTTGGTGATGCCCGCGTTCCGGACCGTTTCACCGGGCCTCCCCCCCCGGAACAGAACATAAAGGGCGACCAGCGGCAGGTCCTTCCGGGGCCGGAAGACCAGCGTCGCGCCGCTTGGGAGGGCCGTCTGCACCGGCTCTCCGGCTCCCTGCCACAGCCTGCCCGCCGCGGATCTCGTCGGCAGCAGTGTGGCCGACAACGCGCGACTCACCGCTTCCGCGGGTCGATCCGGCGCATCCACGGAAGTCGGCAGGTACTCGACGAGGGTGGCGCGCTCCGGGTCCAGGAACTGCGCCGCGGCCCGGCTGACGTCTTCTGACGTCACCGCCTGCATGCGCGCCCGCACGGCGTCAAGCAGCCGGTAGTCGCCCAGCGACTCGTACCGGCTCAGGCTGCGCGCAATCCCGAGGACCTCCTCCTGAGCGTAGAGCCGCCGGCTTTCGATCCGCGTCTTGACGCGCTCCAGGTCCTCTTCGGCGGCGCCCTCCTCCGCGACCATTGCCACCTGGCGGAACAGCTCTTCTTCAGCCGACAGGGGGTCCTCGGCGGTCACCTCCGCGCCCAGCGTGAAGACGCCCATCCGCTCGAACCCCTCGTAGTCCGCCCACACGGAGTTGACCAGCCGCCGGTCCTCCTTGAGCGAGCGGTAGAGCCGGGAGCTGCGGCCGTCGGCGAGGACGGCGTCCAGGACCATCAGGGATGCCGCCTCCGGCGCGAGCTGCGGCGGCGCCGGGAAACCGGCCACCAGCAGCCGCTGCTGGATGTCGCCGCGCATCCGCTCGTAGCGGAAACCCTGTCTTGGCGGCTCCTCGGGGGACGCCTCGCGACGCAAGGTTCCGCGCGGCAGGTCGCCCCAGTACCGCTCCACCGTGGAGAGGGCCGTACCCGGATCCACGGCGCCGACTACGGAAATCACCATGTTCTCCGGGCGGTACGTCTCCTCGAGGAAGGCGCGCAGGTCTTCGCTCCGGAGCGCCCGCAGCGTCTCATCCTCGCCGATACGCCAGCGGCGGATGCGGTGCCGGTCGTAGGCGCGGGCGTACATCGTCTCCAGGAGCAGGGCGCCCGGGCTGTCGCGCTTCTGCTTGCTCTCCTGAATGATGACCTCCAGCTCCTTGGCCAGCTCCTCGGAGTCGATGCGGGAGCGGCGGAGCATGTCCGTCTGGATCTCGATAGCGGCCTCCAGCCGCTCGCTCGGGACGACGATGTAGTAGCTCGTGTCCTCATAGTAGGTGCCCGCGTTGAGGGTGCCGCCCAGGGCGCGTACCTCCTCCGCGATCTGCTCCTTGCCGGGCCGCTTGGCGGTACCCTTGAAGAGCATGTGCTCGATGACGTGGGAGATGCCGCTCCAGCGGTCCGGCTCATTGAAGTAGCCCACGTGCACGTGGGCTACCACGGCGGCTACGGCGGAGGCGCGGTTCTCCTTCACCAGCACCCGCAGGCCATTCTCCTGCACGGTGCGCCGGACGTCGCTCGTCACGGAGGACTGCAAGCTCGCTCCCTTTCTCCCACAGGCCGCTGGAATCGCACAAAACTACACGCAACAAACCAGAACCCCTCCCCCTCGAGGAGGGGTCGGAACTTTGCTGTCCGTACGGCTGCGCGCGGGTGGGCCCTGTCAATTGGCTGTGCGGTACACTTTAGAAACCGCTCGCCGGAATCCTGCGTCTCCACATCAGCATACGTCGCACGCGGCGATTCGTGTCCACACCCATGAGCCTCAATCCGGTACCCTGCGATCTGTTTGAAGAGTCTCGTCCAGAGCTTCCGCCATAGGTTCAGGAGAACACATGCGTCTGTTGTTCATCATCTGCGAGCAAAGCGTAGACACCCGGGTCATGGAGGCGCTGGTGCGGATCGGTGCGCCCGGCCATACGCGCTTCACCGGCGCCATAGGGCGGGGAAAGAACGGCGTCCGCGAGGGTACGCCCATCTGGCCAGGACTGAACTCCGTCATCATGGCGGCCATTCCGGACGACCTGGTCCCGGATGTGATGGAGGCGCTGGAGCAGCTCCAGGCGGAGCGCTCCGGCCGCCTGGCCCTCAAGATCTTCTCTGTTCCTGCCGAAGAGTACAGCTAGACGTGCTCGGCGCGATTGCTGGCGACATTATCGGCTCGCCGTACGAGTCCACCCGCAACCCTCCTTTGGCCGATGAATTCCTGCTGTTCGGCCCGGATTCCCGCTTCACGGACGACACCGTGCTTACCGTCGCGGTCGCGCACGTCCTCATGGAGGGTGGCGGCTACGTGGAGGCGTTCCACGAGTACTTCTGGCTCTACCCGGACGCGGGCTACGGCGGCCGCTTCTTCGAGTGGGGCAAGCGCAGGGAGACGGAGCCGTACGGGAGCTGGGGCAACGGCTCCGCCATGCGCGTCAGCCCTATCGGCTACGCTTTCGACACCCTGGAGGAGGTCCTGGACGAGGCTGCCCGCAGCGCCGAGGTCACGCACGACCATCCGGAAGGCATCAAGGGCGCACAGGCGGTTGCCGCCGCCGTCTTCCTGGCCCGGAATGGCGCCGGCAAGGCGGAGATCCGCCGGTATCTAGAGGCCACGTTCGGCTACCCGCTGGACGGCACCGTGGCCGCATTGCGCGCCCGCGGGGGCTTCGACGTCTCCTGCCAGGGCACCGTCCCGCAGGCTGTCATCGCCGTTCTCGAATCCCGCGACTACGAGGACGCGGTGCGCAAGGCGGTCTCCATCGGAGGCGACACCGACACGCTCGCGGCCATGGCGGGCGGCATCGCGGAGCCGTTATACGGCGGCGTGCCGCCTCAGATCGCCGAGCAGGCCATGAGCTCCCTCGATTCGCGGCTTCGAGCCGTAACAGAACAGTTCAGAGAGACGTATATAGGGGCATAGCAGCGGCCCCGGCAGAGCTGCCGGGGCGGGAACAGAACCGTTCTCCGCCTCCCGCCCGCCGCTGCCAGGCAATCTGTTCAGGAATTTCGGCGCGGACATGCTTGCACGCTTACCAGCAAATTGGTACAATGAGCTACCGCGCGTGCCCTGAAGTTCGTGACGGGCCATAACACCCAAGGAGAACAGCCATAGACGCCCGATGCTCCACCCGGCGCGGCCTGGCCCTTGGGGCGCTTATCCCCGTGGTGTGCGCCCTAGCTTGTGCCACTGAGCCTTCACGTGCGCAGGTACCCGCGAAGCTGCCTCCGCCCCCGGCTGTCAAGGCCGCCTCAGCCATCCTCGTAGACGCCTCCACCGGACAGGTGCTCTATGAGAAGAACGCCGACGTACCGCGTCCCCCTGCCAGCACCACCAAGATCATGACGGCTATCCTGCTCCTGGAGCACACACAGCCGACGGATCTGATCACCGCCAGCGTGCGCGCCAAGCACACGGAGGGCAGCTCCCTCCATCTGGTGCAGGGAGAACACCTTACCGCCCGGGACATGCTGTACGCGCTAATGCTCCGCTCCGCCAACGACGGCTGCGTCGCCACGGCGGAGCACATTGCCGGCTCGGAAGAGCGGTTCGCGCAGATGATGACCGCGAAGGCTCACGAGCTCGGCGCGACCAACACGACCTTCCAGAATGCCGACGGCCTCAACGAGAACCCGAACCGCACTACGGCCCGCGACCTTTCCATCATGGCTCGCTACGCCCAGCGCTTTCCGGAGTTCAACGAGGCAACCCGCACCAAGTACTACACCATCACCAGCCGCTCGCCCACCAGCCACGACGTGCTGCTGAAGAACCACGCCAAGTTCCTATGGAAGTTCCCCGGCGCGGACGGCATCAAGACCGGCTGGACGATCCCGGCGGGCCACTGCTTCGTCGGCGGCGCAACCTGGAACGGATGGCGGCTCATCAGCGTGGTACTCAAGAGCCCCACGTGGCTGGAGGAGACGGAGGGCCTGATGAAGTGGGGCTTCCAGAACTTCCAGCAGCTCCACGCCGCCGAACCGGGTAAAGTGTACGCCAATGTACCGGTGCGCGACGGCGCGGAGAGGGCCGTTCCGGCGACTATCGCGGCGGCGCTCACGTACGTGGTCGCCCGCGGCGAGAACCCGCCGGTGACACTCACACCGGAGTTCACGCCGACGAAGGCGCCGTTCGCCCCCGGTGCGCCGCTCGGCACGCTCGAGGCGAAGATAGACGGGAAGGTTGTGGCAACGGCGCCGCTGGTCGCCGCGGGGGAGGCGCACCGCCCCCGGCTGTTCAGCGCCGGAGTTGTCTCATCGTCCAGCGGGCTCCTGTTGGCCGTCTTCGGCGCGATGGTGGTGGGCTATGGAACAGCGTTTGCAAAAACTGCTCGCCGCCGCCGGCCTCGGGTCGCGCCGGTCGTGCGAAGGGCTCATCGCCGCGGGTAGGGTAACCGTCAACGGCCACCGGGTCACGGAGCTCGGCGCCAAAGCGGACCCTCTTGCCGATGACATACGGGTAGACGGCAAGCGGCTCGCCGAAGAGCCCGCGCCGGTCTACATCGTACTCAACAAGCCGACGGGCTACGTATCCACGGTCCGGGACCCCCACGCAGAGCATACCGTCATGAAGCTCGTGAAGGGGCTCCCGGGCCGTCTCTATCCGGTGGGCCGGCTGGACGCCGATTCGGCCGGTCTCCTCCTCCTGACCAACGACGGCGATTTCACGCAGAAGCTGACCCACCCCAGCCATCAGGTACCGAAAACCTACCGTGTAGTTGCGCGCGGCGAGTTGCCCTCCTGGGCGGCAACGGACCTCCGCAAGGGCATCCTCCTGGACGACGGCATGACCGCCCCGGCCGGAGTGGAGTGGGTGGACTACGACCAAGGGAACAACGCGACCATCGTGGACATCACCATCCACGAGGGGCGCAACCGGCAGGTCCGCCGCATGTTCGACGCCATCGGCTATCCCGTGCTGGCGCTGACTCGCACGCGCATCGGTCCCATCGAGCTCAAGGGCATCGCGCCCGGCTCCTGGCGCAAGCTGCGGTCCGCGGAAGTGAAGGCGCTCCTGGCGGAGGCGGACTCGCGCCCGCCCTCGCTGCCCCAGCGGCCCCCGGACGGGCCGCCGCCCCAGCCCGGCGCGCCGGAACCTTCCAAAGGCAAGGGAGCCCGCCGTGGCAGATAGATTCCGCCCAACGGTATGCGCGCACGGACCAAGGTCCGGCGCTGGGTGGCGTTCCGCCGAGCGTCCACCTGCGTGGACGCGAGATCGTATCTGTGACGGGTGTCCGCGAAGGCGGACACTAGGCCGACAGGCCACCCAGCCGAGGACCTTGGTCCGACGGCTATCAGGCTGCCTCACAGTCATCGTCCTGGCCACTGCACTCGCACTCGCCGGATGTGGCCCGTGGCGCGCGGGAACGGCGCATGCGGCGGGGGTCGTCTCGGCCGTGGACGGGCGCGGGAAGCGGATCACCTTGATTGCCCTGCCCCGGCGCATCGTCTCTCTCACGCCCAGCAACACGGAGATCCTCTTCGACCTGGGACTCAAGGGCCGTATCGTCGCCGATACCAGTGCATGCGACTACCCGGCCGACGCCCGCGCCCTGCCCCACATCGGCGACTACCGGATCTCCGTGGAGAAGGTCCTGGCGCAGCGCCCCGACCTGGTGGTGGCACACACCTCCATGAACCACCAGGCCATCGACCAGCTCGAACGGCTCCGCGTGCCCGTCTTCGCGGTGGATCCGGCCAACCTCCAGCAGACCTACGACGCGATCCAGGGCATCGGCCGCATTACCGGCACGGAGCTGCGGGCACATCGCATTGTGGCGGCGATGAGGGCGAGGGTCGATGGCGTGCGGAGAAAGGTCGGCGGCGTGCGCCCGCATCCACGGGTCCTTGTAGTGATCCAGGTAGACCCATTGATGGTAGCCTGCGGGAGCAACTTTGTGGACGAGCTCATCTCGCTGGCGGGCGGCGACAACGTGGCGCGGGACGCGGGGCCCGGTTTCAAGCTGTACTCGCCGGAGCGCGTGGTTGTGCAAAGACCGGACGCCATCTTCGCGGGGCGCAGCGAGATTCCGCTGCTCAGGAGCAAGCCGGGCTGGGCGGCGCTTCCCGCGGTACGCAACAACGCGCTCTATGTCACGCCGGAGACCATGGAGCGGCCCTGCCCGCGCATCGTGGACGCGCTGGAGGCTGTGGCGCGGGACCTCCATCCGCGCGCATTCACCCGCAAATGAGCGCCGCCCCGCCATCCAGCGGTGAGACAAGTCAGACAGGTTCGGCCAGTCAGACTCCCCAAATTCTGCCAACCGCTCAGGCCCGTTCCGCCGCTGTACCGCTGTTGATTTCCGCGGCGGCGCTCGTGGCCCTCTTCGTCTTCGGGGTGGCGATGGGACCCAGCGACGTCCATGTATCACCGGGTCAGGTCACGGCGGTCATTCTCCAGCACGTGCCCGGCCTCCGAGCAATACCGCACGCTCCGCCATCCGTGGAGGCGGACGAGATCGTCTGGTCCCTGCGGCTGCCGCGCGCCGCCGCCGCCGCCCTCATCGGCGCGCTGCTGGCCTACGCGGGTGTGGCGCTGCAGGGCCTGCTCATGAACCCGCTGGCGGACCCGTACACGGTCGGAGTGTCGAGCGGCGCTGCAGTCGGGGCCACCGCAGCCGAGCTGCGCCACCTGTCTGCCCGGCTTTACGGGTTCGCGGGCGCGGGTATTGCGTTTGTAACTGCCATGGCCGCGGTCGCCCTTGTCTACGCCGTTTCGAGGGTGCGAGGGCGGGTTTCGGTAACTTCCTTCCTGCTGGCGGGAGTGATTGTCGGTACGTTCCTCTGGTCGCTCATTCCGCTCTTCGTGGTGCTGTCCGGGCGGGGCGACCAGCTCTCCCTCGTCCTGCTCCGGCTGATCGGGAGCGTGGAGGGCGCGGACTGGCTGCGCGTGGGGATGCTCGTGCCCTTCCTGGTGGGACTGGTCATCTGCCTCACGCTCTGGTCCCGCGAGCTGAACCTGATGACGCTGGGCGAAGAGAGCGCCGCGCATTTGGGAGTGGAGATTGAGAGCCTCAAGCGGCGCGTGCTGCTCGCCGCCTCCCTGGCCACTGCCGCGGCGGTCACAGTCGGCGGCATCATCGCCTTCGTAGGGTTGATAGTGCCCCACCTCGCGCGCCGGATTGTAGGACCGGATCACCGAACCCTCGCGCCGCTGGCCGGCCTGTTCGGCGCGCTGCTTCTGCTGGCGGCCGACACGGTGGCCCGGGTGGCGCTCGGCGACCAGATGCCGGTGGGCGTGCTCACCTCACTCATCGGCGCGCCCTTCTTCTGTTACCTCCTGCGCCGCCGTAACGCGCCCGCATGGTAAGAACAGTGTGAAATCTGTTGCAACGGGCTGAAACGGATGTAACCAAACTGCCGGGCTGCCGTATATACATGTAGCCCCTCTTGCAGGCCCGAATCTGCTCGGGAGCCCACGCAGGTGCACTTCGTGCCCTGTGTAGGCGCGGTTTCAACCGCATGCTCCCAGCAGGACTGAAAAACCGCATAGAGAAGCGCCGCTTCCGGGTCGCGTTGGCCCGGTTCGATGTCCCCGGTGGGACAGGAAGGTGCAGAATGGAACGCAGCCTTTTGTGGAGCGCTTTCGCATTGGGTTGGGTGGGTTGGCTGTGCGCCGCCATCGGGCGCGGCCCCCGCGCTACCTCTCCGCCAGGCTCCCCCACCGTTCCACGCCTCTACCTGGGCGCGGCCTTCGCGCTTCCGGCGCTGGTCTTCCTGCTCACGCTCCCTTCCAGTCCTCCCTTCGCGGCGGGTCAGGGGTTGGGCCGCGGCTTCTTGCTTGGCGGCGTCTGCGCCCTGCTTGGCTGGTGGGCTTCCAGCCGGTCTCGTGCCGAGGACGGCGATCCGGTCTTCCAGACCGCCGCATCTACGGCTCCGTGGTTCCTGGCCGTCTCCGCCGTCTCACTGGTCCTGCTCACGCTCTGGTCTGTCGCCATCGACGCGCTAATGGGCGCGGCCATCGGATGGCTCGCCGTGTCCACGGTGCTCGCCTTGGGCGAAGGACGGAGGACGGGGGACAGGGGACGGACAGAATCCGACTTTGGCCAGCATCCGTCTTCCGTCTTCCGTCTTCCGTCCTCCCACACGGTGTTCGCCGTTACCGCGTGCGCCGCCGCGGGCTTGGCCGTGTATCACGGGACGGGGCACTACGAGCACCTGCGGTGGTGCGCGGCGGTGGTCGCCGTCTTCGCGGCTGTTCCGCTGGTGACGCTCCTGACCGCGCTGCCGGAGGGCGCGCTGCTGCACGTAGCGCTCCGCCTGCCCCTGGCACGGCTCATCGCCCGCCTGGCGGGTCGGGCCGCGGCGGATGAGGACGTGCGGCGCCTCGCTGCCGCCACCTGGCGCGGCGCGCTGGCCGTGGCGCTGTTTGGCGGCCTGGCGGCGCTCGTCGGCAACAAGATCGTACCGGAGCCGCATCTGCTGTACGCCGCGGTTGCCGGAGTCGCCGCGGCGCTGTGCGCCCTCTGGCTCCTGCGCGACCGGGACGGAGCGGAGTCCGGAAATACATTTCTTGCGCTGCTGATGGTGGCGGGCGGCATTATGGCCGCCTACGAGATGCTCGCGGGGGTGGGAGTCGCACTTGCGCTCGCGGGTCTCTGGCTCGTGCTGGGTACGTCGAGGACCACAGACGACGGACGACAGATCACCCTGGGCACAGGATCAGGCTCACGGCTCCTGGCGTTCGGGGCGATACTTCTGCTCTACCGGCTCTTCTCTACCCGCTATACGGACCAGCTT
>CAYNFH010000190.1:0-12877 GCA_964396385.1 uncultured Chthonomonadaceae bacterium | reverse complement strand
GCGCCTAAGCGATCACGCGGCCGACCAAGAAAGAAGCAGGTAGAGGAATGAACGTAGAACCGGAAGACCTACGGCGCCTTGCTAACTTCGCGGAGAAGGTACGGGCCGAAACCTGGAGACTGTCCAAGGACTACGGCAGGGACCGGCCGGACCTTGATGCACGTCTGTACTCTCTCCGGGAGGCAGCCGCAGGTGTCGCCGTCACACTGAGGGACCGATACGGCGCGTCCCCTGGTAATGGAGCGTCCCGCCCGCCAGACGTGCCGCTAGAGCTCTTAGACACTCCTGCCAACCGTCGCCTTGCCCGAATCCTAGAAGAAGCCGTAGAAGCGGCTAAGGCCGTAGACAGGGAACGCGGTTATGGTGATGACGGGCCGGCTGGAGTGCTGGAGATGTACGCGGAGCAGGTACGCACGGAGGTACATGGACCGGCCGGAGTGAGTGAGTAGGACGGGGGAAGGGGGGGTAGCCCTGTCTGAACTCCGGGGGCCTCTGTTCCCCGAGACAGTGAAATTGAAAAACACGGGTCCAGTCTCCGGACAAGCTCAGACTTGGACTACGCGCCCGTAGAGGCATATAATGGTGTCGGAAGGGAGGTACACATGAAAGCGCGAGAACTGGCAGAGAAGGAAGGTATCAGCCTTGATGCCGCCTATAAGCGGCTTCAGCGGGCGAAGCAGAACGACCCGGAGGGTGCGGCTCAGGGGTTCGTCTCTAGCCTTGCCACGATGCCGCTAGAACAGCAGGAGGCAACGCTGCGGAGGGCGCGCGCGGGCGTGGACGATGATGTGGTTGGGGGAGTAACAGAGGAGCGGGACAGAATCTACTGGGCGGCGGTTGACCGTGGGCTACAGAAGGCCGATCCCCGGACTGTCAAAATCTACAAGGACATACGGGACGAAGAGGACGCGCGAAAAATCGTGGACGGGCTGGTTGTCCAGATCGTTCCGTGGGAATGGGAAACGTACTCGGAGGAAATGCGAGAGCGGGCGGAGCGTAGCGCAACCACCCTCTTGACGGCGACGTAGGGAGTGGACAATCTGGACAGCGTTGTCCAATTCCTGTCCTGCTCAACCTGTCCGTTAGGACCATTCTCCAAATACTGTTCGGGCGCTGAGGAGTAGTTATCCCCACCCCCGCGCTCGTTTTCGTTGTCCAGTGTCCAGCCCCTAGCATCCGGCCCCTACCTCTCTCACGGTCTGCCTGAACTCTCTCCTCCGTTCGTGGTCTTCGGCAAGTAGCAGGATGGCGCGGGTGATGATCATGTCCGCTCCGTTCCTGTCCAATGCTTCGATCTCTGCCTGGGGGACGCGGAGAGCTGTAAGGGCCTCAAGCTGAACGGGCGTCACTGGCTGGAGTAGAGGTTGCCGCCGCTCAACCAGTTGGACGGCTACGCGGGCCGCGCATGATGGACAGAACTCCTCTCCCGGATTCAGTGTCCGACAGTAGCGAACTCCGGTCTGAGGCAAGTTCACCCCACACATGGCGCGGCGGCTCCGTCGCTGGAGTCCATGCCAGAGTTTGGAGTCCGGGGCTCGCCCGAAGTGCGGGAGACTCCCCATCATGGGACAGGCTCCCTCGCCAGGCGGTCTAGGTCGACTCGTATGTCGTTGCCTGTCGTTTCGTTGCCTATGAACGTCCATCCCTCACGCGGAGGAAAGAGGCCGTTGCGGGGGCGGTGGAACATCTCCAGGTAAGGCCCGTCCACTAGGCGCTCGATCCTGTCGTACTGCTCCTCTGGCTTCTCTGAATGCTCTCCGAGTCCACAGGCGATGATCTGCCCGACGCCCTTGTCCATCCGCTTGGGACGGCCGCGTGTGGCGAAAAGGCACGGTTCACTGTTTGCCCGAGTCCAGTAGCCGAGTCCCATCCTGGCGTCATGGCCCTTGGTGGTCTTTACCCAATCGAAGGCACAGGTCTTGTATGTGAATCCCCACGCCTCGATAACCCGCAGGGCATCCGGCAGGTTCGGCCAGCAGGCCCAGAGGAAGAGGCAGGAGTCATCCGCTGCTACCTCTTGGACCGGGAGACTGGCGATCCATTCGGGGTCCTGCGTCGGGTAATGGGCGTTGGCGCACCGGGAGTTGTCATTCAGCTTCCAGACGTTGAAGCTCCAAGGCGGGTCCGCTAAGATGGTCTGAAACTTCACCTGTCACTACCTCACAAAGTCGGTTTCCCGGTTTCCCGATCCATATAGGGGATCGGGAAACCGGGAAACCGACTATTCTGTCCGATCTCCTGAACGCTTCAGCCTGTAGGACTTGGCGTTGTTGGCTTCGGCCCGACTCTCGATGACACCCTCGCTGTCAAGCTCCTTCAACGCCTTGTCCCCGGAGTTGCGGCCTATACCCGAGTTCTCCAGCACAGTCAGCAGGGAAGCGCGTGGCTCCCAGTCCAGTCCGCGTAGGTGGTCCATGATCTCGACCCTGGCGCGTCTCACTTTGTCCGGGTCCTTGCCGGCAGGCTGTCCCTTTGCCCAGTCCTCGAACGTTGCCAGGTCGAATCCATCGTCCCCGTTCATGCGAAGGTAGATGCTGGACCTGCCGAACCAGCCCAGGCGATCCTTGACTATCTGCACCCGGCAAACGTCGGTGCGCTTATGTGTGTCCCCGGTGTATGTGTCGTCCGTCTCTTCGTCTTCTGCTCCCCTAGCCCGAAAGACGATCCCCACATCAGCGGCAGCGAGTCGTGCCGAAGCGCCCCGGCCGTAGATACCGCCTTCTCGTTTGCCGGTGTGGTGGGTGGCACGGATACAAACCCCGGTGGTACGACTCAGGGCGATAAGCCGCTTCATCTGCCTGGCGGCTTCGGCGTTGTCGTTCTCGTCGTCTGTGTTGAACAAGTTGGCGAGGGGATCGATGATCAGCAGGTCGATGTTGCGCTCAGTGATGAAGGCGGCGAGCTGCTCCATGTGGGCCGCATTACTCAGGTTCACCCCTAGTCCATCATGGAAGTAGAGGTTGTCCGGGAGGCGCTTGCCGATCCGTTTGAGACGGACTGCGCACAGGCCCCCGTGTTTCACGTCCTCGCGGTAGCTCCCTGAGTTCTCCGGGTCTATGAACAGCACGTTGAGGGGATGTAGGAACTTCATATCCCAAAGTGGTTCACCCAGCGCGGCATGAATGGCGATGTTGTAAGACAAGCTGGTCTTTCCGGCCCCCGTCTCCCCAATGTCGAGCGTGAGGGCGCGCGGGTACAGACCATAGAAAAGCGGCTGCGGGGGTACGGCGGGCGGAAGCTCGGACGCTCGGATCAGGCCCTTGGTGAACAGGTTCTCCCCAGGTTCGGCGGATTCACTGGTTGCCGTGTTCTCCGTGGTGTGGCGAGTGACGGGTATCTCCACGCCGGGTGTAGCCCATGCCTCGCGCGGGGGCTTCCGATAGGCGTCCCGGATCGCGTTGATGGCGTCCTGAACGTCGTAGGGGTGGTCCTTCTTCGGACAGGATGCATGGTACTGGCGAACGGCCGACTCGGCTTCTCCCTGCCCGAAACCGTTGTCCCGGAGCTGGCAGGCCAACCACAGCCCCCCTGCGTGCCTCCCATCCTGGTAAGCACGGTCCAGCGCGCGGCCGACGAGCTTGTCGGCTCCGATCCCGGATTCCGCGCTGTGCCGTACAACGGCGTGTCCGTTGAGTTCCGGCGCCGGTGGTGGGTCCGGGAAGTCATCCAGCCGGTATGGGGTGTCAGAAGAGGGCGAGTGCTGCACTGTTAGCCCTCCTCACCAGAATTGGCGGATCGTACTTACTGTTGTGTGTCCCCGGCAGGCGCATGACACGGGCCGGCTCGGCCGCCTGAGTATCCGCTTTCAGCGCCTTTGCCAGAGCCTGGAGCTTGCCTTTGCACGTAAGACACCAGTTGAGGCCGGAGAACGTCTCCACGCGCCAATAGGCATGGAGTCCGCCCCCACTCTCTACAAGGATCGTAGGCTGCAGCTTGTAGCGGCTGAGTATGTCTCTGGCTTCGGCTTCACCGTTGGGGTATAGCTTGAAGTCGAGATCCACCCAAAGCCATGAAGGCGGCAACAGGTTCTCTGTGTCACCGCCAGTCGTGGACTTTCGGGGCGCAATGCCGACCCAAACCGGCCAGCCCTTCGCGTCCATGCGGGACACCCAATCCGCTTCCTCACCTATCTGGTCCGGTCGCAGCCAGAACTTACGTACAGGCCCGTCTGCGGTCTTCGCACGCAGCTCTATCAGCCCGGTGGTGGTGGGTGGGAACAGAGTCCGCAGGAAGTCCGAACCTGCTGTGCTGTCGTATACCGGCTGTCTCTTCTTAGGCGCGACCGCTTCGCTGATGTGCTGAAGGATCGTCGTGTTGTCGGACCATTGGGCCAGCCTAACGGCGGTCTTGACGGCCTGGATGGGGTCCTCGATCCGTAGGCCGTCCGGCAACTCAACGGGCGGGCAGGTCAGTGTGCCTGCTTCAGCGAGCCGGATCACTTCTTCGTATGGCCGCAGCTTGCTTGCTAAGGTTCTCGTGTCCACGTCTATCTCCGAGTGAAGGGGAGACAAGCCGGAGCCTGTCTCCCCAGGTGGTATTAGTCGTCCGCGAACGGATCGTGAACGTCGGTCGCCGGTGCGGTTTGGACCGTCGCCGGGGCCGGTTTGTTGACGGGCTCAAGCAACGTGTGGTAGGCGTAGGTCTTGCCTGCCGCGTCGTCCTTCCGGTGCTTGATCACGGTGCGGTATTTCTTGTGAAGCAGGCCGTCCAGGTCCAGCGTCTTAGCCTTCTCCTTGTTCATGTCCGGTACGAGTTGGTCCAACAGGCCGGTCAATGCAGCCTTCTCGTTTCCGTAGGCGAGGCCGGTCCATACGGCGTACTCGAACGGCTCTCCGTCTTCGTCGGACTGGCTGCTCTCGAAGCGGAACAGTAGCTTCTCCTTGGTCCCATCGGGGGACTTGGCGAAACGGCTCTGAACCGTCTTCGGCGTGATCTCCCGGAGCGTCAGCGTGTGTTCTCCGGCGGGAATCAGTGCGCGGGACTTCTCGACTTGAACTTGCATGGTTGATCTCCTTTGCTCGTTGGGTTTGGTCAGAGTGACCGGGTTGAGTGAGCGTGAACGGCTTTCAAGCGGGCTCCTGTGTGGGTGGCCGATTTGCCCAGGCGAACAGTGCGGCCCAGGTTACGCGGGACGCGGCCTTGGGGGATACGCCTTCCGTCACAATATGAACGTCGTGGATGTGCGCCGGGAGTCCGGCTTTCGGGACGGCGAGGTCGGCTACGATCCGGTCGCCGTTGTCCAGGATCGTGAACCTTCCGGCTCGGTCGCTGAAGGGTTCAAACCTGACGACCTTGGGACGTTGGTGGAACTGGTACATGTACAGCCTCCTTCGTTGTGGATTGGGAGGCCGCAGGTCTATGGCTTGCAGGGGAACCGCTGAATGCGGTACACTGAGGGCGCGAACCTACTCAGTGTCCCCTGTCTGTGCCCTAGACCCTGTGGCTCTCCGCAGGGTCTTCGGCTTTCCTAGCCTCGTGTTGTCGCTCCGCGCGCCGTTTGTCCACCTCTGCACCAAGTTCCCAAATCCGTAACCAGGCCGACACAAGCTCGTCGGACGGCTCTGGTTTGCTGGTGCTCTTGGGAGTGCGAGAGGATCGGATCATTCTGTGGCCCGGCTCCTCGGACTGCGGTTGCGCTTACTAGGTCGGTCGTCTGGGGGACGTAGGAACTCGGTGAAGGCGCGCCATACGGCTTGCGCGTATTCGGGCTGGGCAGGATAGTCGATGGTGATGCGTGCCCGGCCCGCACCCTTGAGGGTGAGTTGGGCGCGGACATTGCCGTCGTGAAGGTCAAGCACCATGAAGAATCCCCCTGACTGTGTTCGTCAGAGGGATTGTCTCATTGATACCCAGACCCGCACGCCTTGGGGTCTACAGTTTCTTGCGGGCTTTGTTGATGGCGCTATACACAACCATGTCACGAGCGCGCCGGTTCGTTGGTTCGCCACCGTGGGCGTTCTTGTAACGCTCCCAATGATTGTCTTTCGCCTGTTGAATACTGAGTTTGTCAGCGAGATATAGTTGAACATCCGCCTTGAGCGTTCCCGCGCTTTCGCCGCTGCCTCTCTTGTGTTTACTCAGGTCTATCAAGTTGCTGCTCTTCCAAAACTCCTTGTGTGCATTCGCGGCTTTGGCGGCGTCCCGGTATAGGTCTATAGTTGCCCAAATCGCAGAACCGTCGAAAACCGTGAACACTTCTCCGGCTCTCCTGCGCGCATTTGGCGGAATCTGACCGGGCAACAAGCCGTACGGGGAAATGCAGTAAGACGTTACGAGTAACCCTCGTGTTGGCAGCTCCGGCGCGTGCTCTGGTTTGACTCCTCCGGCCCTGCGTTTGAAGTAGGCAACAGTGCAAGGAGTAGGCGGCAGATTGAGTCCGGCGAGGAGGACGGGTACCGGCGTTGACTGGTCGTTCTGGTACAGAGCCAATGCTTCCGCCCAAGCAGGCTGCGACTTCTCCAGTTCGGTGCGGATCAGCCCGTCAGCAGAGTCTTCAACCCACTGTCTGAGAATGAACGAAACGACGCCGGTACCGGCCTCAAGACGAAGCGGCCAGTCGGTGGGGGAATCCGCGAGGACTTTAAGGCCGTATCCGATGGACAGCCGGACGACGGGGGACGGAGAACCATACGCGCCCAACTGTTCGGGATCGGTGAACGGCACCTCTGGTTCCGGGTCTATGGGCCAACGATCACGCAGCCAACTCGCACAAGACGCCTCGGCCGTAGCTCGGCATAGGTGCTTCGGCAGTGGGTCGTCTCCCAGCAAGGGGTGCGCCAAGTAGGAGCAGTCATCAGGGTCGTCCGGCCCGGCTTCTCGGCTACAAGTTCCTTTATCCGGCATGGCTCTCTCCGTGCCGGATCGGTCTTGCGGAGGAGAGGTATACTTACTCAGGCTGATCCGGCCAAGTATAGGAGGACGCACTGATGCTCTGGCAGGAGGCGGTGCGCCCTTCGTGTTGATGCTCGATGGTTGTACCCTAATCAGGCGGCCTGGGCAACGTCGGTGATCTCCACGATGAAGTCATCCAAAACTTGGTACATAACCACGCCCATCTACTACGTCAACGGCCGGCCGCACATTGGGTCCGGCCTTACGACTCTGTGCTGCGACGTTCTGGCCCGATACCACCGCATGCGCGGCGATAAGGTATGGTTCCTCACCGGCACGGACGAACAGGCCACCAAGGTATTCGAGGCGGCGGAGAAGGCCGGCGTGCCGCCTCCGGTGTTCGTGGACCGGCTGGCAGCGGATTTCCAGCAGGCGTGGCACCACCTCCACATCTCTTACGACGACTTCATCCGCACCACGGAGCCGCGCCACATCCATGTGGTGCAGGAGTTCTTCCGCCGGCTGAGGGATGCGGGAGACGTGTATACGGGCCTCTATGAGGGGTGGTACTGCGTCTCCGACGAGACCTTCTTCCGCGACAGCGACGTGGGGCCGGACCATCTGTGCCCCAATCCCGAGTGCCGGAAACCGCTGCGGCGGGTGCAGGAGGAGAACTACTTCTTCCGGCTTTCCGCGTATGGCGACCGGCTCCTCCAGCACATCGAGGCGCATCCGGAGTTCCTGCAGCCGGACTTCCGGCGCAACGAGGTTATCAGCTTCATCAATCAGGGGCTGCGGGACATGAGCGTCACCCGCGCCAACAACGGCTGGGGCATTCCGGTGCCGGATGAGCCGGACAAGGTGGTCTACGTCTGGTTCGACGCGCTCATCAACTACCTGGCGGCCACGGGATGGCCGGAGGACCAGGCCCGTTACGAGGAGCTGTGGCCGCCGGACGTGCACATGATGGCAAAGGAGATATTCGTCCGGTTCCACGCCACCCTGTGGCCCGCCATGCTCATGGCGCTGGACCTGCCGCTGCCCAGGACCGTGTACGCGCACGGCTGGTGGGTGAACGCGGAGGGAAACAAGGAGGGCAAGCGGACCGGCGGTCTCCCCCACCCCACCGAGTACACGCGCGAACTGGCCGAGCTGAGCGGCGCGCCCTTCGAGGTGGCCGCGGACGCGCTGCGCTACCTGCTGCTGCGGGAGATGGTGTTCCACGGGGACAGTGAGTACACGCACGAGGAGTTCCTCAAGCAGTACAACTCGGACCTGGCCAATGACCTCGGCAATCTGTGCAACCGATCCGTCAACATGGTGGTGCGGTACTTCGACGGGCGCGTCCCCGACCCGAACGGCACGGACCAGGAGATTGCCGGCTTCGCGCGCGAAGTGGTGGCCGAGGTAGAGCAGGCGCTGGCGGAGTTCCGCTTCAATGGGGCACTGGAGGCGGGGTGGCGGCTGGTCGCGCGTATGAATCGCTACATTGAGACCCGGACGCCCTGGAAGCTGGCAAAGGCGGGCCAAACCCGGGAGCTGGCGCTGGTGCTCTACACCTGCCTGGAGGCGGTGAGGGTGGTGGCGACGGTGGCGGCTCCGGTTATGCCGTACGCGGCAGAGCGGCTCTGGAAGCAGATCGGCTATGGCAAGAAGCTGGAGGACGTATCCTGGCGGGAAGCGAGCGAATGGGGCCTGCTGCCGTCCGGCGCCGAGGTGCCCGCGCCCGAGCCCCTTTTTCCTCGAATCCAGGATGCCGGTAGACAGGAGGAGAAGCGGATGACAGAGGGGGAGAAGGGGAGAGGGGGAGAGGGGGCGACTCCGGAATCCAAGCCGGTGCCCGACGCCGAACGCCCGGCACCTGAGACCATTGCCATTGACGACTTTATGAAGGTGGAGCTGCGGGTGGCGAACGTGGTGGCGGCGGAGCCGGTGGCGAACGCGAACAAGCTGCTGAAGCTCACGGTGGAACTGGGCGAAGAGACGCGCACCATCCTGGCGGGGATCGCGGAGATGTACCAGCCGGACGAGCTGGTGGGCAAGCAGGTAGTGGTGGTCGCCAACCTCCAGCCGCGGAAGATGCGCGGCATCGAGTCGCAGGGGATGCTCCTGGCGGCGGACGTGGATGGACAGGCGATCCTGCTGCACCCGGAGACGCAGGTCCCAAGCGGGAGCCGGGTGAGGTAGGAACGGGGTATGGGAGTGTGGGTGTGTGGGTGTACCGGAATCCGGTCGCTCCCATACTCCCACACCCCCATACACCCACACGTATTATGGATAGGCCTGCTAGAGAGACCTCGGCCGGGTTGAGCCCGACGGTCAAGGCGCTGGGACTGGTGAGTCTGTTCACCGACGTCTCCAGCGAGATGGTCTACCCCATCAATCCCATCTTCCTCACCACGGCGCTCGGCGCGCCGGCCTGGACGGTGGGCGTGGTGGAGGGCATCGCGGAGAGCACGGCAAGCCTGCTGAAGCTGTGGTCCGGGTGGCTCTCCGACCGGTTGGGCGCGCGGAAGCCGCTGGCGGTGGCGGGTTATGGCGTGGCGGCGGTGGCGAAGCCGCTCATGGGCGTGGCGACGGTGTGGGGCCACGTCCTGGGGGCGCGCTTCCTGGACCGGTTCGGCAAGGGGGTGCGTACTGCCCCCCGGGACGCCCTCATCGCAGAGAACTGTGCTCCCGAGATCCGGGGCCGGGCGTTCGGCTTCCATCGGAGCCTGGACACCATAGGCGCGGTCACCGGTCCCCTGATCGGGTACCTGGTGCTGAGCCGCATCGCTCCGTCAGCGTTGCGTACCCATCCGGGCGACCTGCGGCGTCTCTACTTTCTGGCGTTCCTGCCTGCCGTCCTTGGCGTCCTCATCCTCGCCCTCTCCGTCCGGGACAGACCCAAGCCCCCAACGCCCAACGCTCCGCGGCCGGCGCTACCCACGTGGTCCTCGCTCACCCCGGTCTACCGGCGCTATCTGCTGATTGTGGGGTTGTTCAGCCTGGGAAACTCGTCCGACGCGTTCCTGCTGCTGCGCGCGCAGGACATGGGCGTGGGCGTGGAGGAGCTGCTGCTGCTGTACGCGGTGTTCAACGTGGTGGAGGCAGCCCTGGCGTATCCGGCCGGCCGGCTCTCCGACACGGTGGGACGGCAGCCACTCATCGCGGCGGGGTACGCGGTCTTCGCACTGGTCTACCTGGGCTTCGGCCTGCTCGGAGCCCCGGCGGCGGCATGGACGCTGTTTGTGGTGTACGGACTGTACTACACGCTGACCCAGGGCACCCAGCGCGCATTCGCGGCGGATTTGGCCCATCCGGAGCGGCGAGCCACGGAGATAGGGGCGTTCCACATGTTGGTGGGTCTGGCGGCCCTGCCGGCGAGCCTGGCCGCCGGCCAGCTCTACAGCCGCGTCTCCCACGCGGCACCGTTCCTGCTGGGCGCGGGGTGTGCTGCGGCGGCCGCCCTGCTGCTGCTCTTGACCGTCCGGCGCGGCCCGGCAAGCATTTGAGGGCTGGAACCCGGCGCGCGCGTTGTACGTCGATAGTTACAGCGAACCTGTTAATAGAACGGATAGCGACCGAGAATACAGGGGAGTCGTAAGTCGTGAGTCGTGAGTCGTGAGTCGGGCGGTGAGACAGCCAGACACTGATCCGTTTGCGAGATAACATGAGCGTATATAGACGATCCACGCCGGTGACGCCGGCCAGTTCCGGACCGACAGCGGCGCAGAAGAATCTCCTTATCACGGCCGTGGTGGCCGCGGTATCGTTCGCGGTTGGCGCGGCAGTTTCGGTGCCTCTCATGCGCTCCCACTCCCAGGTGACCGCCGCGGGACCCACACGGACGGCGCAGGCGGCTAAGCCGGAGGTGGTGTATGGCACCCAGCAGGTGGCCCAATCCGGGGCAGACGCGCCTCTTATAGAGGTCACGCCGGCCCACAAGTTGAGATCGCACAGCCACCGTTCTGAGCGGACGGAGGAGTCGAGCCATTCGGAGCACCCGCGGCATCACAGGCGCTCTCAATCGTCCTCCAAAGTCAGCTCCGGCTCGGTGGAGACCACCGTGGGGCCCGAGGTGGCATCCGTTGTCACCACTTACGAGACGGAACAGCCGCCGGCCGTGTCCGCTTCTTCCAGCTCCGGCACGTCCCAGCACTCGGACAAGAAGCGGCGCCACAGTACGGAGCATCACCGCAAACAGCGCCAACATCAAGAGCAAACTGACCACGCACAGAGCGCCGGTTCCGGGGTCCCGGGTGACGTGGAGTACATCGCCGGTCAGCGCGTTTACGGAGCGGACGATTCCAGCTCGAAGGATCGGCACTCCAATCACGGACGGCATCGCCGGCACCATGACGATTCCAACGGCAATTCGGGCGATCAAGGGCCGGGTCCAGACATACAGCATCCGGAAAGCCCGGACGATAATCAGTAACCCCGTTTCTTGACAAACGGGCGGGCAGGCCAGTACACTTAACCCGTAACCCGTCGCCCGGGCACTTTGGAGTCTGTGGCGGCGTATACGTGCCCGGAGTGTCATCCCCGCTGATGGAGAGCCGCACAGGCAGCCTCGTCTGAAGCGCTCTGCCTGGCAGGTACGGATGCCTGCCTCTCTTGCGCACGAGTTTTCACTGGTCGATTCCAGGAAGGAATGCGCAAAGCCATGAGTGTCCGCAAAGCCCCGGCGCGCGCCGGAATTCGCAGCCAGACCGCGAACTGGTCCGCCATCAAGAATGCCGCCATCTGGATCGGAGCCATGGCGGGCTGCTTCACCTTCGGCCTGCTGGTGGTGTCCCCGCTCCTGAACATGGTCAGCGGCAGCACGCACAACCAGCCGGCGCCGTTGGCGCAGTCCACTACTCCCCTTCCGCCTGCGCCTCAGCCGCAGCCGCAGGCCGCCGCGGCGCCCAAGACCGATGCGAACCGCGACGAGGACCATCCTCGTCGCCGCCACCGCCGGGATTCCGACCAGCCGGACATCAACGTCTCGCCAGATCAAAGCGGCGACTCGGTTCAGAAACCGGGGACGCCGGACCAGCCGGCCGCCACAACGGATGAGAAAAAGGACGACGCACAGGGCGATCAGAAGCCGAGCCTGGCGGACCAGATTACGCGGGACGGCGCGCGGCAGGACGCGGAATCGGTCGACAAGCAGGAGGACAACAAGACGGACGACACGCAGAAGTCAGACGACGAGAGACCGCGGCACAAGCGGCACCGCCGCCACCACCGTGATGACGGGGATAGGCCGTCCGATGGTGACAAGAGCACAGACGGCGATACCCAGCGTGGAGACGCTGTGGATTAGCCGAAGAGGCGGTGGTGGATTTCGGCGATGTGCTTTGGTGGGATCTTGGGCTTCCGATCATAGGTTAGCAGGCCGTTGATCTCCTGCTCGATGTCGGTGAGCTGGGTGTAGCAGAAGCCGGAGACAAAGTGGAGGCTCGCCAGGCCCTCCATCAGGTCGCGGTACTTTTCCAGCAGCTCCTCCGAGGTGCGGGCGGAGGCGTACGCATCGTAGAGCTGGTCCCACTCGTCCTCCGGGAGGTCCGGAACCATCAGGAACCCTCCTACCTCCGTGAGCATGATGGGCTGGCCCCGAAACAGCGAGCCGCCCACGAAGTGGCGGATGGGATGCTTGGTCCAGGTCATCTCCGGGAGCGGACCGCCGGCGAGCGTGTCGGCGTACCGCTTTCGGAGGCCCTCAGCCGTGGGCGTGTAGTCGTGGAGGGCGACGATGTCCGTAACGTCGGTATGCTCCCAGCCGTCGTTGTCGATGACGGGCCGATCCGAATCCAGCCGCCTGGTGAAGGTGACGACGCGCTCGAGGAAGGCGTACTGACCGGGGTGGTCGTCGTGCAGATCCGGGACACCCCATGACTCGTTTAGCGGCACCCACACAACAACGCTAGGGCTGTTGTAGTCGCGCCGGACGGCGCGCTCCCACTCCGCCAGGAACAGCTCCTCTGCGCGCGGGGACCAGGCGCGCGCGTTGGGCATCTCGCCCCAGACCAGGAGGCCGAGCTTGTCGCACCAGTAGAGCCAGCGCGGGTCCTCCACC
>CAYNFH010000189.1:0-12918 GCA_964396385.1 uncultured Chthonomonadaceae bacterium | reverse complement strand
CGCTCGAAAACCACGCCGGTGATATGCAGGCGCGCGAGGTCCGCACCATTATCGGCCAGGGGCTGTTCGACTACGCGGACGTGGACGGCAAGTACCCTACCGCGCGGCTCCAGCACCCCATCGGCATCGCCTGGGATGGGGGTTTCCTGTACGTCGCCGATACCTACAACCACAAGATCAAGCGGATCAATCCGCGCACCCGCGTTTCGGAGACGCTCATCGGAACCGGCCGGCGCGGCATGGCGGACGGCCCGGCGAAGTCCGCCTCGCTCAATGAGCCCAATGGCCTCACCTTCGCCGGCGGCAAGATGTACATCGCGGACACCAACAACCAAATGATCCGCGTCTACCACCCGGCGAGCGGGCTGGTTTCTACCCTGAAGCTCACCGGGCTCGACAAGCTCACGCGCCAGTCCGATGCCCCGGCCTTTACGGGCAAGGAGCAGCGCATTCCCGCGCTGGCAGTATCAAGCGAGGCGAAAGCGCTCACCGTAACCCTGCACCTGCCGGCCGGCACCCACATCACCCCGGACGCGCCGCTCCACGTCGCGGCATCCTCTGCCAGTCCGGACTCGGTGGCGGTGGGGGACGTCTCCGGGATAAAGCCGGCCGCGACCGTCACCATTCCGATTACTCCTAGGTCGGGGGAATCGACGGTCACGGTGGACCTGGGCGTGCACTACTGCTCCAGCGGCAACGGCGGCCTCTGCTACTTCAAAGAGACCCGCCTTGTGATCCCGATCCGCGTAACCGCCGGCGGTGCCACAAGCCCTTCGGTCATCGCCGCGCTCTGACGGGGGAGACCAGGCTGGTATAAGCCCGGAGCGCCGCCTGAAGCTGCTCCCGGTCCGCCCGGTCCCATATCGAATAGCGGTACCGCCTGCCGGAGCGGGTGATGACCGTGAATCCCGCGAGCGGTACGAGCCCGAGGAGCTTCATGGGCAAGACGGCCCTCAGGTCCGCCAGCGGAATCGCGACGTTCCGAGCGTCCGACCGCACTATTTCGGGCAGTGTTTGGGTAGCTAGCATCTGATCGAGCTTCTCCCGCAGCGCCTTTCTCGCCAGCATCTGGTGAGCGAAGCCGAAGTCGGTGCCGCCTACCAGGACCCCGGCGCCTGCTACCGGCAGCACGATGAACAGCAGGTGCCTGTCCGTGACCACGAGCGCGTTGTGCGGATACGGTACAGTCCCCGCGCCGAGCGCCGACACGCGCACTCCGGCCCAGAGAATACCGGCGATTCGGAGCCGCACCCGCTCATCCGCTGCCACCGTAACCGGCGCGTCGCCCGCCATGGCCGGATTGGCGGCGGGGTCCAGGTTCACGGAAGCGATGCGGCCCAGGGTGACGATCTGCAGAGCAATGACCAGCACGTACACCGCCCCGAGCAGCTCTGCATAGATCCACGGCATCCCCTGGGTGGCCGCCCAGATGAACGCCAGCACCAGAATCCCGAAGACCACGCTGGTCCAAAGCAGCGCTGAGCTGCCCGCCAGGAGGTGGTAGGTCCGGGCGGCTCCGGCCCACTTCGCCAGCCTGTCCGGAGGCGCTGCCGGTGGGGAGGAAGGAGTGACGGGCCGTGGGTGCGCCGGGACCGCCCAGGGCAGCCGCGCCCCACACTGCGTGCAGAACGTCGCCGTGTGCGGGTTCGCGCGCCCGCAGTGGCCACAATATCCGTGCGGCGGCTTTGGTGATGTCGGTGGCGGCTGAGCCACGGCTACTTCCGGTCCCAGAGGAGCGTCCGCCGGTAGGACGCGAGACGCTGCGCGGCTGCCAGGTCCGGCACGCGCCCGAGCGTGTGGAAGTCCGCCTCCACCCGCGCCGCTCCCTTGCCCGTCGGGAGCGAGAGCAGCCCCGCGGCGGACACCAGCGCCTGGTAGCCCCACAGCGCCCGGCGCAGCAGCTTGCCGTTGTGGTATGCCAGGGGCAGGTAACGCCGCGCCCAGACCTCCACCTCACCGATCCACCACGCCGCGCCCACCCGATGCTCGATGAAGCGGTAGTAGATGCAGGCCTGCCACAACCGCGGCGAGCACGCGAACGCCTCCGCCCCCGGCAGCGCCGCTCCGAAGAACGCCGGAAGCGATTGCTCCGTCACGTGGAAGCGGTTCGTCAGCCACGACCAGATGCGTGCATCATTCTCCGCATACTCCCGCACGATTCTGCCCGGCCCCTGCCTCCTGCCACCTGCTTCCTGCCTCCTGGCTTCCGGCCAGTCCAGCAGCTTCCACGGGAACTCCAGCTCCACCAGCGTCCGCGCCGATAAGGAGCCTCTCAAAGCAGCGCCGCCGAAGTGCCTGCTCTGCCCACACCCCCGCTCACGCTGTAGGGGCCGGGCGCCGTCCCGGCCCGCCTCTGTACTGTCTGTCCCATGGTTCCTTCCGACGCCGGCAGGCCCGCATCGGCTCTTGAAGCTCGCCGGCCGAAACCGGGCCACGCTCCCCGCTTCGAGGGTCAGACCCACCGGATCCAGGAACAGCAGCGGCGCGCCCTCACGCAGCAAGGCGCGCTCCAGCTCGCCCGGATAGAGCGCTCCGTCCCGAAATCTCAACCGGTTGGCGCCTAGCACCCAGAGGTCCTGGATTCCCACCGCGCGGTACAGGTGGTGCCGTCTCCTCCATTCGCGATAGTCCAGGTCCGCGCACTGGTACTCAAGCGCCACGCGCCGCCCTTCCGACTCCACCAGGATGTCCGCCCGCTGACCCGTCTCTGGGATGGGCGCCTCCACGGTCACCAAAGCGTCGGGAAGGCAAGTGGCGAGCCATGCGGCCAGCAGCGACTTGCCCGCGCGGTGCAGCTCCGTCTCCGGCTCGGCGTACGGATGCGCGCATACGGAGCCCGGCAGGTGCGCGAAGTGTACTGCCCGCAGCGTCCCGGCGTGCAGCACCACCTGCGCGCCGCAGGAAGGGCACGCGAGCCGCCGTCCGTCCGCGAGCCGCCGCAGCTCCGCCAGCGACTCCCTCCCGATGGTCACCCGCTTCCCTTCCGCCACTGCGGCCAGCATCGACTGAATCGCGCCCATATCCGTCTGGTTCTGGCACACGCCGGTAGATTCCTACGGTTGCGGCACGAGCTGAGTTGGCGTGTATAATCTGAACGTATACATCGATCGCACAGGAGAACAGTATGGGCGCTACGCGGGTTTCTCTTACCCTCCAGGATGACGTGCTCCGGCGGGTGCGCGAGGTGAGTAATGGCAATATCAGCCGGTTTGTGAATCAGGTGCTGGACGAAAAAACGGAGGAGCTACGCCGCAGGAAGCTGCGCGAGGACCTCATCGCTGGCTGTCTGGAGAAGGCAGAGGAAGACCTCGAGATCTGTAACGAGTGGCGTTATATCGACGCTGAGACGGCAGCCATGGCAGATGAGTAGCGCAGAATCAGGTGCTCTGCCTGGTCCGAGCCCGTATCCCCTGCGCGGCGAGATCTACTACGTTGGTTTCGATCCAGTCGTTGGGAGTGAGCAAGGAGGTCGGCGGCCGGCCGTCATCATCCAGAACGATATAAGCAATGAGTTCAGTCCCGTCGTGATTGTCGCGGCCGTAAGTTCCCGTGCCCTGTCCCGCGAGTTTCCGACCGACGTAGTTGTCCAGCCCGGGCTGAGCGGCCTCTCGGTTCCTTCACGAGTGATCTTGAATCAGATCCGCACCATCGACAAAAGTCGGCTGGGCCGGTATGTGGGCCGGCTTACTGAAGAAGATCTGGGTCGAGTCGACAATGCCATCCGCGTTAGCCTTGGGTTGGCGCCGCATTAATTTGAGATAGGCAGGCACGCATGGAGCTGCCGGAGCCATCGGAGCAGAACGCATTCCTGCGGGAGCACGCGGTCGTGCTCGCGGCAAGCCTCCGCCGCTGGACCGGCCACGAGCTGCTGCCCGGGGTACCGGAGCCGGAGTTCGGTCGCGCGCTCTTCCACGCCCCCTTCGCCGTCGTCTCCCATGGAACAGAGCCCGACCCCATCTTCAACTACGCAAACCGCACCGCGCTCCGCCTGTTCGAGATGACCTGGGAACAGCTCACCGCCCTGCCCTCCCGCCTCTCCGCCGAGCCCGTCCACCGCGACGAGCGCGCCCGCCTCATGGCGCGCGTCACCGCCCGGGGCTACATCGACGACTACCAGGGCGCTCGCGTCTCCAGCACCGGCCGCCGCTTCCGCATCGAGGCCGCCACCGTCTGGAACCTGGTGGACGATTCCGGCGCCTACCGCGGCCAGGCCGCCATCTTCTCCCGCTGGACCGCTCTTTAGAAAGTAGCCCCACTGCCCTCCAAAGCCCCCGCGGGTCCGTCTGTGTGCTCGTGGAGGCGCTGGAGGCGGTTGCGTCATAGATGCTGGAGGAGAGCAGGTTCTGGTTGGAATCCAGCTTCTGGACCGTGTTTCCAATCGGGTCGAACGTGTAGAAGGTGCTCGTCCCCTGGCTTCTGGAGAGCAGCCCCGTCGGGCCGAAGGTGTTCGCCGCGGTCATGTTGCCGCTGGAGTTGAACTCGCAGATCGGCACCATCCCATCATACAAGTAGTACGTCCTGCCCGCGCTGGTCTGCTTCCAGGCTCTCCTGCCATCCGGTCCGTACCCGTTGGTGATCGCTGTCCCGATGCCGGTAACCCGGTTCTCCTGGTCGTATGTGATGGCGCCCCCGTTGCAGGTGGTGCCGTTGCCGTTGCCGTCGAACTGGAATCCGGAGTCGGTAAGCTGGTTGTCGCTGTTGTAGTGGTGCGCGGTGCCCCGGAACGTCGTCGCGTTGCCCGCGCCGTCATAGCGTCGCGCATCTGGTGGCAATGCGCACGATCTGGCGGTGAGGGCTTTCGGCCCCACGAAGGTGGCGGACGGCGCAAAGCGCCCGCAAGTCCCACCGAACGCGGGGCAGCAACCGGCCCGCGGGAACTGTCCCGCAGGGACGGTCGCGGTTCCGGCAATGCCTGCGAAGCCCGCGCAGCGGCTCGTTATGAGGGGAGGCAGAAGGGGCGAATGAAGCCCCCTCTGCGGGAGCACGAGGACAGAGCCCTCGGATTCTTCAGGAGCACGAGGGCCGCGCTCTCGGTACTGTAGGAGCCTGAGGGCAGAGCCCTCGCAACCTGCACTGTCCCCTAGGCGCCCACTACAGCATAACCCGGATAGCTGACGTCCATGCGTCCACCCCTGCCGGGGATGCGCCCAGATTCCTTCGTGGATGAGGGCCGCCATCGCCGGCGCGGGTGGGCGCTTCTGTTCCAGCCGCCCGGAATACCGGCAGCGGGGCCGAGGTGCTCGCACCGGAACCGGAGGAGGTGCGCCTCCGCTGGCTGGCCGACGCAGCCGAAGCAAAGCCGGTCCCCCCCTGGCAGCGGGCGCTTCTCCGTGAGATGCGGCGTGCCCGGCTAGTCGAGCACCGGGACGCGGGCGGGGCGGCCGCAATACAGTTGGATGCCCACAGTTTGGAGGGCGAGGAGGTCCAGCCGCCGATGGACGCACTGCCTGTCGCGACTCTGGCAATGCAGCCAAACAGGGACAATTTGACGGAATTCCGTCAAATTGTGATGGAATAGAACCAGCGCAATACAGTGTGCTCGCCGGAGGAGGTGATCGCCGGAGCCGACACGGCCACCATCCGGTGGCTCCTGAAGGAGAGCGTGCGCGACTGGCTGGATACAGCGCCTGGAGATGGCGCTCACGCTCCTGCGGGGTCTGCCGCGGGGCAGGCAGGAAGACGCGGCCTTTCAGCTCCTGGGGACACGCCGCATAACCTCCGTCCTTGGGCACACGCGGTGGCAGAGGGTGCACGGGTTGGCGAAGCGGCTGCATGTGTCCGACTACACGCTGCTCGGCCTGCTCATCGATCGCGCGCACGAGCTCCTAGGCAACTAGCCGCTCCTTGAACTTGGTCTCGCCAGCCCGAGCACAATCTGGTTACAAATGTCTCACCCCCCGGCCGCCGGCTCACCGAGGCCAATTCGTGCAGCGCTGCACACTCTGAGCACGGAAACACCACACGAGCCCGAATCCGGCTAATATATCACTCTGCCGGCAGGGAACACAGAACGAACCGCAATCCGCGAAACCGGCCGCCGCCGGCCGCAGTATTCCTTCAGGAATTCACCCATACCATGCCAGTCGCCTCCATCCACAACCTGACCGTCAAGTACGGGAGCAAGACCGCCGTCTCGGACCTGACCGTGGAGGTCCCGGAGGGCTGCGTGGGGCTCCTCGGTCCCAACGGCGCGGGCAAGACCACGCTCATCAAGACCCTCCTCGGCTTCGTCAAGCCGGCTAGCGGCCGCGGGGATGTGCTCGGCATGGACGTGGCGACCCAGGGCCTCCGCATTCGGCAGAAGATAGGCCTCATGCCGGAGATCGACTGCCACATCCCCGGCATGAACGCGGTCAGCTTCGTCGCCTACGCGGGGGAGCTCGCCGGCATGCCGGGCAGCCAGGCCATGCGCCGCGCGCACGAAACGCTGGAGTACTGTGGTCTGGGCGAGGCGCGCTACCGCAACGTGGAGACCTACTCCACCGGCATGAAGCAGCGCGTGAAGCTGGCGCAGGCGCTGGTGCACGGCCCCAGGCTGCTCTTCCTGGACGAGCCCACCAATGGCCTGGATCCCGCCGGCCGCGACGAAATGCTGGACCTGGTCCGGGACATCTCCCACTCCAAGGGCGTGAACGTCATCGTTTCCTCCCACCTGCTGCCGGACATCGAGCGCACCTGCGACGAAGTGATCGTGATGCGTAACGGTGAGCTGGCGACGCACGGCTCCGTGTCGTCGCTGCGGCGCACTGAGGGTATCCAGATAGAGGTCGAGCTTCGCCATCCGTCGGTGCCCTTTGTGGAAGCTATGCAAGAGCGCGGCGGCGAGGTGACTCGACAACTCGGCACTCACTATAGGCTTCAGCTCGCCGGCGGCACGACCGACGTGGGACGGGTGCTGTTCGAAGCGGCGCGCGACTCCGGCGCGCAGGTGCGCGGGTTCCGCCCCGCCTCCCGCTCGCTGGAGGACATCTTCCTGGAGGCCATTGAGTGAGCGCTTCGCCAATTGCGGATCTGAGCTACCGGCCGTATGACGGGCCGCTCAAGATGCGCGCCGCCCGATGGTGGTACATCGCCGTCGCGCGGATGCGGTACCTCCGGTCCAAGTGGTGGTTCTGGGTCTTGGCCGCTCTGAACCTGTTTCCCTGGCTCATCGTCGCCCTCATCATCTACCTGGCGTCGCTGACCAAGACCGCCGGACCCGGCGGCCCCAATCTGTTCGGACAGGAAGTCGTGGGCCAGAAGTACGCGCAATACTTCTACTATGCTATGGGGTGGCAGGGCTTCTGGCTCTTCTTCATCGCCCTGGCGGCGGGCGCGGGCAGCATCGCGGCGGACAACCGTGCCAACGCGCTGCTGGTCTACCTATCCAAGCCCATTACCAAGACCGACTACCTGCTCGGCAAGTGGATGGGGATCTTCCTCACGGTATTTCTGACTTCGCTCATCCCGGCGGTACTGTTCTACCTGTACTGCTTGATGAACTATTCGAGCGACGGCTTCCTGAAGCACGAGCCGTGGCTTCTGCTGCGCGTCGTGGGGGCGGCGCTCATTCCGGCGGTGATCCACGCGAGCCTGTTGGTGGGCTTCTCGGCCTGGTCTCGAACCCCGCTCTTCGCGGGAGTCGCGTATGCCGGGGTCTACTTCTTTGGCGACATCGCGGCCAAGATCCTCTGGGTGGCCATTTATCACGGGCATCCGGATCGCGGCCTGGTGGTGCAGAAGGCGAGCGTGTCAGGCGTTATCAATGCGCTGCAGCAGTGGGCACTCAGCGTAACTTTGCACATGACGGTCTTCCGGCGAAGGCTCGGAGAGGTCGTTCAGATCACGCTGCCTCCGCCGCATCCCGGCATCATGCTGGGCGCTGCAGTCGTGCTGGTGATTGCCGGTATTGTGGCGGCGCGGATGCGGATACGGGCGGTGGAGGTGGTGCGGGGATGATAGAGCTCCAGCACGCCTCCCGCTGGTACGGCCAGGTGATCGGGATCAATGACGTATCCACCCGCATCGGCCCCGGGATCACCGCCCTGCTCGGGCCGAACGGCGCCGGAAAGTCCACCTTGATGAAGCTTGTCACCGGCCAGCTCAGGCCGAGCACGGGGGGGGTGACCGTCTTCGGCCAGCGACCGTTCGCCAACGCGGCCGTGCTGCAGCGGCTCGGTTACATCCCGGAGATCGAGAGCAACTACGATGACATCACGGGCCGCGACTTCGTCACGATGCTCGCGGTACTGGGTGGGCTGCCCCGCGCCACGATACCGGGCAAGGTTGCCGAGGCCATCGAGATGGTCGGCATGACCGCCAACGCGGACCGGAAGATCGGCGGTTACTCCAAGGGAATGCGGCAGCGGATCAAGCTGGCGCAGGGCATCGTCCATAACCCGGAAGTCCTGGTGCTGGATGAGCCGCTCAACGGCCTGGATCCGGTGGGCCGGAGGGACATCACCACGCTGCTGCACGAGCTCGCGCAGAAGCAGAAGTGCATCGTGGTCTCCAGCCACATCCTGTATGAGGTGGAGCAGATGACCCGCTCCATCCTGCTCATGCACCGTGGCCGGCTGCTCGCTCAGGGCGACATCTACGAGATCCGCTCGCTCATCGACAAGCATCCGCACCACATCAGCATTCAGTCCCCGGATCGGCGCGAGCTCGCCAAGCGGCTGCTGGACTTTCCTTTCGTCCTGAGCGCGCGCTTTGACGAGGAGCGCGGTCGGCTGGAGGTGGAGACGCGTGAGCCGGACCAGTTCTATGCCCGGTTCCCGGAGGTGGTTCTGGCCCACGGCTACGCCATCGAAGCCTTCGATTCGCCCGACAACAACCTGGAAGCCGTGTTCAGATATCTGGTTGGAGGATGACGCAGAGGCATTTTCAATTCTCAATTTGCGATTTTCAATTGGCCAGGTTGAGCCGTCCAAATTGAAAACTGAAAATGGAAAATTGAAAATCTCATGATCGATCTCTTCCTTTTCCGCGGTGCGCTCCGCGACCTGCTCCGCCCGAAGCGGCTGGCGGCGTCGGCGGTGCTCATCGCGCTGCCGGCGGCCCTGGCCGGGCTGATCCGGTGGAAGTCGCATGACCATGCGCCCACGCTGGATGTCTACAACACGCTGGCTCCGGCCGTGGTGTTCGGGTTTGTCCTCGTCATCCTGGCAGTGGTCTTCGCGACGGGCGTGATCTCCCAGGAGGTGGAGCAGAAGACCATCGTCTACCTGCTTACACGCCCCGTGGCGCGCTGGCGGACGCTGATGGCGAAGTTCGCCGCCGTAATCGTGGTGGTGACCGGGACCACCTGGCTGGCGCTCTGCGCCCTGGCCCTGGTCCTGCTCGGACCGAGCCGAATTCTTCACTCGCAGTTCACGCACGATCTGGCGGTCATCCCGGTCGGCGCGCTTGCCTACGGAGCGGTGTTCCTGCTCCTGGCGACGGTCATCGCCCGCCCGCTGCTCTGGGGGCTCATCTACTCCTTCGGCATCGAGACGTGGACTTCGTACGTTCCGGGCCTCCAGAAGGTCTCGCTCATGTACTACCTCCACGTTGTCGCGCCGCACCGGCAGATGGAGCGCGAGTCGGTGGACATCCGCGAGTTCCTCAACGCCATCAGCCCAATAAGCGTCACCTCTACGACAGCCTGGATCATCCTCGGCGTCACCGCGGCCGTCGCACTCCTCGCCGCCCTGGCTATCTTCTCCGTCAACGAATACGTCCCACGAGAAGACGCGGAGTAGGATTCACCACAGAGGGCACAGAGGACGCAGAGATTCTGATGAGGCGATGAGGCGTGGCCGGAATCCGAACCCCTTATCCCATCAGCCGCCTTTCTCTGTGCTCTCCGCGTCCTCTGTGGTGAACGGTCTGTTCGCTCGCTCCCTTGACCTGGACGCACGCCGCATGCTAAGATAGGCTTCCATTTCTGCACGGTACCAAGGACGCCCGTGACCAGAGCGCTGGCCGGACTCCGCCTCTGCGGGGTACGATTCGCTCATGGAGCACGGGTCGCTCTGTCTTATATAGGCCCTCGCCGGTCCTTTTCCCCCTCACCAGTTTTTGAGAGGGGAGTCGAGGGAGCTCAGGCTCCCTCAGGACGGGAGGTGAGGACGTCGGAGGAGCCTGTATGGCGCTGCCGCCCCCACAGGGACTGTACGATCCACAATTAGAGCGAGACGCTTGCGGCGTAGGATTCGTCGCGAACATTCGCGGCGAGAAGTCCCACTCCATCGTGGAGCAGGGGCTGGAGATCCTGGTCAACCTCGCCCACCGCGGCGCCTGCGGCTGCGACCCCGAGACCGGCGACGGGGCGGGCCTCCTCATCCAGATTCCTGACGACTTCTTCCGTGCGGAGGTCCCCAACCTTCCCGAGGCCGGAGCCTACGGCGTAGGGATGGTCTTCCTGCCGCGCGACCCGGTAGAGCGCAAGATCTGCGAGGCCGTTGTTGCCAAGGTCGTGGCGGACGAGGGGCAGCGCCTCCTCGCCTGGCGCGATGTGCCCGTGGACAACACCAAGATCGGGCAGAAGTCGCGCGAAGTCGAGCCCGTGATCCGCCAGTTCTTCATCACGCCGGCGGAAAACGATCAGCCGCCAACCACCAGCGGACAGTCGTCAACCGATGGGGAGCGAAACTCCGGGATTCATCCCTCGTCCCTCATCCCTCATCCCTCCGACGAGTCCTTCGAGCGCAAGCTCTACGTCATCCGAAAGGTCATTGAGAAGACCGTCGCGGCCCGGAGCCTGCGCGAGGGTTCTTACTTCTACATCTCCAGCCTCTCCTGCCGCACCGTCATCTACAAGGGCCTTCTCATGGCCCACCAGATCAGCGGCTTCTATCTGGACCTGAAGGACCCCAGGCTGGTGACCGCGCTGGCATTGGTGCACCAGCGGTTCAGCACCAACACCTTCCCCACGTGGGACCTGGCGCACCCATACCGCATGATCGCCCATAACGGGGAGATCAACACTATCCGGGGCAACCGCTACTGGATGCGCGCCCGCGAGGCCCGGCTCTCCTCCGCGCTCTTCGGCGAGGACGTCAAGAAGCTCACCCCGCTCGTGTCCCAGACCGGCAGCGACTCCCAGACGTTCGACAACGCCCTCGAGCTGCTCTACATGGGCGGCCGCAGCCTGCCGCACGCCATCATGATGCTAATCCCCGAGGCGTGGGGCGGCGACGAGTACATGGACCCGGACCGGCGCGCCTTCTACGAGTACCACGCCTGCCTCATGGAGCCGTGGGATGGCCCCGCGGCCATCGCGTTTACGGACGGCCGCTGCATCGGCGCCATCCTGGACCGGAACGGCCTGCGCCCCGCGCGTTATCTGGTGACCAGGGACGGCCTGGTGGTCATGGCCTCCGAGACCGGCGTGCTGGACATCCCGGCCTCCAACGTGCAGATGAAGGGTCGGCTCCAGCCGGGCAAGATCTTTCTGGTGGACACGGTCGAGGGTCGCATCATCGATGATACAGAGCTCAAGAACCGCATTGTCCACCAGTCGCCCTATCGGCAGTGGGTGGAGACCTACAAGATAGACCTGCGGGACCTTCCGGACCCGCGCGACGTCCACCATCCGGACCACGAGACCATCCTGGAGCGGCAGCAGGCGTTCGGCTACACGCTGGAGGACCTGAAGTTCATCCTCGGTCCCATGGCGGTCGCCGGCGAGCAACCGCTGGGGTCCATGGGCAATGACGCGCCGCTGGCCGCGCTTTCCCAGCGGCCGCACATGCTTTACAACTATTTCCGGCAGCTCTTCGCGCAGGTCACCAATCCACCCATCGACCCCATCCGGGAAGAACTGGTGATGTCGCTCCAGAACTACATCGGGCCCAACGGCAACCTGATGAGCGAAGAGCCGCGCCACTGCCACCAGCTCAAGCTCGAGTCGCCCATCCTCACCAACGTCGAGCTGGAGAAGCTGCGGCAGCTCTCCACGCGGGACTTCCAGGCGCGCACCCTCTCCATGCTGTTCGACCCATCCGAGGGCGCGGCGGGCATGAAGATCGCGCTCGATAGACTCTGCCGCGAGGCCAGCAAGGCGCTGGAGGACCGCATCAGCGTCATCGTGCTGTCTGATAGGGGAGTGGACCGGCAGCATGCGCCTATCCCGGCGCTCCTGGCCCTCTCCGCCGTCCACCACCACCTCATCCGCGAGGGCTCGCGCACCTACGTCGCGCTGGTGCTGGAGTCGGCCGAACCGAGGGAGGTCCACCACTTTGCCCTGCTGTGCGGCTATGGCGCGAGCGCTATCAACCCCTACCTGGCCTTCGAGACCGTGGCGGACATGGTCCGCGAGCGGATGCTTCCAGAAGGCCTGACGGTGGCGGAGGCGGAGAAGAGGTTCATCAAGGCGCTCAACAAGGGTCTCTTGAAGACGATGTCCAAGATGGGCATCTCCACCATCCAGAGCTATCGGGGCGCGCAGATCTTTGAGGCGGTGGGCCTGAACCAGGACGTGATTGACCGCTACTTTGCCGGCACCGCCTGCCACGTGCCGGGGGTAGGGCTGGATGTCCTGGCGGAGGAGGCGCTGGCGCGCCACGCGTTCGCCTATCCGCCATTCGATGTGCCGGAGAACCTGGCGCTGGATCCCGGCGGCCACTACCAGTGGCGGCGCGGCGGCGAGTTCCACCAGCTCAACCCGGACACCATCGCCGCGCTTCAACACGCCACCAAGAGCGGAAGCTACAAGACCTTCAAGGAGTTCAGCGACACGGTTAACCGGCAGAGCGAGCAGTTGGCCACTCTCCGCGGCCTGTTCCGCTTCAAGCCCTCCACGCCGGTGCCGCTGGAGGAAGTCGAGCCCGCCGTGGAGATCGTCAAGCGGTTCGCAACGGGGGCCATGTCGTTGGGCTCCATCAGCCGGGAGGCGCACGAGACGCTGGCCATCGCCATGAACCGGCTCGGCGGCCGGAGCAATACCGGCGAGGG
>CAYNFH010000188.1:0-12974 GCA_964396385.1 uncultured Chthonomonadaceae bacterium | reverse complement strand
AATTCCGCTTCCGGACTCACGACTCACGACTCACGACTCACGACTTGCTGGAGCCTGAAGCGGATTCACCGGCTCATCATGCTGAGCGCGACCTATATGCAGTCGGCGGCGGTGAACCCGAAGGCGGCGAAGGTGGACCCGGACAACCGGCTCTGCTGGCGCCATCCGCGGCAGCGGCTGGAGGCGGAGGCGATCCGGGACGCCATGCTGGCCGTGAGCGGGGAGCTGGACCCCACCATGTTCGGTCCTGGCACGCTGGATGAGCGGATGAAGCGGCGCAGCATCTACTTCTTTGTGAAGCGCAGCAAGCTGATTCCCAGCATGGTGCTCTTCGACGCGCCGAACGCGCTGGTAGGAATAGGCTCCCGTCCGGTGACTACGGTGGCGCCGCAGGCGCTAATGCTCCTGAACAGCCCGCAGGCGCGGGAGTACGCCCACAGCTTCGCGCGAAGGGTGCGCCCCATCGCTTCCGTCCCGCTGCCGGCGGCGATGGATTCCGCCTTCCTCATCGCGCTGTCGCGCCGGCCCACCGCCCGGGAGCGAGCGGAATCGCTTGCGTTCCTGGCGCAGCAGACGGCCTCCTACCGCGCGTCCGGCGCCCAGGACCCAGAGCCGGCTGCGCTTACCGACTTCTGCCAGGCGCTGCTGGGACTGAACGAGTTTGTGTACGTGGACTAACGCGAGTCGTGAGTCGAGAGTCGAGAGAGGGTTCAATGCATTCACACCAATTCGCCTCGCCAAGCAGGGCGTATAGCACGCGGCGGGAGTTCCTGAAGCGGACCGGCTCCGGATTCGGGCTCCTGGCGCTGGCCACGCTGCTGGACCAGCAGGGCCTGTTGGCAGATGCCCGAACGGGCAACAAGCATCAGAACGGGCGAGCGGGCGAGCGGGCGAGCGGGCCACTCGGGGTTCCGGCCTCTCACCTTCCCCAATTCCCCCCTCGTGCCCGCAGCGTGATCTGGCTCTTCATGAACGGCGGGCCCAGCCACGTGGACACCTGGGACTACAAGCCGGAGCTGGAGAAGCACGACGGCCAGGAGCTGAAGGGGTTCGATAAGGACACCGGCTTCTTCACGGATCAGGTGGGGCCCATCATGAAGTCGCCGTTCGGGTTCCAGCGGCACGGCCAGTGCGGCGCGTGGGTCTCCGAAATCTTCCCCAACATGGCCCGCCATGTGGACGACATGGCCTTCCTCCACTCCTGCTTCACGGAGACCAACAACCACTCGCCCGCGCTGTTCGAGATCAACACCGGCATGAGCCGCATGGGATTCCCCAGTGTGGGCTCGTGGGTCACTTACGGGTTGGGCACGGAGAACCAGGACCTACCCGGCTTTGTGGTGATGTACGACACGCTTGGCCGCGGCCTCCCCAAGGGGTATTCGCAGAACTGGAGCTCCGGCTTCCTCCCGGGTGCCTACCAGGGCACGGCGCTGGCGGCGCAGGGCGCGCCCATCGCCAACCTTTACCGGGACGGAGACCAGAGCCAGAACCAGCAGCGGCGGCAGCTCGACTTCCTGTCCCGCATGAACCGGGAGCGGCTGCCGCAGTGCGACAACGACCCGGAGCTGGCGGCGCGCATCGAGAGCTTTGAGCTGGCCTATCGCATGCAGATGGCCGCGCCGGAGGCGCTGGACTTCAGCCACGAGCCAGCGCACATCCAGTCGCTCTACGGCCTGGACGACAAGCGGTGCGCGCACTTTGGCAAGCAGTGCCTCATGGCGCGGCGCCTGGTGGAGCGGGGCGTGCGGTTCGTGCAGATCTACAGCGGCGGCGAGGAGAACGAGCGGAGCTGGGACGGCCACACGAATATCGCGGCGAACCATCGCGGGTTCGCGGGCGAGACGGACGTACCCATCGCAGGGCTGCTCACGGATCTGAAGCAGCGGGGGCTGCTGGAATCCACGCTGGTGGTCTGGTGCGGGGAGTTCGGCCGGCTGCCCCTGGTGCAGAAGGGGGGAACCGGCCGGGACCACAATCCCCACGCCTTCACCACCTGGATGGCCGGCGGGGGAGTGAAGGGCGGCGTGAGCTACGGCGAGACGGACGAGCTAGGCCACAAGGCAGTGGTGGACCGCGTGAGCATCAACGACCTGCACGCCACCCTGCTGTACCTGCTGGGAATCGACCATACTCGCCTGACCTACTTCTTCAACGGCCGCAACTACCGCCTGACGGACGTGGCGGGGCGGGTAGTGGAGGCGGTAGTTGCGTGAGGGGGTGACGGGGTGAGGGGGTGATCTGAGCCTGCAAACAGGAGGCTCCCCGGCTCTACCGGAAAGGTCCGGTCAGGGCGATTCTGTGGGGGTGCCCACATCGCACCCCTTCACCCCGTCACCCCCTCATCCCTTCAGCTCTTACCGACCCGGCGTGTAGAAGCGGTCGTCCCGCTGGTACTGGTACTGATCCGCCGGAACGTAGTCGGAACGGAAGGCTATCTGGTTGTCCAACCGTACGCCGAACTGCGTCCCCTGCGCCAGCTTCACGTCGCTGGGGTGGCGGTTGTTCTGCGTCTGGCCGAACAGATAGCCGGCGCCCGCGCCCAGCAGGGTGTCCAGCAGCGTGTTGCCTTTGGTCACCGCGCCCAGCAGAAGGCCCGCGCCCGCGCCGATTCCAACCCACTTGAGGTTTTGGTTGCGGTTGTTATTGGTCGCTACCAGACGCCCTTCCGAGGTATGCTGCACCGACTTGGAGTCAAGCGAGGTCACGCTCGCGTTTATCGGCTGCGAATCCCCGTTCGGGAAGACGATGCGCCGGAAGTCCATGTCCACGATGCCCGGCTGGTTGTTGGCGGCGGGAATCGCGTCGCGGACCACGCCCTCAATGCGGGTGCCGTCCGGCAGTCCCGCGTTGTCCGAACCGTTCTGCACCGTCGCGGTGAAGCGGTCCCCGGGCCGGCTATTGCTGCTGCTCAGCGGTGTGTCAAGCGTCACCGGGATCACGGTGCCAGCAGGAAGCGTGATCATCCGGCCGTACATGGTCCGGTGCGCCCGGGACGGCGGATAGGTCGTGGCCGGCGGCGTGGGGATGTACCGCTGAGCGGGCGGAGGCGGGTAGGTGTTCCCCTGGTACGGTACCGGCGTGTAGTTCTGGGCTATCTGGTTGTTCTGGTTGTTCTGGTTGTTCTGGTATGCGGACTGGGTGCCGTTGGTGTTGATCATCACCAACTGATCGGCGCCGTCCCAACGCACGTCGGCGCCCAGCGCCTCGCCCACGAAGCGGAGCGGGACCATGGTGGTGCCGTTCATGATCGTGGCCGGCACGTCCAGGTTCACGGTCCGCCCATTCACGGAGGCCATGCGGCTGCCGATGGGCAGCTCGATCTGCTGGCTGCCACGGGTGGCCGTTACCGTCTGGGTCGCCTCATTCCAATGGACGTCGGCGCCCATCTGCTCCAGCACGCCCCGCAGGGGGACCATCACGCGGCCATTCACCTGCTGGGGGCCCATGCCGGAGAAGGTGACGGGCTGCCCGTTCACCTGTACCCCGATGTTCTGCGCCATCGCCGCCGGGGCGAGGGCCAGTGACGCGGCGACCAGCGTTATAGTTAGTCTGTTCATGTCTTACCCTCCGTACTTACCTGCCGGGCGGCGTTATCTCCACCGGAGGGCCGCGCGTTATGGGCGGGAGGCGCCGGTGGGCCACCCGTGCAAAAGAGAAGGACGCCACCGTACTCAGCCGGGTTCCTGGCCGGAATGGCGGTTACAGGGATTGAACAGCGGCCAGGAGAATGGCCACGACCTCTTCGCGCTTGATCGTGTGGCTGGCGATCCGGAGCGTAACGTCCACGGCTTGGTCCTCGGAGAGAGTGAGGCGGTAGCCATTCATCCGCAGAAATGCGGAGCAGGCAGCGAACGCTGCGCGCTTGTTGCCGTTCTCGAACGCGTGGTTCTGGTTAAGGCTGATGAGGTAAGCGGCGACCATCTCAGGCAGAGATTGGTACAGGTACTCGCCGCCCCAGGTGTGCTGGGGCGCCATGACCGCGGATTCGAGGAGCCCTTCGTCCCGGATGGCGGTGGATTCGGTAGGAGAGTAACGGTGAATGGATTCCCGGTGGAGCGTCTTGACCTGCTCCAGCGTGAGGAAAACTATGTCATCATCCGGCATCGGCCAGCCGCTTCATCGCGGAGTCGTACTGGTCAAAGGTGGCGTCTTTCGCTTCTTCAAAGCTCTGGCGGCGCGGAGCAGGACCGTGTGGGGCTGTGATTACGATTCTGCCCTCCTCAAGCGTCACCTCTACTGCGTCTGTTACGCCTAGATGTTCCAGCATCGTCCGCGTGAGCACCAGGCCCTTGCTATTCCCAATTCGCTGCAGAGTTCGTGTCATGGCACTGTCCAGGATCTTCCACTGTGTCTATAACCGGTAAGAACGTCGTACGGACATTGTACCATCAATGACCGGACCGGTACCGGGCCCTTTCAGCCTTCTTTGAGCTGTTCTCGCAGGCGGCACAGAGAAAGCGGTGTCAGGCCGCCGCACTCCAAAAACTATTTGAAGACCTTGTCCAACTGCTTGTCGCTGGAGGGGGACGGGTTGGCGGCGGGTTTGGCCCGCGGGGCGCGGGGCGTCGCGGTGGCCGGGCCGGTGCCGGAGGTAAAGGAGTAGGTGCCGGCGCCCACAAAGTAGAGCGCGCAGCCGTCCTCCATGCGCTGGAAGACCACGCCTATGTCCCGCGTGGGCGTCTTGCCTCCCTCCAGCACCTTGCCTTGGCCGGAGAACGGCACGTAGACCAGGGCCGCGGAGTTGGCCGGCACCGTCACGTTGAGGCTGAAGGCGCCGTCCGCGCTGGAGGTCCAGTCGCTCACCACCTTGCCGTACATCGACTCATACTCGCCCCGCGCGTGGGTGATGCGGCTGTCCAGGCGAGGATGGATGATCACGGCGCGGTAGCCGGGCGCGTGAGGGTCCGTGTCGATACCGGCCACGCAGCGGTAGATCCACTCCCCCACGGCGCCAAAGGCGTAGTGGTTGAAGGAGTTCATGCCGGGGTCGCCGGTATCGCCGTTCCAGCGTTCCCACATGGTGGTGGCTCCCTTGCGTATCATGTAGCCCCAGCTCGGGTAGTCCTCGTTCAGCAGGAGCTGGTAGGCCATGTCGGTGTGGCCGGCCATGGTGAGCGCGCGCATGAGGTAGCAGGTGCCCACGAAGCCGGTGGAGAGGTGGCCGCCGCGCTTCTGGATGTCCCGCACCAGCACGTCCGCCGCGGCCTTGGTCATGCCGTCCGGCAGGAGGCCCATGTGGATGGCCAGCGCCTGGCAGGTCTGGCTGCCGTTGCCCACGGTGCCGTCGTCCTTCACGTAGGCCTTGATGAACGCCGCTTTGATGCCGTTGTACAGCTCCAGGTAGCCGGAGGCCTCCTCCGCGCGGCCCAGGGCGCGGGCCATCTCCGCCATGAGCTGCGCGTCGTACGCCCAGTAGGCCGTGGCCAGCACGTCCTTGGGCGTGTCGCTGCCCGCCGGCACCCAGTCGCCAAAGTCGTTGTTGCGGCGCTTGAGCCAGAGCAGGTTCGGGTTGGCGCCGTGTATGTACTCCATCCACCGCACCATCGCCGGCCAGTTGTCCCGCACAATGCCGGTGTCCCCGTACTGCCGGTAGACCTCGTACGGGATGATGATGCCCGCGTCGCCCCAGGCAGGCGCGCCGTCCGCCGGGTCTACCACCCGGGGCGAGACGTCTGAGAAGCCACCTGCCGCGGACTGGGCGTCCACCACGTCGCGCATCCACTTGGAGTAGAAGGCGTCCATGTCCATGTTGAAGCAGGCGGTGCGAGAGAAGATCTCGGCGTCGCCCATCCAGCCCAGCCGCTCATCGCGCTGGGGGCAGTCCGTGGGCACGCTCTCCTGGTTGCCGCGCTGGCCCCAGGTGATGTTGCGCCAGAGCTGGTTCACCATGTCATCCGAGCAGGCGAACGCCCCGGAGGGCGGTGTGTTGGTATGGAAGACGATCCCCAGGATGGTATTGAGGCCCGGCCGGCCGGGATAGCCGGTGAGCTCCACGTAACGGAAGCCGTGGTAGGTGAAGTGGGGCTCGAAAGTCTCCTCGCCGCCGCCCCGCAGCGTAAAGGTATCGGTGGCCTCCGCTCTGCGGAGGTTGGCAGTATAGATGGTGCCGTCCGGGTTCAGGATCTCCGCGAACCGCATACGTATGGAGGTTCCGGCGGGGCCGGCGGCGCGCAGCCGCGCCCATCCCACCATGTTCTGTCCCATGTCAAATACGAAGACGCCCGGCTTAGGCTCCTGGACGGTTCTGGGCTTCAGCTCCTGCGTTACCTGGATGGTGGGAGAGCGCTGGGCCACCAGCGCGGCAGGCGGGGCGTCCAGCACCGTGACCGGCTGCCATCCGGAGTCGCGGAAGCCGGGGCGGTCCCAGCCGGGCTGCTCCTTGCGGGCGTCGTAGGTTTCTCCGGCGTAGATCTCGGAGCGCAGGATGGGACCCAGAGTGGCCTTCCACGAGCCGTCCGTAACCACCGTCTCCTTCCGGCCATCCGCGTAGGTCACCTGGAGCTGCATCAGCAGGCGGTCCGGCGGCGGGCCGAAGCTGAATCGCTGGAGGTTCCAGCCCAGGCCGCTCCCGTACCAGCCGTCGCCCAGCATGGCGGCCACCGCGTTCTCGCCCTGGCGCAGCAGATCCGTCACGTCGTAAGTCTGGTAGGTTACGCGCTTGCGGTAGTCGGTCCAGTCCGGCGTGAGCACGTCCTCGCCCACACGCCGGCCGTTGATGCTGAGACGGTAGCTACCCAGGGCGGTGACGTAGATGCGGGCGCTCTGGATCGGCTGCGCCAGGGTGAAGGTCTTGCGCAGCAGAGGCGACTGCGTGCTCTTGGGATCCGGCCGGCCCTCCACGTACCCGATCCACTGAGCGTGCCAGTCTGCAGGGTTCAGCAGCCCCGTTTCCCAGTAGGTGGGTGCGCTCCATCCGCCGGGCTTGCCCTGCTGGTCCCAGACGCGCACCTGCCAGTAGTATCGGCGGCCGGATTCGAGTGCGGGGCCGCCGAAGGGCGCCCAGATAGACTGGTCCGTGCCGACGGTCTTGCTGTCCCACACGTCCGGCCGCTCCTCGCGCAGCCGCTCCGGACTGGTGGCCACGCGGATCTGGTACGCCGTCTGTTTGGCGCCGCGGCGGGTGTCCGTGAGCTGCCAGGAGAAGCGGGGCAGGGGCACGTCCAGACCCAGCGGGTGGACAAGCCCCTCGCAAGTGAGGTTGGCCGGCGCGAATGACGGGGCAGCGCGGACCACGGACGGGACGACGGCGCAGAGTACGGCGGCAAGGAGCGGGAAGGAGCGCATTCGGTAAGCCTCTCAGTGAGCGTCTACGGATAGGGTGTGGGAGTATGGGAGTATGGGGGTATGGGAGTACGGAACCCGTCCACCCCCACGCTCCCGCACTCCCATACTCCTCGAAGGAATCCGGCAGGAGTACCATTGCCCGGCAGGCGACCGGAATCCTCCGCAAAGAAGACAGGAACGGCCGCTGCCGGCCGCGTACATCGTATCGATCCGGCCGAGGGAGGCCGGATGGAATTCCGATTCAGGAGGTACGGATGCATCTCTGTAACACCCTGTTCCAGCGCAGGAACGGCGCCGTTCTCGCCGCACTCTGCAGCGGCGCGCTGGCGCTGGCCGCGGCAGTCACCGGCTGCGGCTCGAACAACAACGGCGGGCCCAGCGGCCTGCCCGGGGACAAGGCGAGCCTGGACCAGGTGACGCGTGGGCGCTACCTGACGATGAGTCTGGCTTGTGGCGACTGCCACAACCGCGGCAAGGTGGACCCGAATGACCCGAACTGGCTGGCGGGCTACATGCCGGGCACACCCGGCCAGCCCTTCCAGATAGGGCCATTCCAGACCTATCCGGCGAATATCACGCCGGATACCACCACGGGCATAGGCAGGTTCACGGATCGCCAGATCTACAACGAGCTGCGGTACGGCCTGGATCCGATGGACACGCCGGACGTGGTCATCACAAGCACCACTCCCGGTCAGGGCAACTTCCCGGCCACGCCCCACTACCTGGCGCCGCCGATGCCCTGGCCCTCCTTCCGGCACCTGACCGATTCCGACCTCTGGTCTATCGTGGCCTACATTAAGCACGGGATCAAGCCGGTAGCCAACACGGTGCCGGCGAGCACGGAACCGCCGGACTTCTGGGCCAGTAGCTACACGCCGGACAAGATCGGGCCGGACCAGCTTCCCGCCTATCCGGGCACGAACGAGACCTACTCGCCGTAGGGATTCTGCTATCTGCAATGCACAATCGGTCGCCTGGCGGCGGCCGATTGTGCTGCACTTGTCTGCCCACTTCCTTTCTGTTGCTTTCGAGCCCATGAGTCCCCAATCCGTCCTGAGGCATGTGTTCGGGCACGCGGAGTTCCGGCCATACCAGGAGGAGATCATCCGCCACATCCTGGCCGGGCGGGACGTGCTGGGCACCCTACCCACGGGCGCCGGCAAGTCGCTCTGCTACCAGCTTCCCGCCATGATGCTGCCGCGGCCCACGCTGGTGGTCTCCCCGCTCATCGCCCTGATGCAGGACCAGGTGGAGGGATTGCCGCCCGGTCTCTACCGCAAGTCCACGCTCATCAACAGCAGCCTGGACCTGCGGGAGCTGGACCGGCGCATGGAGGGCATCGCGCGGGGCCGTTACCGGCTCATCTACGCAGCGCCTGAGCGGCTGCGCCAGCGGGCGTTCCTGGAGCTCCTCAAGCGCACGGGCCTCTCGCTGCTGGTGGTGGACGAGGCGCACTGCGTGAGCGAGTGGGGCCACGACTTCCGGCCGGACTACCTTTTCATACGAAAGGCGCTGGAAGCGCTGGCGGAATCGGGTGTTCCGGTGTTCGGGTGTTCCGGTGTTCGGGTGTTCAGGTATTTCGGACTCCGGTCCCGAACACCGGAACACCCGAACACCCATATCCCACCCTCCTGGCTCTGACGGCGACCGCCACGCCGGAGATGCGGGAGGAGATTGCGGCGCGCCTTGGGAGGAGGATGGAGCTGGTTACCGCGCCCACCTTCCGCCCGAACCTGATGCTGGAGGCTCTCCCATGCCGCGGTCTGCCGGAGAAGATGGCAACGCTGGTGGAGCTGTGCTACGAGACGCCGGGAGCGACCATCGTGTATGCCGGCTCGCGCGACCGGTGCGAGTCTCTGGCGGCCTTTCTGAACGCACAGGGGCTGTTCGCTGGCTACTACCACGCGGGCATGGAGCGGGAGGCGCGGCGGCAGGCGCAGGAGCGGTTCATGCTCGGCCGCACGCCTGTCATGGTGGCTACGGTGGCGTTCGGTATGGGCGTGGACAAGCCGAACGTGCGGCTGGTGGTCCACTTCAGCCTGCCGGCGTCGCTGGAGGCGTATACGCAGGAGGCGGGCAGGGCCGGCCGCGATGGCCGCGTGTCCCGGTGTGTGCTGCTCTATGCGCCCTCGGACAAGGCCAGCCTGAGCCGCTGGATGAACCAGGAGAGCCTGGACCTGGCGACAGTGGTCGAGGTGTACCGTGCGCTGAAGAAGCGGTTTGGCAAGGGCGCGGGGATGGCGCTGCCGGAGGAGCTGCAGGCCGAATTGTTCGAGGCCGAATCACCCGCGGCGGACGTGAAGCTGCGCGTAGCCATCAGCGTGCTGGAGCAGGCGGGCCTGCTGGTGCGCCATCCGGATTCCGGCCGCAACCTGCTCATCCAGATGTGCCCTGCTCCTGCGGACGCGAAGGCTGCGGTCGAGCGGCTGCTGGAGTCCCGCCGCGCCCACGCGGAGCGGCGAATCGAGGAGATAGTGCGTTACGCCGAGGGGAGCGAGTGCCGGCACGCGGTCATCGCCCGCCACTTCGGCCAGGACCAGCCACCCTGCGCCGCCGCGTGCGACAACTGCTTACGGGCTGACGGAAGACGGGAGACGGGCGACGGACGGATTCCGGCTGCGGAAACCGAGCTTCCGATTTCCGACCATGGTTCTGCGTTGCGGTCCTGCGTCTCCCGTCTTCCGCCATCTCCCGATGCGGCCGACCGGTTTGAGCTGCTGCGGGCGTGGAGGCGCATCGAGGCGGAGCGGCTGCGCGTGCCGCCCTATTCGCTGCTCACGGACGCCGTTTTGCGCGCCATGGCGGAGGCGGATCCGCGAACGCGGGAAGAGCTGGCCGCGGTGCCGGGAATCACCGTGCGCAAGGTGGAGGCGCTCGGCGAATCGATTCTCCAGACGCTCCGCGCCGCCCCGTCGCGCCCAATGCATCCCCGCCGGTAGGTGGTGAGGCGGGGAATCCAGCCAGCTCCCCTGCGCGCTTACCACGGGCCGCCGCTGGTGCGATACAGGGGGCGTGGACGTTACAGCTTTTCAATCCGCGCTTGAGAAGGGCCTCGGCCGGGCCCACCTGCTGCTCCGCCGCGATGGCCCGGAGCCGTACCGGGACGCCCTCCTCCACGCCTGCCTCCACGATCTGCGCTATGGCTGGCCCTGCGAGGGCAGCCGCGAGGTCTACCTATTCGAGCTCATCCAATTCACAGGCGAGGCCTCCCTTTACCGTCGCGCCATTCTGGATGCGCTGGCCGCGCAGGGTGAGAAGGCGGAGGAGTACCACCTATTCGAGATCGCGCTCCTGTTCGCGCAGCAGGGCGATGCGGAGGCCAGGCAGGTGATGTACGACGCCTTCACGGCGAACGCGGAGCGGCAGGACTACACGGGCGGCGACGAGATCGTCCGCCTGGACGGCCTGGACGGGTTCCTATTTGTAGCCGAAAGATTCGTGCGGGCGCCCGGCGAGTGGGAGCCGTGGCACGTGAGAAGCTGGGTATCGCTGCTGGAGGAACGCGAGGGCGAGGGAAGAGCCTGGCAGGTGGTGGAGGCGGCCTGCGCGGGTGACCCGTCCCATGCTGCGCTCCTGGAGCTGGTGCGCGCGCAGAGGGCGCAGCGGGACGAGCTGCGCGCCCCGCGGAAGCGGCCGGAGCTGGACTATGCGGCGGTCAGGCAGCAGATAGAGCAGAACGGGACGAAGGGACTGTACGTGCGGCTCGGTTACTGGGGCAAGGGGGCTCGGGAGGCGGACCTGGAGCTGGCCGCCAGGGACCTTCTGAAGGAAGAGGATCCGGAGCGGCTGCGGGCGTACCTCTGGATCTTCAGAATGAGGCGGTTCCCGCTGGACCACACCCCGCTCCTCACGCTCGCTCATAATGAAGATGACCGCCTCTCGCGTGCGGCGTCAGATGCGCTGTCTCACGTGGAGCATCCCACGGTGCGCGCCCTGGCGATGGAGTTGCTGGATCCGCCGGAGCGGTACTGCGACGTGGTGGACCTGCTGAGGTCGAACTGGAGACAGGAGGATGAAGCGCTGGTGGAGCGGCTGCTTGAGACGCCGCAGGAGCCGGAGGGCTTCCATTCGCTGGGCCTCTCCGTGCGGGACCTGCTGGAGGAACATCCCGAGATTGCCGGCGAGCGGTCGCTGCTGCTGCTCTACGAGCACGGCTCCTGCTCGCTGTGCCGCTACGGCGTGGTGGACCTGCTCATCAAGAAGGACCGGCTGCCGGAGTGGATGCGGGAGGAGTGCGCCTTCGACGCGGACATAGAGATACGGAAGCAGGTCAACGAGCTCTATTGCCGGCCTTCTTCCTGCTGACCGCGCGCGGGCGGCAGCCGCCGCTCGAATCTCAGCAACGTGTTCTCCAGGCGCAACGCTATTTTCTCGCGCTCGTGAGCTTCATTCTCTCTCGTACGCTGTAGCTCGTAGGCAAGCCGCTCGACTACAGCGGACAGACTCCGTACTTGCTCACGAAGCTCCTTAATGTCTGCAGTGTTCTGCTCGGTTTGGCGGGTCAGCGAGAAGAGCTTCGAGCCCAGTTCAATGAGCCGCTGGAACAAACTTAGCTCACTGGAAGTCGCGCTAGAATTGCGCGGGTCTCAGAACCCAGCCTGTCGATCTCCTGCTGGTCTTTAGCCATCCTTTCGAGGCTCCTATCGATTTCCGCCATCAGTCGGTCAAATTCGGCTTTCATGCTGCGACTTTCACGCCCCTTGGGCGTAACCGGTTGCGCCTGTTCCGTGGTGTCCATCTTTCTGTGCCTCCACTTCCAGTGTAACACGTGCGCAATACGCGCCGAGCTCGCCCTCCCTATAGACACGATTATGCCTCTTCCGAGTACCGCTCCTTGAGGCTTGCTACTACGGCGGGATCGGCCAGGGTGGTGGTATCGCCTAGAACGCGGCCCTCCGCAATGTCTCGGAGAAGCCGGCGCATGATCTTGCCGCTGCGCGTCTTGGGCAGGTCCGCCGTAAACAGCACCTCCTCCGGCCGGCAGACCGCGCCCAGCTTCTTGCCGACGAACGACTTCAGCTCGTCCGCCAGGGCGGGGGTCCCCTCGTAACCCGCCCGGATGATGACGAACGCGCAGGGCGCCTGGCCCTTGATATCGTGCTTACGACCGATGACCGCCGCCTCCGCCACGGCCGGGTGCTCCACCAGCGCGCTCTCCAGCTCCATGGTGCTCACGTTATGGCCCGCCACCAGCATGATATCGTCCACGCGGCCCATGAGCCAGAAGTAGCCTTCCTTGTCACGGGTGGCGCCGTCTCCGGTGAGATAGATGCCGGGATATTTGCTCCAGTACACCTGCTTGAAGCGGTTGTCGTCGCCCCAGAGCGTGCGGAGCATGCCCGGCCACGGCCGCGTTATGACCAGGTACCCCTTCTCGTCCGTGGCGACGGGCTTGCCCTCCTCGTTCAGGATGTCCGGGAAGATGCCGGGGAAGGGCCGGGTGGCGGAGCCGGGCTTGGTAGCCACGATGCCTGGAAGCGGCGCGATGAGGATATGGCCGGTCTCCGTCTGCCACCAGGTGTCCACCACCGGGCAGCGGCCCTTGCCGATGGTCTCCCGGTACCAGATCCATGCCTCCGGGTTGATGGGCTCGCCCACCGTGCCCAGCAGCCGGAGCGAGGAGAGGTCGCACCGGTTGGGGTACTCGTCTCCCCACTTCATGAAGGTGCGGATGGCGGTAGGCG
>CAYNFH010000187.1:0-13044 GCA_964396385.1 uncultured Chthonomonadaceae bacterium | reverse complement strand
AGCTCTTGCCGTTCTTTCTCGGTCTTATCCTGGGCGACTGTGTGGTCGGCAGCCTCTGGGCGCTGTCGAGCGTCCTCCTCAACACGCGGACGTACAACTTCTTCGGAGCTTAAGGGCTGGGTTGATGGTTGATGGATGGTGGTGGATTGGTCCGGAGACGGACCAATCCACCACCATCCATCGTGGGCTGATTCACCAGCTTATGGAGTCCACGTAGCACGTGCCTGTCCAGGCAGCGTTGGTAAAGAACTGCACGCCGAGCTGGTAGAGCGGCGTCACCGCGTTGGACGGTACGGTGACCGTGATGGTGTTCCACGCGCCGGCTGTCAGGTTGGAGACGGACTGGTAGTTGCCGGTCCAGGTCCAGCCTCCGGACGCGCCCTGCTGCACGTAGGGCTGAATGGCCGTGATCTTGCTCCCCGCCGGGAACCAGACGTGGAACGTAACCACCTTGCCCGCCGGCGTGGACGGATTGCTCACGTAGGCCTGCTGCGTATCCGAACCGGAGCCATTGAAGCTGACAGCCAGCGAGTGGGTGCCCGCGTAGGCGTTGGCCGTGCTGCTCGCGACGCTTGTGATCATGCCACCGGAAGTAGCCCAGCCCTGGGTTCCACTTTCAAAGTTGTACTGAGCGGAATCGGCCGTCACCACCGTGATGGTCGCAGCGCCGTTGTTCCAGTAGTAGTTGGTGGCCCAGGTGGAGTTGAATACGCCGATTTTCACTGTGTACGTCCCGGTGGTCGTCGACGTGGTGTAGGTCCAGGTGTAGCTGTGGGACTGGTTGGTGGAGAAGCTCTGCCCGGTGAAGTAGGTCTGGGCCACCTTGGTCCCCGCCGAGTTATACACCTCCAGGTCCACGATGCCGTTGGAGAGGGACCCGGACGAGCACGTAACCGTGGCCGAGATGGTCGTGGTCGCCCCGGCGGACACGGTGGACGGCGAAACACTGGCCGAGGCCGTGAACGTCGGGTTGCTCGTGCTGGCCGGCGTGAGGACGATGGTGTTCAGTGAATAGGGCGACACCGTCACCGTGAAGCTGCTCCCAAGGCCGCTCTTGCTGCTGGAGGAGATGGAGCTGCTGTTCTCACCGTACGTGTACTGCGTTCCACTGCCGGAGGGAGTGAAGCCGGAGAGTGAGACGTTGGCGTTGTAGCTGTTGCTGGGGTCCTTGTTGATGAGCAGGAGCGCCAGGCTGCCGTTGGCCTGATTGACCGCGTGCGGCACGAGAAGCTGGTGGTCGCTGGAGCTGGAGACCATCGTGTCGTTCGGCTTGCCCAGGTAGCTCAGCATCTGGAGGCCATAGTAGGGCGGGAACGGCGTCTCCGCGGCCGGCTCGCTGATGCCTCCGCTGGAGCTGCCGTTGGACAGGATCCCGTAGTCGCCATAGTTGGCGGTGCCGTACAGGCTGGAGCTGTTGTTATTCCCCGTGCTGATGCCGTTGTGGAGGTCCCACCAGTCTACCGTGGTGACGCCGTGCTCCAGCCAGTCCATGTAGTCGTCCGCCAGGAAGAGGCCGTTGACCAGGCTCACGGTCTGCTTGCCGGGATTGTAGGAGACGGAGTTGCTCTCCGAGACCACGATCTGGACATTGCTCGCGTTTGTGCCGCAGTACTGGTTGATCTCGCTGCGCAGCGTGGAGACCATGGAGGCGATGTTGCCGGTACTGGCCAGCAATCCGGAATCGGACTCGCTGCCGGGGCCCTGCGCGTACCAGTGGACGATCACGAAGTCGATCTTCGTGCCGCACGCGGCCAGGACGTTGCTGTTCCAGTCCGGTGCAACGCCATCCGGCCAGTTGCCCGGCGCGCACAGCACGACGCCGACCTTGATGGTGGAGTCCTGCGCCTTCATCTGGCTGATGAACTGCAGGCAGTTGTTGCCGTATGCGGTGGGGGAGTGGTCGGAGTGCAGGTCCTCTTCCCACGCGGAGCCGTACTCCCCGTTACCGTATATCTCGTTGCCAATCTCCCAGTACTTCACGCCATAGCCCTTGGTGACGTTCGCATACTTCACCCAGTTGGCGGCCTCCGTGGGGTCGCCTCCCGCGGTCCCGGCGGCGTTGGAGCCGTAGTTCACCGTAACAATGGCGGTAGCGCCGGTGTTTTTGACCACGGTCATGAAGTTGTCGAATGTGTCGTTCGGGTTGACGTATGCCCCTGTACCAGATGTCGACGTGTTGGTCTGCCAGTGGTAGACGTCGCTGGTCGAGCCACCGGGGAACCGGAGCATGGTTACCCCTGCCTGCTTGAGCAGCGTGGGGACGTTCGTATCGAGCAGATTCCCATCCCAGACGGCGGTGTTGACCCCGAACGCCTGGGACGGAATGGTCCCCAGCGAGGATCCGGCGTTTACGGAGACGCTGGCGCTCACCTGGCAAAGGGCCGGTACGACGAGCGCCAGGAGAGCGAGGTGGGCGGCGATCCGCCCGGCACAGGTCGCGGTGAACCGCATGAGCAAACCCTCCTGGTTCGCGGGTGGCGGCGCGCAATTGCGCCACCCTGTTGTAGGTATCGGAGCAGATGATTTACTAAACGGCCGGCCGCCCAAAACGTTCCCGGCAGGGGAGTGGCGCGTTCGGCGGGAATCAGGTATCGCCGCTCACTCCAACTCTCATGGCAATACCACGCATAGAACAAGAGGCGTATCACCCCGCAGCCGCATCCGAGCCCGGTGCCGCGCGTCTGGCGGCCCCGGCGGGCAGGACCGTTAGCGGCCGAGCCATCTGTATCGGCGCGGTGCTCGTGCCGCTCAACGCGTTCTGGGTGGTGAAAGTCGAGCGGGTGATGTACGGGCCGTATCCCTCCACCATCTCGCTCTTTGCGAACACCGTCTTCGTGCTGTTCCTGCTGGTAGCCTTGAACGCGGCAATGCGGCGGGGCGCGCCCCGGTGGGCTTTCACCCAGGGGGAGCTGCTCACCATCTACACCATGGTCGCCATCTCCACCGGCCTGGCGGGGCTCGATGCGGTCCCCATGCTGAGCGAGATGATCCCGGAGGGCGGCTGGTTTGGCCGGATGCCTCGCAACAGCGATTGGTCCAGCTTTCTGGCGTCTATACCGAGTTGGTGGTCGGTCACAGATCCTAAGGTTCTATCCGGCCATTTCCTGGGGAACACCACGCTGTACCGTTGGGACGTACTGCGTGCCTGGGCCGTCCCCGCGCTGGCGTGGGGCGGCTTCACCATCCTTCTGCTGCTCGTGGCGTACGCGATTTGCGTTCTGGTACGGCGCCAATGGGCGGACCGCGAGCGGCTCACCTTTCCCATCATCTGGCTGCCGATGGAGATGACGGATGGCGGTACGGGACGGGCACTCTTCCGCAGCAGGCTCATGTGGGGCGGCTTCGCACTCGCTGCCACGATTAACCTCTGGAACGGAATCGCGCTGCTCTATCCCTCCCTGCCCTCCATTCCCGTTGGGCTCGTGGACCTGCAGGTCTACTTCACGGCCAAGCCCTGGTCGGCCATCGACTGGCTGCCGACCACGCTCTACCCGCTCGTGATAGGGCTGGGGTACCTGCTTCCCCTGGATCTGCTCTTCTCCTGCTGGTTCTTCTTCCTGCTCTGGAAGGCGCAGCGCGTGGTGGCCGGCATCTACGCCTGGGACGTCAGTCCGGACGTGCCGTACACCAAGGAGCAGGGCTTCGGGGCCATACTGGGGCTCTTCGCGTTCTACGTCTGGAGCGGCCGGCACGCGTATGCGGAGATCCTGAAGCGGTCATGGCGTGGAAAGCGGAGCGATCCGGAGCACCGAGAAGGCCTGGACGAGCGCACGGCCCTCCTGCTGGTAGTGGGAGGCACGGCCGGGCTGATCCTGTTCTGCCGGGCGGCCGGAGTGGCATGGTGGGTCGCAGCGGCGTTCTTCGCCATCTACCTGCCTACGCTGGTGGTTATCACCCGCATCCGCGCGGAGCTCGGCTCGCCTGTGCACGACTTCCACTTCATGGGTCCGGACAACATGCTCACGCGGGCACTGGGCACCACCGCATTCTCTCGGGCGGACCTGGCCTTCTTTACCTACTCCTTCGCCTTTACGCGGGCCCATCGGGGCGATGTGATGCCGGTGGCGCTGGAGGGACTCCAGATGGCCCGGCTAAGGCGGCTCAACTCTCGGAGGATGTTCGCCGCCATCGTCATCGCCACGGTGCTGGGTACCTTCGGCACTCTCTGGGGCTTCGAGCACCAGGCGTATGCCATGGGCGCGAGCTCCAGGTTCGCCTCCGGCCACGGCATGTCCGACCAGGCTTTCGAGCGGCTAAACAACTGGGTAAACGGTGGGCTGGACAAACGGCCCAACATACCGGCGGTTACCGCCGTTTGCGCCGGATTTGTCAGCACGCTGGTCCTGCTGTTCCTGCGGCTGCGCTTCTTCGGATTTCCGCTGCACCCTATTGGCTACGCGGTTTCCTCCTCCTGGTCCATCCACCTGGTGTGGCTGCCGCTCTTTATAGCGTGGGTGTTCAAGGGGCTGGCGCTGCGCTACGGCGGCCTGCCCGCCTACCGGCGCTGGTTGCCGTTCTTTCTGGGCCTCATCCTCGGGGACTGCGTGATGGGCAGCATCTGGGCGTTTCTGAGCCTGGTCCTGAACGTCCGCACGTATAACTTCTTTGGAGCGTGAGTATGGATTTTCAATTTGCAATTTGCAATTTTCAATTGGGTGCGTGGCGATGAGCGAGCTCGCACTGGGAGACATAGTTGCGGCGCGGGAGCGGATTGCGGGCGCGGTGGCGGTCACGCCCTGCGTGGAGTCCATCCCGCTCAGCGAGCAGACCGGCTGCCGCGTCTTCTGCAAAATGGAGTATCTCCAGAGGACGGGCAGCTTTAAGGAGCGCGGGGCGCGCAACGCCCTAATGCTTCTCCCTCCAGAGGTCCGCAAGCGCGGCGTGATCGCGGCGTCGGCCGGCAACCACGCGCTGGCGCTGGCGTACCATGGCAAGCTGCTGGGCATCCCCGTGACCGTGGTGATGCCGCGCTTCGCACCGCTCATCAAGGTGGCCTCCTGCCGGCGCATGGGCGCGGCGGTGGAGCTCTACGGCGACAGCATCGCGGATGCGCGCAAGCGGGCGGACGGCCTGGCGGAGCGGGAAGGGCTCACCTACGTCCACGGGTACGATGACCCGGCCGTCATCGCAGGTCAGGGGACCCTGGGGCTGGAGGTCCTGGAGCAGGTCCCGGACCTGGAGGCGGTGGTCGTGCCGATAGGGGGGGCGGGCCTGATCGCCGGTGTCGGGCTGGCGGTCAAGAGCGTCCGGCCGGAAATGCAGGTGTTCGGCGTTGAGCCGGAATGCGCTTCCTCCTATGCGGCGGCGCTAAAGGCGCACCAGCCCGTGATGAGCCGGATGCGGGCCACGCTGGCGGACGGCCTTGCCGTGCCGCGGGTGGGAGCGCTAGCGTTCGAGCTGGCGGAGCGATACGTCGACCGCAACGTAACGGTAGCGGAGCAGGATATCGCGCTCGCTATCCTGCGGCTGCTGGAGGGAGAGAAGTCCGTGGTTGAGGGGGCGGGCGCGGCTCCGCTGGCTGCTTTGCTGGCCGGGAAGCTACCGAAGCTGCGGGGCAAGCGCGTCGTCCTGGTCCTCGCGGGTGGGAACATCGACCCGGCAGTGCTGAGCCGCATTATCGACACCGGCCTCGTGGCCGACGGCCGCCTATGCCGATTTACTGCCATCATCAGCGACCATCCGGGCGGCCTGGCGGAGTTCGCCCAGACGGTGGCGTCTACCGGCGCGAGCATCCGGGACATCGTGCACGATCGGGCCTTCGCCGGCCCGGACGTCTCAACCGTTCGCGTCCAATGCACGGCCGAGACCCGCGACCGCCAGCACCTGGAGGAGCTCCAGCATGCCCTGGAACAGCACGGTATTCAGGTGTGCGGAAGAGGAGAGTAAACGAGTAAACGGGTAAATGGGTGTACGCCGGATGGTGGAATGCGCCGCCAATGGTAGAATTTAGCAGTGGTATTCCGAAAGGATCAGAATCATGTCGGCGATTTCAGAACTGGTTGAAGTAAAGCTAAGTCTGCCGAAAGAGACATACGACGCAGCGTGTGAGCTCGCCCGAAAGGAGCAGCACGCCATCGAAGAGGAACTGGTTTCCCTTGTTAACTCCGGCCTTGATTCACACCGAGGCTACCAAGAGTTGATGGAGAGATTAGCGGAACGCTACCAGGACAGACTCGCCCGGCAAGGCAAGCTTGGCCAGACGAAGGAGGAGGTACTCGCCGAGCTCCGGCAGCTCCGTGAACAGGTTGCTGATGAGCTCTATCCGGAATGACCGAGTCGCGCTAGATGCAAACGAGTGGATCTTTGGTCTGAGTCGGAGAGAGACCTCGCCGTCAAGTGTAATACTGGTACGGGAAAGGGCTGCTGAGCTCCGGCTCTTTTTACCTTTGCAAGTGGTCGTTGAGGTGAGACGTAGCCTGGGCGACCACGCGATGCGCGAGCTCTATAGGATTCTACGGCGGGCCCGGGAATTCTCCGTCAGCTATGAGGACGCGATACCGGAAATGCGCGAACGCTATCTCAGGCTGGGGGCGAAGAAGGGCGATGCCGCCATTTGCGCTCAACTGGAGGCAGCGGGAGTCCGCTGGCTGGTCTCGGAGAACCGCCACTTCCTCAGCGAAATGCCCGAGCTGCCCTTTGCTGTTCTGACCGCAGAGGAGACCCTGCGAGCTCTGGAGTAAGTATCCCGTGTTACGGTAGGCGGACCGGGACGCGCTGGCCGGAGGAGGGTTGGTCCGGCGCGGTTGGCGCGGTGGGGCCGATGCTGGAAAGATCGTAGGTCCGAGCGCCGGTCACGCGGTAGGCGAGGGGTTTGCCGCTGAACGGGTCCAGCGCCAGCCGCCCGAGCCGCAGTACGTCCAGGCTTGGCGGCAGCGCGTCGTGCTCCCACAGGTAGCGGCGGATCGCCGCGTGGACGCCCAGGAGCTGTACCTGGGCCTGGTCCCGCGCGAACTTCTCGTTTACCTGGACGGTTGCGGGAAGCACCAGGTTCAGAAGGGCTGCGCCCACAGAGCCGTCCTTCTTCGGCGGCTCCGGAATCTTCCTCTCCCAGACAGGCTTCTGAAGCTCCGCCGTCACCCGGTCGTAGTATGCGTTCACCATGCCGGCTACCTGGTCCATCGTCGCCGCCGCAGCGTCCGGATTCCCACGCAGCCTCTCCGCAAGCCGGCCGTTCTCCTGCTTCTGTTCGTCTGAGGCATCAACGCTCGACACACTCACCAGGTCCGTCGGACTTGAGCGATACTTCCGCAGCGTGTTGAGCATCGCCTTTCGCTCGCCGTTGATGACCTCAATCGCCGGGTCCGGCACGCTCATCCAGTCCTGTGCCAACGCAAGTAGCTGGTCGCAGTCGCGCGCAGACATCTGGTCAAGGTGTCGCGCCAACGACCTGATCGTGATGGCGTCAATGGCGATCCCTACGAGGCCAGCGATGAGAGTGTCCTTCTGGATGTCGTAGCTGAACCGCAGCGCGTCCCCGAGCAGCGCGATGGCTTCGCCTACCTTGCCGTCGGCGAGCAGCACGTACATGTCGACGTAGATGAGCCGCGCGACGGACCGGAACGGGGCAAGCTGCGGGAAGGTCGTCTGGTCGTCCACCGTGAGGTGCGGGGAATGGATGGGCTTGCGGAGGCCCTCCCGGATGAGGTCCAAAACGCGCTGCACACGGAGGTCGCCCACTACCTGTCGCTTGGCCGCCAGCGTATCCAGGTTGGCGTCCCCCAGGTTCTGCTCGAGCTCCTTCCAGGCCGTATCGTTGCTCACCAGGTCCGCCGCGGCCACGAACTCCTCGTATCCGTTCTGGCCCGTGGGACTGGGAAATAGCTTGGAGAAGTTGTCCACCGGCTGCGGCGCAACCGGGGCGTCTTGTGCCGCCGCGCTTCCAACGGCAAGCAGGAGCGCTAGAGCCAGTAACCAGACAGCGCGCATTGGGACCTCCTCATGGAATCAGGCGTGCACTCATAATAGTAGCCTGTCCCCAGAATGGTTACCGCGCTTGGAACGCGAACACCGGGCTAAGCTTCGAGCTGTTCTGCGTGGTAACTGAAATGCCTGGAGGCGGTGACCGCCCACTCGCGAACGTTGAGCCCACCGAACAGAGGGTGTGGGATAGAACCAGGCTCATCGCCGCTGCACAAGGCGAGGGCGGTGCGCAGCCCTTCCCATGCGGCATCCAGCTCTGTTTGTATTTCCGCCAGCGGCCGGTACGTGGCGCTTGTAAACAGGTCGTCTCCCCAGCCCTCCGTGGGCATGGGCTCTCCCAGCACGATGGCGCGGATGCCGGCAGTTTGGAGCCGGAGGGTAACAGCTACGTGGGCCGCAATCTGTGCAGCGGACATTCGCTCTGGGCCAACCGGTACATAAGCCTCTTCCGGCGGAACAGCGGCCAGGGCCCGGGCAAACCTTTCCTGATCGAGTTGAAGCTCACTTCGCAACTGAGCAAAGGACGTGGACGCGGCGTGCGGGCGCAGGTAACATTGCTCCCACACGCGGAACCGCCGCATCTCCTCGCTATCAAAAGGGTTCACCATTTGGGCGATCCTATCCCTCAACAGTGCCTTTCAAGGGTAGAGCGTAACAGTACTAGAGCCGGTTCTGCAAACGGACGCACGGGCAGTGTGTCATGTCCGGCCGGCAGGAGATGGAGATTCGGGCCAGAAGCTACCACCATTCTGCCACGATGTGGCCGCTGAACGAGAGTGGAGACTAAGAATGGCTGAGCCTGTGCGCGTCGGAATGATTGGCCTGGATACGTCCCACGTTGTCGCGTTCACCAAGCTGCTAAACGATCCCGCCCAGGAGTACCACGTTCCCGGCGCGCGGGTCATGGTGGCGTATCCGGGCGGCTCGCCGGACTTTGAGCTGAGCTGGCGGCGCGTGGACGGCTTCACGCGGGAGCTGCGGGACAGCTACGGCATCGAGATCCTGGATTCTCCCGAATCGGTAGCGGAGCGGTCCGACGCCATCCTGCTCGAGTCGGTCGACGGGCGCGTGCACCGCGAGCAGTTCGCCCGCATCGCGCCGCTCGCCAGGCCCACCTTCATCGATAAGCCGCTGGCCACTACGTCCGCCGATGCGCGGGCCATCGCCGACCTGGCACGGCAGCACAACGTGCCGCTTATGAGCTGCTCATCCTTGCGGTTCTCGGAAACCCTCCAACACGCGCTCCAGACGGCGGACCCTGGCCAGACCTTCGGATCGGACTGTTACGGCCCCCTGCCCGTCGAGCCGACACAGCCCGGCCTGTTCTGGTACGGCATCCACACGGTGGAGATGCTGTACGCCGCCATGGGCACAGGCTGCGAGCAGGTGACGGCCGTGACCAGCGCGGACCATGACCTGATCGTGGGACGGTGGAGGGACGGCAGGATCGGCTCGCTGCGCGGCAACCGCGCGGGCAGCAACGGATTCGGCTGTCTGCTCCACGGGCCGGGAGGGACGCAGTACGCGGATTCGTCCGCCGATAAGAAGCCTCCGTACGCATCCATGCTGGAGCGGGTCCTCGCGATGTTCGCCACCGGCCGGCCCGCCGTCCCCGTGGAGGAGACGCTGGAGATCATCCGCTTCATCGAAGCCGCCAACGCCAGCCGCGAAACGGGTCAGCCGGTGCGGCTGTGATATGCGCCGACCAGCACTCTACCGCTCATGGGCGGGAGGCTGAGCTGGATCCTCGAGCCCGTGGAGACAACCGATGGCGGAACATCCGGGCTTTCGGTGTCGAATACCGCCCTCAGGCCGGTTGAGGCGGACGGCAGCGGAATCTCCACGGAAGCCGGCGCACCGCCGTTGTTGATCACCACGATCGCCTCGCGGCCCGCACAGCGGCGCGCGTAGGCATACACGTTCTGCCGGTCGTCCGTAAGCAGAGTCTGCCAATCACCGCGGCGGAGCTCCGGCAAGGACCTGCGGAGCGCCACCAGCTTCCGGACGTAGTCGTGCAGCCGCTGTCCTTCCTGGGACGGGTTCCAGTCCATCGGCCGGCGGTTGTCCGGGTCGCGACCGCCCTCCATACCGATTTCGTCGCCGTAGTAGATGGCGGGCGCGCCGGGCGAGGTCATCTGGAACAGGTACGCCAGCCGCACGCGCCGCAGGTCACCTCCGCACTCGTTGCGGATGCGCGGGGTGTCGTGGCTGCCCAGCAGGTTGTACATCCCGTGAAGCGCCTCCGGCGGCAGGCTCGCCTCCATCATCTTCAGCCGCTGGTCGAAGCGCGAAGGCGGAACCTGGCGGTGCGCGATCCAGTCCAGCACGGCAGAGCGCCACGGATAGTCCATGGTCGAGTCAAACATGTCGCCCTGGAGCCAGTGAGACGGGTCCGTCCAGATCTCGCCGATGAGCGCCGCCCGCGGGTTTATATCCTTTGTGTTGGCCCGGAACTCGCGCCAGTAGATGTCGCTCACCTCATTCGCCGCGTCCAGTCTCCAGCCGTCGAGCCGCGCGCGCCGCATCCAGTCACCGGATATTCGCAGCAGGTACCGCCGGACCTTTGGGTTTGCATGGTTTAGCTTCGGCATGTACCGGATGCTCCACCAGGCCGCATAGGGCGGTGGCTGCTCCACGGCAACCGGATAACGGTGTACGGTGAACCAGTCCACGTATTCCGACTGCCGCTGGCGCTGGAGGAGGTCCTTGAACGCGAAGAAGTTGATGCCTACGTGGTTGAACACGCCATCCAGCACCATCCGAATGCCGTCTCTATGCGCGGCGCGGGACAGGTCAAACAGGGCCGAATCGCCGCCGAAGTGCGGGTCTACGTGCTCATAGTTGTCGGTGTCGTACTTGTGGTGGGTTACGGACGTGAAGATGGGGTTCAGGTAAAGCGTATTGGCCCCGAGGTCCCGGATGTAGCCCAGGTGCTCGGTGATGCCCTGGAGGTCCCCGCCGAAGAACCTGTCCGTCCGTCCGGTCTGGTCCAGAGGCACGCCGGTCTGGGGATCGTTGCTGGGGTCGCCGTTGGCGAACCGGTCAGGCAGAACCTGATAGAAGACGGCGTCCTGGAGCCAGTCCGGTGGATGGAGCTGCTTCGCCCGGGACGGCGTGAAGGTGAACCAGCGCTGCGGCCGCGTCCTGGAGAGGCCGTCCGGCCCCAGCCAGCGCGTTGTAGGCCCGTCCCGGAAACGGAAGGCGTAGTCGCACGCCGCGTTCGGAACCTCAGTACGGTAGTACGTGAAGAGGCCGTCCGATACGAAGGAATTGACGGTGCGTTCGGCTACGCGGGCACCCCGCCGGACCATGAGCGCCACCGTCTGGACGTCATCCTGCCGGGTGCGGACGGTCAGGTAGAGCCGGTCGCCGTCCGGATCGCGGTCACGCAGGTCATCTGGCCGATGGGAGATGGCGCTGCCGGTGATCCGCCCGTCGCCCCGGCGGGCGCGCGCTCCCGCGCCGGCGGGATCCACCCACACCACGGAGTTGAGGTTGCCGTTGCCGTCGTCTACGGTCTGGACGGCCGTGGGATCCGTTCGCCAGTCCGAGCCGTTGATCACAAACTTGTACTGATGCGCGCCGGCCGGAAGGGAAAGAGTCAGGGTCCAGGTGAGTCCGCCATCCGCACTGCGCATGGGGTCTGCGCCGGGCTGCCATCCATTGAAGTCGCCCGCGACCGAGACGGAGTCAGCCGGCCTCTCCAGGACCAGGCGGAAGGTGACGCCTGTGGCGTCGTGCACCTGAGTGGGGGCGGTTGCGGTGCGCTGGAGGAGCGCGGCCGCAACCGCCAGGATGCCGAGGAAGAGCAAATACCGGGGCACTCGACAGGTGATCTCTTCTACCTATTCAGCGCGTTCTTGAACGGCTGGTTGAACGTGACGCGGAACGAGCGGTGCAGCGTCTTGCCGGCTTCCAGGGTGACCGGGTCGCCGTCCGGAGATCCCGCCATCACCAGCCAGAGCCGGAATCCATCGCCCATGCCCGGTCCGCGCGGCACAAATCGCACGGAGTTCATATTGCCCTGTGCGTCCTTCACGTCCTTGGCGGACTGCGGGTCCGTGATCCATTCGCTGCCATTGAGGACGAACTTGTACTGCTGCTCGCCGGGCGAGAGAGGAACGGTCACCTGCCACGCATTGCCGCTGGTCAAACGCATCGGCGTTGCCGTGGTGTTCCAGTGGTTGAACGCGCCCGCCACGTGCACGGACTGCAGCGGCCGGTCGGATGTATAGGTGAACGTTGTTGGAACGGCGTCTTCCCGCACGATGAACGTAGCCGGCTTATCCGCCTTGACCGCCAGTCCGCTGGGATAGTCGCCCGCGACGTGCACTTCCTCGGCTGTCGCAGCAAGCAGCGTGGGCGGGGCAGGAGACGGGCTGGACTTGGCGGAAGGAAGGTCCACGTAGGCGTTGCCGAACAGGCTCTTCGGCAGGAGTACTTCCGCGGCCAATGTCCGTAAGCGCGCGCTCTTCTTGGCCGCTACATCCACGTCTACGTCCAGCGTTCGGTTGTACTCCGGGTGCACGGCCGTGCGGACGCTGATAGCCGCATTGGGATCGCCGGGAACGCTCAACGCGCCCACCGTCACCACATGGTCCGCGTCATGCTTCATATTTGCGGTGTCTGTCGTTTCGCGGGCCGTCTCGCCATTGGGTCCGCACACGGCGACTCCGAGCTCGGTCTCTACGTGCTCCTTATCCCCAACACGGACCGTCCCGTCCGGCTCGACGGTGGCCGCTACTTCCGACAGCACGGGGGGCGCGCCCTCCTGGTGGAGCTGCACGTTGTCCAGTCCCAGGAATCCGGTGTAGCTCCGGCCCGCGCCGTGGAGGATAACGTCAAGCTGCGCCACGTCCTGCAGGAGGTCTCCGGCAGACCACTGTACCAGCGTCCACTTGCCAGGGCGGAGCGTCGCGCCGTCACCCTGGGAGTGGAGCTGGCCCCGGGAGTCCTCCACGCCGAGCTCCGCCTTCATCCCATCCGGCGCGTTCTCCGGCAGATAGAGAGCGGCGGAGACAGTGGTTCCGTGGTGAGAGAGGTCCGGGCTGTCCGGACGAATGATCAGTGCGGCATCTGAAGCCGTGTTTGGGATGAGGTTGATGTGATCCAGCTTGAGCCAGT
>CAYNFH010000186.1:0-13097 GCA_964396385.1 uncultured Chthonomonadaceae bacterium | reverse complement strand
CCGCCGGCACCTCGGAGGGGCTTAGCTCGCCGCGCGCGATGGTGGCGGACAACGACTATGGTGTGGGCCAGATCGTGGAGGCGGTCAGCAACAGTCCGTTCTGGAAGAGCACGGCAGTATTCGTGCTGGAGGACGACGCGCAGGACGGACATGACCACGTGGATGCCCACCGCTCGATCTGTTTCGTCATCAGCCCATACGTGCGGCGCGGCTCGGTGGACCACCGATTCTACAACACGGACTCCACACTACGGACCATGGAGCTCCTGCTGGGCGTCCCTCCCATGTGCCAGTACGACGCCTACGCCGCACCCATCGACGTGTTCGGCGACACGCCGGACAACGCGGAACCGTACCACGCCATCCTGCCGGACCGCCAGGTCGTCACCGAAGTGAACCGCAAGACCGCCTACAGGGCCGCGGACAGCGCCAGGCTGGACTTCACGCGCGCGGATGCCGCCCCAGAGAATGCGCTGAACGATATCCTCTGGCATGCAACAATGGGGAACCGTCCGCAGCCCCGCCCCGTCCACAGCTTCGCACGCTAAACTCCGCCCCGCCCCTATGGGGAACGGAGGATGGCCACATATCGTATAGCGATATTGTAGAGGTTTGCGAAGGTCGGCTGTACGCCGCCGGATTCCGACCCAGTCCAAGATCGAATATTGAGTCAGACCATGCTCACACGTACCATTTTGCGCCACGCGCTCCGGGCCGCGGCCGATCGCCCCTTTGCCGTTCGCTATTGGGACGACGTCGAAGAACAATTCGGGGAGGGAGATCCAGTATTCCGGCTCATCATCCGCGACCCATGCGTGCTGGCACCGGAAAACGATCCCTCCGTGGCGGTCGGTGAGGCGTACATGGACGGACGCGTGGACGTGGAGGGTGACCTGGGTCAGGCAGTGAGCATGGCATCCCGCCTGGGCGGGCATGTGCCCGGTCCGCTAGCTGGCTGGCTGGTCCGGCACGTGGTGGCGGGCCGCCGCTCCCATAGCAGGCAAAAGAGCGACGTCGCCCACCATTATGACCTGGGCAACGACTTCTTCTCTCGCTGGCTGGACAAGTCCATGACCTACTCCTGCGCCTACTTCTACACGCCGGAGGATACGCTGGAGCAGGCGCAGGAGCAAAAGATAGACCACTCTCTGCGCAAGCTGAGACTCAAGCGCGGCGAGTCGCTCCTGGACATCGGCTCCGGCTGGGGCGCATTGGTGATGCGGGCAGCGGAGCGCTACGGGGTGCGGGCGCTGGGTATCACCCTCAGCGAGGAGCAGTACGCCGCCTCTTGCCGCGCGATCCAGGATCGCGGCCTGGAAGAACGGGCGGACGTCCGGCTCACCCACTACCAGACCCTGGCCCACAGCGGGGCGCGGTTCGACAAGGTGGTAACCATCGGGATGATCGAACACGTGGGCAAGGAGCACCTGGGGGAGTTCTTCGACTCGCTTCAGTCGCTCGTCAAGCCAGGCGGTCTGGCGCTGTGCCACCAGATCACTTCGCCGGTCGAGGGACCCATCAACGGCTGGATCCGCAAGTACATATTCCCTGGCGCGTATCTGCCCACGGTGCCGGAGTTGGCCGGATACCTGAGCGAGCGCGGATTCCGGATCTTGGACGTGGAGAACCTGCGCGAGCACTACCGTATGACGCTGGACCGCTGGTCGGAGCGGTTTGAGAGGTGTGCGGACTGGGTTCGGGATCGCTACGGAGATCGGTTCGAGCGAATGTGGCGGCTCTATCTGCGCGGAACCTCCGCCGGGTTCCGCGAGGGCTGCCTGGAGATCCACCAGATACTGGTGTCCAACGGCATATCTTGCGAGGTTCCCCTCACCCGCGCGGATCTCTACGCATAACGTGACGGGTATAATCTGCCCATCCGGCGATGGAGACCGCCGAGACGGGCTGAATCGTCTGAACCGCCCTGTGGGCTAATGGCTCCTGATTCGACACACTTGTGCCGTCAGGGGCCTTTTTGGCGTCTGGGCGCATAACGGAGGACCGCGGCGGGCATGTGGACCAAATATCTGGTGGTGGCCGTAGGAGGGGCGGCGGGCGCTATGGCGCGATACGCCGTGAGCGGATGGGCGCAGGAGCGCTGGGGCGCCGGATTCCCCTACGGCACCATTCTCATCAACGTGACCGGCTCGTTCATTCTCGGCCTGTTCGCTACGCTTTCGCTGCGGTATCTTTGGAGCGATTCATGGCGGCTCCTGGTAGCCATTGGATTCGTGGGCGCGTACACCACCTTCTCCACCTTCGAGTATGAGAGCCTGCGGCTCGTCGAGCAGGGCGGCCAGTACCGGGCGGCGGCCGTGAACCTCTTCGGTAGCGTGGTGGCCGGATTCGCGGCCGCTTATCTGGGCATCATCGTGGCGCGCTTGCTCATGCGAGGCCGGCTGTAGCGATTCACACGTCGAGCCCAACCGCTCGCATGAGCTCCAGGGCGTTGCTGCGCTGGACCACGCCGGGGCGGAGGTGGTAGTCGAACGCAACGCGCCCGTCCTGAATGGTGTCCTCGAAGTGGACGTTGCGCGCGGGCACGCCGGGATCCTCCGCAATGGCCGCCAGCGCCAGGTCATGCGTGGTGAGCAGGCCGATGGCTCCGCGCGCAAGCAGGGCGCGCGCCACGGCCTCTGCGCCGATGCGCCGGTCGTGCGAGTTGGTACCGTGCAGGATCTCGTCCAGCAGGAAGAGGGCGGGCGGCTCTGTTTCGGCGATCTCCACCACTTGCCGCAGCCGCTTGATCTCCGCATAGAAGCGCGACACCCCCTCTTGCAGTGAGTCCTGCGTCCGGATGGAGGCTGCCAGGTGCACCGGCGTCATCCGCAGCCGCTCGGCGCGGATCGGCGCCCCGGCAAGGGCCAGTACGGCGTTGACCCCCAAGGCTCTGAGCAGCGTGCTCTTGCCGGACATGTTGGACCCACTCACGATGAGCAGCCGCGCGTCGCCTCCCAGCGCCACGCTGTTCTGGACCGCCTTGTCGCGCGGGATGAGCGGATGGGCCAGTGCTTCCGCCTCAAAGCAGGGAGGGCCTCCTACGATCTCCGGAAATGGGTCATCTGGATGCTCGTAGGCGTAGGCGGAGAGCGAGCTGAGCGCCTCGGTCTCTGCCAGCGCGTCCAACCACGCCTCAAGGTGAGGGCCGTACCGGGCGCGCCAGCGCTCGATGGCGAACGCCCACTGCTGCGTCCAGAGCATCAGCCCGCCGAACACCGCGAAGGCGTAGTTGCGGCGCTGCTCCAGATAGCCGAACATGCTCTGCAGCTTCCGGATGGCCTGAGAGGGCAAAATTCCTTCGGCGGCCGTCCTGCCGGCGATCTGTCGCAAGAGGGGCGCGCTCCACTGCTCCCGCTCCAGCCTTGCAAGGAGATCGGAGAGGGCGTCGAGCTGGCGCGCGGGCTGCTGCACTCCCTTGACCACGTGGTCCACGTGCCGGCCAACCGCCCGTGCGAAGTAGCGCTGAACCACGAGGCAAACGAAGAAGGGGATGCGGCTGTAGCCCGATACGGCTCCGATGCCGGTGATCATAGTGGCCGCACCCAGCAGCACCGCCAGAATCCGGACGGCGGGAGAGACCAGGTTCGGGGGCGCGGTGCCCCATGCAGCAAGCCCCGCTGTGGCCTCAAAGTGCGCGAGGTCCCCGCCCAGTACCGCCAGGTCCTCCCGCAGGTCCAGTCGCGGCTTGAGGTCCAGGATGGCCTTGTGCCTCGCTGCGATGACCTCTCGGCCGGCCGGCTCTCGCAGCCATTTCGCCAGCCGCTCCTGCCCACCCCGTGTAACGGCCGTGCAGAGCGCCTGAAAGAGGGAGCCACGTCCAAAGAGGTCCAGGTCGAGCGCGTAGGGATGGATCACGTCCGCAAACCGCTCGCCCAATGGCCCCTGGAGGAAACGGTCCTGTACCCGCTCCAGTCCGGCCGCGTAGTAGCTGGTAGCGCGGGCGGCACGGTCCCGGGCCTTGCGGACCCTGTCATGCTTCACCACCAGGACCACGAAGGGGACTAGCGGCAGCGGGATAAGCCAGGTGAAGGCGGTATCCACGTAGATGGCGAGCAGAAGGAAGATCAGGCAGGGGGCAAAGGTGATGAGCCGGAGCGTGCCGACCACCTGGTCCTCGCGCACGCATCGGGCCAGCTCCGCCTGCCGCTCCCTCAGCCGCCGTCCATACTCCCCCGCCGGGCCGCTTGCCACCATGGAGTCATATTAGCCGGGAATGAACGCGAATGGACAGGAATAGGGCTTCTGTTCGCTCCGGGATTCGGGCGGCTCCCGTCGCGGTTGTAGTGGTTACGGGCCATCCATTTCCGTTCATTTCCGTTCATTCGCGGCTAGAACTTGCATTTGCGGCTGAGGGCGCTGCGGAGGAGGCTGGCGTAGAGGGCGTGCGGGATCTCGATGGCCCCCAGGCTAGCCAGGTGCGGCGTGAGGAACTGTACATCCAGAAGCGAGAAGCCATGGTCGTTCAACCGCTGTACCAGCGCCGCGAGGGCGACCTTGGAAGCGTCGGTCTCGTAGTGGAACATGCTCTCCGCCATGAACGCGCCGCCAATCAATACCCCGTAGAGGCCGCCGGCCAGCCGGCCGTCGCTCCAGGCCTCCACGCTGTGAGCCAGGCCCCGCCTATGGAGGGCGCCGTATACCTGCAAAAAGTCTTCGGAGATCCAGCTTCCCTCGGGCCGGTCCGCGCAGCCCTCCATCACGGCACGGAAGGCGGTGTCGATTCGTACCTGAAACCGGCCGCGGCGAATCGTCTTCGTCAGCGAGCGAGAGGTGTGGAAGCCGTCCAGCGGGAGGATTGCGCGCGGGTCCGGCAAGTACCAGTCGATGGTTCCTGAATCCTCGTCGGCCATGGGAAAGATGCCGCAGCGGTAGGCTTCCAGGATGCCGTCGGGTGAGAAGGAGAGCTGCATGGTGGCTGAAGTGGAGCTGCACCGGTGGGATGTCACCCCGGCTGAGGCGCGCGAGATCCAGCTCCGTCTGCGGAATTCCGTTCGCGTGGAGCCGATAGACCTCGCCGCGATACATTCCGTCACGGGCTCGGATATCTCCTTCAACCAGCGGAGCGAGGAGGTGTTCGCCGGCTTCGTGACGGTAGCCTTTCCGGAGCTGACGGTGGTGGCTAGCTCCGGGCTGCGTACGCAGGCCACCTTCCCCTACGTGCCGGGCCTGCTCTCCTTCCGGGAGACGCCCCCGCTGCTGGAGGCGTGGGAGCGGCTGGATCTGAAGCCGGATGCCCTGGTGGTGGATGGACACGGCTACGCGCATCCGCGCCGGTTCGGCATCGCGTGTCACCTGGGCGTGCTGCTGGACCTTCCGACCGTGGGCTGCGCCAAAAGCATCCTGGTGGGGACCCACGAACCGGCCGGCGAGACGCCGGGCGAATGGCAGCCGCTAGTGCACCAGGGCGAGACGGTGGGCGCGGCGCTCCGCACCCGGGCCGGCACGGCACCGGTCTACGTCTCCATCGGGCACCGCTGCGACCTGGAGACGGCCATCGCGCTGGTGAGCCGCTGCGCATTGGGCTATCGCATTCCGGAGCCCACCCGCCAGGCCCACCTGTTCGTCAACCAACTCCGCCGCGTGGGCTAGTGCTCCTACGTGCTAGCGACCAGGCAGGCGGCAGCGGAGAAGCTCCTTGTCCGCGGCGGCGTAAACAAAGCCGGCGAGCACCCCCTTGCCGCAGGTAATTGGCCCGTCGGAGCGGGCGAACTCGCGGATGCGCCACCGGCCGCCGCGATAGCTGACCAGTAGCGCACTATGTCCCGCAAGGGCAACCACCCGCCCGTCCGGCGGTGTGAGCATCCCCGCGCGGCATACGGATTCCGTAAGGTGCGTTGTGGCGAGCACCGTCCGCTTACGCGGGTCGAAGGCAAAGAGCGTGGGACCGGCCGAACCGTAGACGATTCCGCCCTTATCCACCGCCAGGTTGACAATCGCGGATGCGCCGGGGACAGGCACGCACTCAAACAGCTTGGACGAGGAGCGCGGATCCCAGAGAAACAGGACCGCCTCCTTCGCGACCGGCTGTGTGCCGGGACCGCCTTCCGTGGAGGTGCCAACCGCCAGCGTGCCGTCCGGAAGCGCGCAGAGCGAGGCAAGCGCCTGGTCCGGAACGGGCGTGGACACGTGGTCGACGCGGTCGGCGGCCGGGTCGTACCAGGAGAGTGCGCCCCCGTGGTAGCCGTACGCCGGCACGCAGGCGAGGTAGATTCGGCCATCAGTTCCCTGCGCGATGTCGTAGGGCCGGTCCTGGTGCGGGGCGGTCGAGCCGTAGTAAGAGGGGTTGTGCGCACGGCTGGCGCCCGGCTCAAAGGGGCGGGCGGGGTCGTAGACCTGCAGCGTCGCGCCGGTGTAGGACGCGATGTAGAGCTTGCCGCCGGTGGAAAGCATGGAATAGGCTTCCGCGCCGGGGATCAGGCCCATGGTGACCGGCTTCGGATCGGCCGGATCGAACCGTAGAAGGTACTCCGGGAGGATGGAGCTGCCGTAGAGCTTTCCGTCCGGTCCGGCGGCAAGGCGAAAGATGGGCAGGTCCCGGCCCTTGTAGGTGTCCGGGGCTGAGGCGGTCGTGCCGTCCTTCCAGCGGTCGCGCGTAATGGCTGCGGGAAGCGCATCGATGGGAGTGGCCTCGCCGTCGCGCAGCCGGTAGTGGCGGTCGAGGAGCGTACCGTAGGCGTTCCCGTCCGCGCCGCGGATCACCTGTCCGAAGCCGGGCTTCCTCTCCCCTTCGGGGATGAGGCTCCGCACGTCGCGCGTCGCGGGATTGAAAGCGACCAGGTTCGCTTTCTCCGACCCGATGCCGCAGTAGACCCAGCCGTCCGGGGCGGCGACCAGCGTGCGGTTGTAGTTCTGAATCGGGTCCATCCGGCCCAGGTCTTCCACCTTGCCGGTGGATGTGTCCAACCGGAGGAGCTTGCAGCCGGGATAGGTGCATCCATAGAGCCTGCCGTCCGGGGCTCGGGAGAGCTGCCAGATGTAGGTCTCGCCGCGGATGGCCTGGCCCAGGTCGTCCAGCCGGTCGGTGGCGGGGTCCAGCCGCAGGATATGGCCCTGAAAGTAGGTACCCAGGTAGAGGTGGCCGTCCGGCCCGGTCTCCATGGCCCACGCACCGCCTTCTGCATTGCTCCACACTTTAGTGGTGCCGTCGCGGCTGTAGCCCACCAGGTCCAGGCTGGAGAGGTAGGTGTAGCAGACGTAGAGCCGCTCGGAGCCGTTGGGGCCAGGGCCGACCATGCGGCTCATGGCCCCGCCCTTGCCGACGAACGCACCGAGCCGCTCGAACGGTTGCGGGGCAGCCGCAGAAGCGGCGGCGAGCGCGAGCAGCAGCACTAGCAGACCAATTCGGAGCATGGAGTTTCCTTGCCGGGCCTGGCGGCCTCCGCTATAATATCCTTCTGGGAGGAACGATTGACCAGGAGATCGATTCTAGCGCTAGGGCTGATTGGCCTGCTCACCGTGGGGGGATGGCTTATCTACCAGTGGGAACGAGGGCACCTGCGGGATGCCATCAGTCCCGTAGCGTGGATCCGGCACTGGCGCGGCGTTGACCTGTACGACCCGGAGACGGGCATCCTCCACCATGGAAATCCGGAGCTCAAGGAGATCGCGCTCACCATCGACGATGGGCCGCACGAACCCACCGGCGAGCAGCTACTGGACATCTTCAAGAGGTACAACGTACGGGTCACCTTCTTTGTGGTGGGCCGGCGGATGGACGAGAGTCCCGGATTGGTCCGGCGCATGCTGGCCGACGGCCACGAGGTGGCGAACCATTCGCAGAACCACTACCGGCTGGACACGCTCAAGCCCGAGCAGATGCGCCGGGAGATCAACGACTGCGACATCAACTTCTACCGGATTACGGGCCGCCACTTCAGCCTCCTCCGGCCGCCGGGGGTGCGGTACGACGACGAGGTGCTGAAAACCGCGCACGGTCTGGGCTACGTGGTCATCTCCTGGACGGACGCCGCCAAGGACTTCCTGGACGTCTCCCCGGACTTCATTGTGAATCGGACGCTTCGGCGTGCGGAGAACGGGAGCATCATCCTCCTGCACGATGACCGGCCCTCAACCGTCTCCGCGATGCCCCGGATCATTACTGGTCTGCGGAGGGAGGGCTACCGATTCGTGACCATTCCGGAGATGCTGGCGCACCTCCCGAAGCCCGTGGTGGTGGAGAGCGATGCGAATCCGCCGGCCAGGGTCAGCAGAAAGTGAATCAGTAAATGAGTAAATGGGTGTACCTGGCGGGGGCCGGCGTACACCCATTTACTCATTTACCCATTTACTGGTTCTTTCCCATCGGGGAACGGATCATCTTCGACCTTCCGTAACCGATAGTAGTGGAAGGCAGGGCATGAGAGATGGACTGGACTAAACCGTTTATCGCCGCGCGCCAGGACCGTTCAGAGTTCGACGCGCTCGTGTCCCGGTACCACCGGCAGGCGTACAACATCGCCTACCGGCTGGCGGGCAACCATGCGGACGCGGAGGACCTGACCCAGGAGGCGTTCCTTCGGGCCTACCGGTTCTTCAACCGGTACAACCGGAGCATGCCGTTTGAGAACTGGCTCTACCGGATCATCTCGAACGTGTTCATAGACGAGCTGCGAAAGCGGCCGAAAGTGAAGACACAGTCGCTGGATCAGCCGCTCGCGAGCGGGAATGCCGACAGCGACGTACGCCTTGAGATAGCGGACTCGACCAACGATCCGGAAGCCATGATGCTGCAGGTGGAGCTGGACGCACCGCTCCAGCACGCGCTAAACGCGCTGCCGCCGGACTTCCGCAAGACGGTGGTCCTGGCGGACGTGGAGGGGCTCTCCTACGAGGACATCGCGGATGCGATGGGGTGCTCGCTGGGAACCGTAAGGTCCAGGCTCCACAGGGGCCGGAAGATCCTCCGGAACCGCCTGCAGAACCAGCCACATCTCAGAGCGGGGAGAGAACGAAGTGAATTGCCGTAAGGTCAATAACCTGCTTTCCGCGTATATGGACAATGAGCTCGCAGGCGTTGAGCAGCTCCAGATACGCGACCACCTGCGGACGTGCTCCTGCTGCAATGAGGAGTATGAGTCCCTGCTCACGACCAAGCGGATGCTTTCGCGGCTGTCCGTGCAGCAGCCCAAGCAGGACCTGGAGCAGCGGATCCTGGAGCGGATCGTCGCCGAAGGAGACCGCTCTCCGGTAGGATTCCGGCTCTCCTCCTGGTGGGGCTTAATGCCGGAGCCGCAGCGCGCCAGCCTGCGGGCGGCGGCCCTGTTTGGGGTGTTTGCCTTTGCCGCGGGGCTTTACGTGTACAGCCCGCTGTCCAAGGAGCCTTCGCAGACGGCGAGGGAGGTGGCCGCGCAGCCTCAGCCGCTTCAGACAGTGCCGGCGGGCTCGCTGCAGGATATGCTGGCGATCCAGAATTCCTCCGAGGCGGGCCGCCCCATGAGCGGCGGCGCCACTATCGCCCCTGCCGGGCTGTATGGGCCGGTCCGCGGCGGCACCCGCTGACTCCGCCCTCTGGCCGGCGTATGGGGAAACTGCGCTTCAGAAATCGAACGGCCGCGTCACTGATGCGGCCGTTCCTACGTTGGACCCTCATCGCCGCGCTGATTGCAGTGAGCGGGATTCTCCTCGTGCCTTCCGCCCGGGCGGATTCCCAGGTGGAGCGGCTGCTCCGCCGCACCATCGCCGCTCAGCGCGGCGTAAACCTCCGCGGCATTCAAAGTGAGTTCGTTCCCAGTCCCGGCGGCGGCCTGACCGCTACCACCCGTCGCGTGGTGCGTGACCGGCACGGCCACTCCCTCATGGTGTACACGGATCCGGCGTCGCAGCGCGGAGCAGTTCGGCAGGATGACGGCGCGTGGATCCACAGCTACGATCCCGGCACGCACACGGTCACAGTGACCCGGTCCATCCACGTAGAGAACAATGGGCACGAGATTGAGAAGACCGTCCGGCGGATACTTGCCGCCTATAAGGTCCACGTCCTGCGAACAGAGCCGGTTGCGGGCCGTAGGTGTACGGTGCTGGAGCTGGAACCCTGCGATCCGTATGGCCACGTAGTGACGGTGGACATCGACACGGCAACGGGTGTCACGCTCTCCCGCACCGAGAGCGACCGGCGGGGCAATACGCTGTGCGCCACCTTCTATAAGGACGTGTCGTTTCCCTCAATGGTCCCGGAGCGGGACGTGCAGTATCACGCCTCGCGGGGTACGCGGACGGTCATGATGTCGATCTCCCCTCTGTACCACGATATCGGCCGGCTGCGACGCGCGGCGGGGTTCGAGGTCTGCGCACCGGTCTCCATGCCGCAGGGCTACGCCTTTGAGTCCTGCGAGATGGTGCGGCTGAGCGGCGCCCCTACTGCCTGCCTGCGCTATACGGACGGGCTTGCCATGGTGACCGTGTTTGAGCAGGTGGCCGAATCGGACCTGCCGGGCGAGTCCACGATGGTCCAGACGCTTCCACGCGGCGAGGCGGTGGCGCGGGTCCACCGGCGTCGGATGCTCTGCACCGTTATCGGCCCGCGAGAGCCGGAAGGTATCTTGATGATCGCCCGTGCCATGAACATGGAGGCGGACCAGTCCATGCTCGCCGACATCTCGCGCCGGTACAGGATGCCGGTGGCTACTCTGGTGGCGCTGCGCAACCGAGGCCTATGTGTGGATAGCCTGGCGGCGCTGCTGGAGCTGGCCCGGCGCACGGGCCGCCGCTTTGAGGCGCTGCTCAACCTCTACCAGGACGGCTACTCATGGTCGCGCATCGCCGGCCGGATGCGCGCCAATGCAGCCTTTGTGGGCCAGCAGATACGGCAGTACCAGGTTAGGTGACAGGGGACAGGGAACAGCTTACAAGGGAAAACGGGTGAGTACGCCGTAACGCAAGGATGTACTCTCCTCGCCTTTCCCCTGGCACCTGTCCCCTGTAACCTGTCACCTTCCCCTGGCACTGCGGCTGAGACTTCGACGTAGAATTATCGTCTAATGTATGGGCGGCCGTAGGATAGCAGGCCGGCGCGGTAGAACATACCGGGCGTTAACAGTCGTGGGTGATGAGTGATGCGTGATGGGTGAGATGCAGGATCCGGCCTCACTACTCACCTCTCACCCTCTCTTGGAAGGACAGTGGCAGATATGGTGGGGACGGTTGCGGCGGAGCGCCCAGAGGTCCGGGTAGCGATGAGGTTTCTGGTGTGCGTGGTGCTGGCTCTGGCGGGACTGGCGCCGTCCGCGGCGCGCGCCCAGGAGACGAAGCCAAACCGGGCAGCGCTGTTTGCGCTGCAGGACGCATTCACCTCCATCGCGGAGGAGCTGGAGCCCACGGTGGTGACCATCACGGCGCGGAAGACGGTCCACCCGCGGGCCACGGCCGCCGCGCCCGATAAGCCGGACAAGGATGACGACCTCTTCCAGGGGCTCCCGTTCGGCCACCCGCGCGTGCGCGCCTTCCGCTCCGAAGGGACGGGCTCCGGCGTTATCATCGACCCCTCCGGCTGGATCCTCACCAACGACCACGTGGTGATGGGCGCGGACAGGGTGGTGGTGAAGCTGCACGACGGCCGCGAGTTTGACGGCACGGTGAGACGGGATTTCCGCAGCGATTTAGCCCTGGTGAAGATCAACGCGAGCGACCTGCACGCCGCACACCTGGGCGATTCACAGAAGCTGAAGATAGGCCAGTGGGCCATTGCCATCGGGAGCCCCTACCGCTATGAAGGCTCTTTTTCTGTTGGCGTCATCAGCTCGCTGTACCGGCACCAGGAGATCCCCGGTGGGAGCGACCTCCGGATTTACCCCAATCTGATCCAGACCGACGCGGCGATCAATCCCGGCAACTCCGGAGGGCCGCTGGTGAACGTGGACGGCGAGGTGATCGGGATCAACACTGCCATCGAAACTGATACGGGGGGCAGCGTGGGCATCGGCTTCGCCATCCCCATCGAGGTGGCGAAGTACGTGGTTCCGCAACTTGAGGATTCCGGACACGTTACGTACGGCTACCTGGGCGTGATGCCCGCCACCCTCACACCCAAGCTCGCTACCGCCTATAGGGTGAGCAGCGGCGCCCAGGTGCAGAACGAGCCCGACAAGGACAGCCCGGCGGGCAAGGCTGGCATCCACGCGGACGACGTCATTACCGACATCGACGGCCAGCCGGTGCGGAACGAGCAGGAGCTCCGGACCATCGTGAGCCGCATCGTGCCGGGGAAGACCGTTGAAGTGGTCCTGGTGCGGGATGGCGTCGAGAAGCACGTAAAGGTCACCATCGCCGAAGCGCCGGCCGTGGGCATGGACGAGAGACCGGCCAAGGCCGCAGCCAGCACGGGCCTCGGAATCGACGTAAAGCCGATCACGCCGGAGGCGATAAAACAATTCAACCTGGACGAGAAGGCCACCGGCATCTTCGTCAAGTCCATCGATACGACGAGCCCGGTGTCCGAGACGGAGCTGACGGTGGGCGACATCGTGCTGAAGGTGAATGGAGTCCCCACTCCCACAGTGGAAGCGTTTCACAAGGCCATCGAAGGGCTCAAGTCCGGGGATATCGTGCGTATCGTGTGGAAGGGCCGGCGCGGCCGCGAGACGGCAGAGCGCGTGGTGACGTACGAGCTGGATTGAGGAGCGCGAAAGCCGATTAGCTGTACATGAACGCGAATAACCGTAAATAGGAGACCTGGTTGGCAGACATCGGCCGGCGGCCAACTGACTCGGAGGGGCGGGGTGCACAGCGCGTGTATCCCGCCCATCTGCGTGCGAAGCTCAGCGGCGTACGCGGTAGAGAAGCAGGACGGGCGGTCCAGGCTCGGGGAAGGCTTTGACAAGCGTGTAGGGCTCCTGGACTGCGCGGCGAGCCCCCGGAGTCAGGCCCAGGCGCTGCGCCTCCCCTACCCTGAGCACCAGGAGCTCCGGACGAAAGGCGTCTACCAGCCTCAGCAGAGGGTCGCCGGACTGGCGATAGTACGGAAGGACCTGCGGCGAGACCAGGCCCACCACGTCCAGCACGTACCGGTGGGAGAAGTACCCGATGTAGCCAATGGGCTCCAGCATCATGTGGTCCGTGGGCGGCGTGTAATCGGCGATCCAGAGGCCGAGCGGCTTGCGCAC
>CAYNFH010000185.1:1843-13140 GCA_964396385.1 uncultured Chthonomonadaceae bacterium | reverse complement strand
CCGGCGTCGTTAATCGCCGACGCCGCGCTGCGCGAGCCTCCCAGCGTGCCCAGAACCAGCATCTTGCGACCTAGCCAGAGCGCGGCGTGCCAGACCTTATCGCTGAGCCATACAACGCCTGCGACGTCGCCGGCGGAGTTCATGCCCGCGGCCACAACGCCCTTGGCGGCCGTACCCAGGTCGACGATTCGGTAACGCGGAGCGGCCTCGCCGGAGGCCGGCGCCGAGTCGCGCGCGGTCCGGCGCACGGCGAGCCATCCACCGAGGAGCATGGCGGCGAAGGCAGCTATGAGGGCTACCCGCAGCGGTCTGCGAGACCTGAAGCTCCGGACGAGGATGTAGCATGCGCCGAGGAGGAGGCCGAACGGTCCTGAAGTTCGGACCAGCTTGCGCAGTTTCGTGACGCTCATCTCAATTCTCCCGCGCAACATCTAAGGCTGAAACAGGTAACTGCTTGCCACTTTCTCCGCCTTCCCGCTGCTTCCTGCCCATGCCGGATGCGCGCGGACCCGCCGGAACAGGGTATTCCCCTGCTGCCGATGAACCTACTGCCGGGCGCGCGAGTCGCGTGGTTGGTGCCAAGCAGAAACACCGTCAGAACTCCGCCTTTGAGCGGGTGGCGTACACCAACTGGAGACACTCCTCGAAATCGTCGCCGGCCCAGCCGTGAGACTGCCGCAGATACTCCTGGAGCGAGCCCTTAGCGGGCCGGAAAGCCGCTCGTTCCTTTGGGCTGCCGGGTCGCTCCGGCTCCAGCACGGTGAGCTTGACCCGCTTGCCGGCCAGCTCGGCATCATGCGCGCGGATCTCCTCCCAGGTGCCTTCCAGCTCGTACTTTTCGATCATGGTGGTCCGGCCCTCCTTGGATGGGGCACCGGTTGCTGCCCGAGCCTGAGTTAATTAATTCCGTGTGTGCTCGTGCCCACGGTTGAAAGGTCGCGCGGCCGGTAGGAATCCCCACCGCGGCCGACGAAGGTTCGCTTTGCGATACAAGCCAGCAGTATTTCGGGAGGAGACCACGCCCACCAGGGAAGGTCGTGCCCCATTGACCGCTGCCTCCGCGCGCGAACCGTCCGCACCCGCTAGCGAATGCACCCGGTACGCCCTTGCGCGACGAGCAGTTGGCGCCGCATTTCTACACCGCCCTCCCGGCCCGCGCCTCTCGCCAGCGGCCGGTACGCCTCCCGTCCTCAGAAAGGAGAGCTGATATCCATGCTGTCTCCAGCCGTGTACCACCTGCGGACTGCGCGCATTCTCATTGCGCTGTCTTGTCTGTTTCTGCTCAGCCCCATCACGGCCCGCGCTCAGTCTATTCAGTCCCCCACCATCGTGCATGCCTTCAGCAACCAGATAACTCCTGGGTCCAATCCGGTCGGGCGGCTTATTCAGGCGCCGGACGGCTTCCTCTACGGAACCTGCAGCTCGGGCGGAGCCTACGGTAATGGAACAGTCTTCCGGGAGGATCCGGCAACCGACACTCTCACCACAGTCTACAGTTTCACAGGCTCCGGCACTGGCGGCACCGGATCTTCTCCCCTCTGCGGCCTCATCCTGGCTGCCGACGGCAACCTGTATGGCACGACGAACAGTCGAGGTCAGTACGGATACGGAACGGCCTTCTCGGTGAATCTCTCCGCCAACCCGGTTACGGTCACCAAGATTCACGACTTCAACGACGCAGCCGACAACGGCGGCGCACCGGTCTACGATAGCGTAATCCAAGGAAGCGACGAGAATCTTTACGGTACGACGTATCAAGGCGGAGCCTTCGGCGCCGGCACTGTCTGGAAGATGGCTCTCAACGGAAGCGGTTTCACGATCCTACACAACTTCCGTACCGCTTCCGCGTCGGATGGCACCTATCCCGCAGTCGGCGTAATGGAAGGCAACGACGGCAAACTTTATGGCACAACAAATGAAGGTGGGACGAACAACCGGGGCACCGTCTACCTTGTGAACAAGGACGGAACTGGCTTCGGCCTCGCCCATTCCTTCAATGACACCGAGACCGATGGGCGCGAACCGCAATCGGCTCTGATCAAGAGAGCCGATGGCAAGCTATATGGTGCGGCGGATAGGGGCGGATTATACGACCTGGGCATCCTCTACTGTATCGACCCGTCCGCTGGCAACGCCTTCTCAATTGTCTACAATTTCGACGGTGCGACCGGCGCTTATCCGCTGAGCGGTCTCAGCACAGATGGTGGCGGCAACCTGTATGGCACGACCCTAGCTGGCGGCGCCACCGGTTATGGCACGGCTTTTGTGGTTGACACTTCCCTGAACTACACCGTTATCACGAACTTCAGCGGGGCAGACGCATACCAACCCTACTCCCCGCCCATCCTCGCCTCCGACGGCAACCTCTATGGGACAAGCAATGTTGGCGGCCTCGGGGTTCAGTACACGGACGGAAGCGCGGACGGATCCCTGTACAGCGTAGCCATCGATCCTTCCAGCGGCCAGGGTAGCAGTAGTCTGCTTCACTCTTTCGGCGTGTACGAGGATGGATATCAATCCCCGAACAGTCCTGTTCTAGGTGCTGACGGTAGCGTCTACGGCGTAGATTACTACGGCGGCGCCCTCAATCAAGGCATCCTTTATCAGGTGGCTCCCTCTGGCGGCTATCGGATCCTGCACACCTTCAGCCAGTACGGACAGGAGGGCCAAAACCCAACCAGTGCCATTCAGGGGCCGGATGGGAGCTTCTACGGGACATGCCAGTACGGCGGCCGATATAACCGAGGCACAGTTTGGATGATGGATAGCTCCGGGAACCTCACGGTCCTGCATCATTTCCGAGGCGCCGATGGTGATCAGCCGCTAGGCCGGCTCCTCTTCGGCCAGGACGGCAACCTGTACGGCACGACCTTGTACGGCGGCGCTACGGGAGAAGGCACGGTGTTCACCGTGGGCACGGACGGCACCGGCTTTCGAGATTTGCACGACTTCAGCCCGAACTTCGGGAACGACGGATATTACCCCTCCGCGGGACTGGTGCAGGATGCGGCGGGAGTCTTGTACGGAGTTACAGGTTATGGCGGGGCGAACGCGCGCGGCGCCTTCTTCAAGCTGAACACCGACGGCACCGGCTACTCCGTGCTACACAGCCTCACTCTCGCGGAGGGCGCTAACCCCCAGGGCACGCCGGTCTTGGCCGGCCCCTCAATCTATGCAGTCTGCCCCAGCGGCGCGAGCGGTAACGGGTCGCTCCTCGCGGTAGATAGCTCTTCCGGGACGACCAGCATGATTCATGCCTTCACGGATACGACCGGCGGGGCGAATCCCCAGTGCGACCTGTTCCTCGGGGGAGATGGGTTGCTTTACGGCACCTGCTTCAACGGCGACCGCCCCTCCGGCAACGGCACAGTATGGAAGTGCAGCACGGGCGGGGCGTTCACGCTGCTCCAGACGTTCACCGCTGCGACGGGTACGCATCCCATAGGCGGGGTGGTGGTCGATGGTGGCGGGACCGTCTATGGTACCACGTCCCAGGATGGGCCGAACGGGGGCGGGACGCTGTTCAGCATCCCGTGACACCGGAGCCCGTACCGGTGCGCGGCCACGCAGGGGCTCGCCAGGGGTTAGCGGCGCGTCGTGAGCACGACAGTCGCCCCAACAACAACGCCCGAGCGCTCCATAACCAGTCTTACGGGCCTTACGGCCAGCAGGAGTCCGCCGCATTGGGGGCGAAGGTGTGATTTGCAGCAACTATCCGGTCGTATTCTCGCGCTGTAGTCCCCCTCAGCGGGGAGCGCCGTGCCCCCCTGAGCTCGGCCTCCGCGCGCCGCCCCACCCTCAGAAGGGAGAGCAGAACCCATGTCCACCGTCGAAGTTCTCCGACCAACCGCGGCGCGCATCCTTTACACGCTGCCTCTTCTGCTGCTCGCCGCCGCCCCGGTCCGCGCGTCGACCATCGTCGTGCACGCGTTCAGCAACCGGAGCGCGAAGGCCAGCCACCCGTTCGGCCGGCTGTTACAGGCCCCGGACGGCTTCCTTTACGGAACCGCGAGTGCCACGACCGCTTACTCAGGCAATGGCGCCATCTTCCGGGAAGATCCGGCTACGAACACTCTCATCATTGTCTACAACTTCACGGGGAGTGGCAGCGCAGGCACCGGGTCGGGCCCCCGATCCGGCCTTATCCTGGCGGCGGACGGCAAGCTTTACGGCACCTGCGAGACGGGAGGTCGGTATGGCTACGGGACGGTCTTCTCGATAGATCTCTCGACCGCTCCGGTGACCGTGACCAAGATCCACGACTTCAACGACGTAGCGGCCGACGGCGCCTTTCCCGAATCCGACAGCGTGATCCAAGCGAGCGACGGCTATCTGTATGGCGCCACCCGGTACGGCGGCACCTCCGATTATGGGGTTGTCTGGAAGATGGCTCTCAACGGGAGCAGCTTGACGGTGCTGCACAGCTTTACCGGCCCGGACGGCGCCGGCCCCATGGCGGGCGTCATCGAAGGGAGCGACGGAAAGCTCTACGGCACGGCAGAGTACGGAGGGGCGAACAACCTCGGCACCGTCTATTACCTCCGTAAGGACGGCTCGGGCTTTGGCGTGGCTCACTCCTTCAGCGCAGCGCCGATGGACGGCTATAATCCGCAGACCGGGCTGACAAGAGGCCTGGGTGGCAAGCTCTACGGCACGACCCAGTTCGGAGGGCTGAACGATAATGGCAGCGACGGCATCATCTACAGCATCGATCCGTCCGCCGGCAACGCCTTCTCCATCGTCTACAACTTCAATGGAACTACCGGCGCAAATCCCTTGAGCGCGCTGAGCAGTGACGGCAGCGGTAACCTGTACGGCACCACCTGGCAAGGCGGGGCGAACGGTTACGGCACCGCCTATATGCTCGATACATCTCTGAACTGCTCTGTCCTGGTCAGCTACACCGGGACGGACACTTACGAGGCGCGTTGCCCGCCCATCCCGGCGGCCGATGGGAACCTTTACGGAGTCAGCATGGACGGCGGGCTTGGGGTCCAGTACACCGGAATGGGGAATGGCTCCCTCTACAGCGTCGCCATCGATCCCGCGACCAGGCAGGGCAGCACCACGCTGCTTCATTCGCTCGGCGTTTATGAGGATGGGGCCAACTCGCAGTGCAGCCCGGTGCTCGGGGCAGATGGGAACCTCTATGGAGTCACGTTTAGCGGCGGCATTCTGAACCAGGGGGTCTTCTACCAGACAAGCCCCACCGGCGGGTACCAGATCCTGCACGTCTTTAGCCAGTACGCGCAGGAGGGTCAGAACCCGACAGGTGTCATCCAGGGACCGGATGGGAACTTCTACGGCACGTGCGCGACCGGCGGCCAGTACGGCGCCGGCACCGTCTGGATGATGGACGGCTCCGGCAACCTCACCGTGCTGTACAGTTTCAGCGGTTCCGACGGCTCGAGTCCGAACGGGAGGCTTCTCGTGGGGGCGGACGGCAGCCTCTACGGCACCACGGTGAGTGGCGGCGCCGCCGGATTTGGCACGGTCTTCACTTTGACTATGAATGGGTCCGGCTTTACCGACCTGCACGACTTCGATCCGGCCATCGGCAACGATGGTGCCAGTCCATATGCCGGATTGGTGCAGGATGCTTCCGGGACCCTGTACGGTGCCGCATCCTCCCGCGGCGCCAACGGCTGCGGCGCATTCTTCAAGCTGAACACCGACGGCACCGGTTACGCGCTACTCCACAGCCTCACTTCGGCAGAGGGCTCCAATCCTTATGGCTCCCCCATATTAGTCGGCTCGGCACTGTATGCGGTCTGCAAGTCTGGCGCGAATGGGTACGGCTCCCTGGTTTCCGTAGATACGGCCTCCGGGACGGCCGGCGTTGTCCGCGCATTCAACTACGTCACGGACGGGGGCTACCCGCAGGGCGATCTCTCGCTGGGGCCGGACGGCAGCTTCTACGGCACCAACTCCGACGGCGGCCACTCTTCCGGCGTCGGCACGGCCTGGAAGCTGGACACTTCGCGCGGGTTCACTATCCTTCAGACCTTCAATGCCTCAACGGGAGCGCACCCTTACGGCGGCGTGGTGGTAGACGGCAGCGGAACGATCTACGGAGCCACGGCGCAGGGCGGACCTACCGACGACGGGATGCTGTTCAGCATCCGGTGACTCAGGAATCCCGTACCCTTCCTGCAGGGGGATCTCCAGGTACGAAAGCTCCTTTCCAGACCCCACTTCTCACTACCGCTGTGAACCTACCGCCGGGCCGGCGGCTCTAGACTCCTGGAAGAGCGCCAACCATACTTGAGCATACTGTTGGTTCTTTGGCGCGAAAGACGGAGACATGCGCGATAGGGCGTGGGCAGAGCGGATCCTTGAGGGAGACCGGGCCGCGGGCGAGCGGCTGGTAACCCAGAACTACGACCGCGTCTACAGCCTGCTGCGCAGCCTGACCGGCCACCGCGAAGCCGCGGAGGACCTGACCCAGCAGGCGTTTACCAGGGCCTGGCAGGCGCTGGAGAGCTACCGTGGGGAGGCGAAGCTCTCTACCTGGCTCTGCCGCATTGCCTACCACGAGTATACGCACTGGCGGCGTGACCGGCGGGAGTTCGCGGCGCTGGAGGAGGCGGCGCGCATCCCGGACACGCGCGCGGCGCTCAGCCTGCATACGGTGGTGGTCTCGCGCGCCCTGGCGCAGTTGTCGGATGATCTGCGGGAGACATTCCTCCTCCACTATGAGCGGGAGCTGTCTGTGGCGGAGATCGCGGTGGTGCTGGACGTGCCGGCGGGCACGGTGAAGTCCCGGCTTTTCACGGCGCGCGCCCGGCTTCGGGAGCTGCTGGCCCCGGCGTACGGGGAAGCGACCAGCGTGGAGTGTAGAGCGCTGTGATTTTCTATTTTCAATTTTCGATTTTCGATTGAGCGGGTAGGTGGCCGCACTGAGTCAACGTCGATGGACGATCAACCTTCAACCTTCAACCTTCAACCTTCAACCCACTGTCGGCGGCTATTCAAAACGGCAGGAGCGGCGCCACTGTGGCACCGGGCGCTGTGCCCGGAATGCCGGAGGGCCTCCCGCATGGATGCGGCGGTGGGCTTTACGCTGACCTGTCTCAAGGCGCAGAATTCGCAGTCCGAAGGGCTGGGCCGGACGCTCCGCGCGCTGGGACTGCCGCACTCCATTCCGGACCCCCGGCGCGCTCGCCGGCACGAGATGGTGCGGCGCGCACGGCGGCCCGCAGCAATTGCCCTTGTGGGCGCCATAGGAATGGCCGGCGGATGGATGCACTGGATCGATATCGATCCGGGCATCCAGGTCCAGACCCCCACCCTGTCCGGCTCCAATGCGTTCACCTCCTTCGAGCGGGCATACGCGCTCATCCCCAACACCCTCGAAATGGACTTCGCGCAGGCCGGTATTGGGAACCCTCAGATGGTTGCCCAGCCGGGCAAGCAGTGGATAGCCTGGCCGCAGAGCGGTCCCTCCGGAGAGCCGCGGTTTGTAGGCGCGGACAAGCACGTCTACACCCTCGCGGAGAAGGAGGCGGTGGTCCGCGCCAACCGGCCGGCCCTGGAGGCCGTGCGGGAAGGTCTGGCGCTCCCCTACCTGGCTCCCCCACTCCGGAAAGGCAGCGACGTGATGCCCTGGTTTTCAAACCATCGGGCACTTGCGCGACTGCTGAACCTGGAGGCGCAGACCGAGGCCGCGCGCGGCGACTGGCGCGCAAGCGCCGCGAGCAGCCTGGACGCGGTGGAGCTGGGGGTCCGCATACAAAGCCAGAGCGTATTGATAGGCAAGCTGGTGGGGATTGCCTGCGAGGATATTGGCAGGTCTGGCCTCTGGCTGGCCGTGGAGCACCTCAGCGCGGCAGAGGCTCGCAGGGCGGCGCGCCGTCTGGTGGAGATAAGCGGTCAGGAGCCCGATCTCGCCTTCACCTTGAGAGTAGACCAGCAGTCCGAGCTCGCCGTCATCCTGGACATGATGCAGAAGCCGGGATTTCGCCGCGACATGAGCGCTTTCTCCAGCGGATCCAATGCCACGAACTGGCTTATCTACCTGCGGTCGCTGAAGTACAGCAAGCGCCAGATGGTCGACAATTATCTCCAATTCACCGACAAGCAGATAGCCCAGGTGAGCCAGCCGTGGACGGGCCCGCAGCCAGATATGTCTGAAGCGGATTTGCCGAGCGACCCTCTGAACCGGTTTATGGATCCCACGTATTCCGGGCTCCGGCTGACGGACTGCTCGGATAGGGCACAGAACACGCTGCTGGAGACCGCCCTCGCGTTGAGGGCCTATCGCCTGGAGCACGGTCGGTATCCGGACGGGATCGGCGAGATTGTGCCTCGCTACCTCCCACAGGTCCCGGCGGACCCGTTTGGGGCCGGCCGGCCCATGAAGTACCGGCGGACGACCAGCTCGTACCTGCTGTATAGCGTGGGGCCGGATGCGATTGACGACGGCGGTCAGCCGATAGAGAAGGTGGCGCGAGGGGAGAAGACGCACCCGTCCCGGCCGGACGCGGACAGTAAGGGGGACATTGTGGCGGGCATAAACGTACCGACCCTTCCAAAACCGCCGGAAGGACAGAGTGAGCGAGCCAAGGCAAGTGCAGCGCCACCTGGAGAGTAACCAGGAGAGCGAGCCCGGCCCGGAGCTTAGCGGGCCGGGCTTGCGCGCGCCTGGCGGGGAGGCCGTGGTCCGGCTTTTGGCCGAGCGCGAGCTGGGCCGGCCCGGCTGCCTGACTTCGCTCTGGCCGCTGCTGCTTCTGCCTACCTTCTTCACCCTCCTGGTCGGCACGGGCGGCGATGGCTGGAGCTGGTTCTGGCTCAGCCTGGCCGCGCTTCTCACCACGCGCAAGCTGGCGCGACAGAGCGCGGAGCTAGCGGCCGGCCGCGCCGTTCTGCTCACGCCCGAACTGGACGGCGCGTGGCTGGGCGCGTTGGTAGAGGCGCTGGAGTGGCCCGATACGAGCGTGAGGCTGTTCGCCCGGATGCGGCTTACCGCCCTGCTACCGTCGATCTCCAAGGAGGACGCGGCACGGCTCCCCCCGCTCCAGATGGCGGCGCTGTACGACCACCTCACCTGGACGGAGGCGGCCTGCTACCCGGACTTCGTGCTCGCGCTGCTCCAGGCGGCACGCCGTCTTCGGCACGTGGAGGCGCTGCGCGGTATGGAGTCGCTGGCGCGCATGCGAGTGCCGACCGGTGCGCTGCGGCGCGTGCGGCGCGTCGCCCGCGCTTGCCTGCCGGAGCTGGAGGCGGCGGCCGCGATCACTCCCGAGGCTGCCTCGGAGACCGCGCGGCAGGCGACCGTGGTCGCGAGCTCGACGTTAAACCCGGAAGCGCGCCAGTGGCTGGAGGCGGAGGAGGGCCGCCAGCGCAGGCAGCCGACCATGCGGCTCGGGTTCCTGCTGGCTTCCTACGTCATCATCGTACCGTACCTTGCGTTCCAGGCGGCCAACGCGTTCCAGCAGCGGCTCTGGCCGCTCGGAGTCCTGTGTTCGGTCCTCGCGATGGCCACCACGCAGCTCTACCGCTTTACTCTCACGCGGGACCAGCAGCGGCTGGCGGACCGCCTCGCCCGGATGGAGGATGTGCGGGCCATTGGGCAACTGGCGGAGATACAGGCGTGGCCGGATGCCCGGATGGCACGCATGGCCCGGGCAGGCCTAATCCGCTTGCTGCCGCAAATGCAGGCCGGCGACGCGCGCCTGCTGGACGTCCGCCAGCGCGCCTTCCTCTATCAGCGACTGCGGCTCTCCGAGGCGCGCGCAAATCCCGAATTCCTGCTGGCCATTCTCAAGGCGCTGGAGCAGATCGGCGACACGGATGCCGTGCCGTATGTGGAAGCGCTGGCCCATAGCGAGCCTCCTACGCTGCGCGAGCGCCAGGTGAAGCAGGCCGCCGAAGAGTGTCTGCCCTATCTGCTGGAGTGCGCGCAGCACAACCGCGACAGCCAGGTGCTGCTGCGCGCCTCCGCCGGTTCCGAGCCGCCGGAGCGGCTGCTCCGTCCCCTCCGCCCCTCTACCGCCCCGGAATCCGAGCGCCTCCTCCGCACGTCCGAGTAGGAATCCGATGTGCGGTCGCGCAGGCCCAATCAGCCAAGGCGCGCAAGAGAGCGGCTCCCACGGTCCGCGTTGCGGCCGCGGTGCAGCGGGACATCATCCACACGTTCCAGGGCATCGCCAACGTGGAGGCGCCGCTGGACGTGCTGAAACTCGTAGATCGGCGGAGTGACATCCTGGTCTGATTATCGAGCTCGGTGTCGTTTCGTGACATTGTGAAGGGGCGGGAGGGGCTCGCCGCCCCTCCCGCCCCTTCTACCCCTCCCTCCCCGCTCTACTTTGTTCGTGCCTCACCTGCGACTTCCGCCCGGACGCCCGTCAGTCCCGCACAATAGAGCTGTGCGGGCTGACGCTGCGCCGGGCGCGCGAGCTCGGAAAGGCGGTACTGTATGGGCTGGTTGGTCCGCAGTAGCTGGCTTAGCTTGGGTGGGACGGTAATCTGAGACATTGTCTCAATTTGGCGCGACGGCGCCACATTGGCGCCGGGGCTGAAGCCACGGCAACTGCGATGAGGCGGGTTTATGTTAGCCATCCAGGATGACCAAGACGTCTATCCCAAGCCTGTCCCGAGCGCAGCCGAGGGAAACGGGAGAGGAGTAGAACCGGAGTTCAAATACACAGGGGCTTCCGTCCAAACTGTGGCCGCCGGACACCCACGTCCGGCGGCCACAGTTTGAATCGGCAACAGTCTGGCGCTACGGGATGCTACTTCCGCGGGAGGGCGCGCTTCGAGGGATCATGCCCGCCGGCGCAGCAGGGGACCGTGCTGGCCGGGCGGCGGGAGCCTGGGACGAAGTCGCTCAGGTCCAGGCGTGGGATGGGCAGCGCGATGCTGGCCATGGAGAGCGCCCGCATAAGGGCAAGTTCCGGCCGGCTGGACGAATCCATGACGGTGACCATTCCGGACATCCCGCTGACGGTGCCGTCTCCGTTATCGACGCCGTGTATGTCGCAATAGTACGCGTAGGTCCCGGGGACGGAGAATGTGTAGTCGAACAGGCCACCGGGCGCCGATTGGTTGCCCGAGTCCCAGCTCTCGTCCTGGCCGGCGGCCGAGGTACTGCTGTGGATTCCGGCATCCCAGACCCACTCGACGGTGTCTCCCACGAAGACCACGGGGTCGAAGTGATTGCCTGAGCCGTCTGTGAAGTCGAAATTGGTGATGTGGACGGTTACGGTCTGCTGTGCGGCGGCCGGGCGGGCGGCGAGGCCCGCGAGCGCAAGGACGACGGCGACGGGTAGGGTGAGTCTCAGATAGCGGGGACTGCA
>CAYNFH010000185.1:0-1833 GCA_964396385.1 uncultured Chthonomonadaceae bacterium | reverse complement strand
CCTCCTTTTCAGCAAGAGCGAGCCAGAGAGTTGGGAGAGAGCGGGATGGAGCGTACTCGGCCTCGCCGCCGAGTCTGCGGTTCCATCTATGGAGTAGGCTCGTGGAAGGATCTCGTCACGCTTTGCCGCCGGGGACGGAAGTCGCCCCGCTGATGTAGACCGTTCTGCCGGACGCTCGGCCGCAGATCCAATCTGGCGCGCGCGTGTCAAATCGCTACGGCGGCGCCAAATTGGAGCGAGGCAAGCGCGGCAAGGGTTGGCCACTCCGGCCCGCCGGCGTTCCCCTGGCGGTGGGAGTGAGACATTGTCCCAATTTGACACGCACGTGTCAAATTGGCGCGGCGGCTGCTATTACACGAAGGAGCGCAGATTCCGTGCTGCCCTGTGTGGCCCAGGGCCCGGCCCTCTGCGCCTGATCGGCGCATTCACCTGCCTCTCGGGCGAGCCTCCGAACCGATGGCTGATTTCTGATGGGTGATGGCTGATGTAGCCCAGATTCCGGAGTACATCCGCGTTCAGCCATCCTACATCAGCCATTGGCTCGCCGGCCCTCCCCCGGCGCGCGCCCGAGCCTCGTCCGGCTCGGGAAGCGGTAGCGCGCCGCATCCCGCATGCCCCGGAACGCAGCCGCGCCGCGCGGCTGCATGGATCCTGGCGGGCCGCACGATCAGGATGTGCGGGCTGACGCCGCGCCGGGCGCGCGAACTTGGAAAGGCGGTACCGTATGGCCAGGTTGCTCCTCCGTGGCTGACCCTGCTTGCCAGGTGTGGGAATCTGAGACATTGTCTCAAATTACCGTGGCCACGGCCCTCTTGAGCGGGCGTGCCTGCCAACCAGTATTGCTATACTGGCTTCCAGGGACAATGTGAGCGAATTCACTCGCATTGTAGGGATTTGCTTCCATTGCTAGGCGGTTGGTCGGGCCTCAGAGTCCGAGCCCATCTTCAGAGCTTGCCCCTGCTGGTCGGCTACCGTAGTCTGAGACAGTGTCTCAAATTGGCGCGGCCGCGCCAGATTCGCCCCTGTTCCCCGGTTGACCGGGACTCCGTGCGCCCTGGAAGCCCTCAGCCCCTTCCGCCTCTCCCACGCTGCGGGAGAGGATGAGTGGGAGTGAGACATTGTCTCAAATTGTATATTGGCGTGGCGGCGCCAAATTCGGATCTGCCTCTCCAACGGGTCGTGGCCGCCGGCTGCGGGGTAATGGGTAGAGGCTGTGCAGAAAGCGCAGAAAGCGCAATAAGGGGGCGAACCCCCGGTTTCAAGTTCAGACAGGGCAGGATTGCGGTTTTGCGCAGTAAGCGCAATAAGCGCAGAAAGGGTGCAGATTCCGAGGGCTCTGCCCTCGTGCTCCTGCGGCCCTTTCACGAGGGCTCTGCCCTCGTGCTCCCGCTAAGGGGGCTTCATTCGCCCCCTCAGCCTCCCCTCATAACGAGCCGCTGCGCGGGCTTCGCAGGCATTGCCGGAACCGCGACCGTCCCTTCGGGACAGTTCCCGCGGGCCGGCTGCTGCCCCGCGTTTGGCATTGCTGCCGGAATGCAGCCTGGCAGGCTCATGGAAGATTCTTAGAAGATTCATGTAGGACGGCTGCTGCCCCGCATATCGCGCTACAGATTTCATAGACAGCCGGATGCCACTGGAATAACCATGCCCGTTGCGGCACCGGGCACGAACCTCCGGAAGCCTGCGGGAGGGGCGTGGTGTGGGCCGGTTCCGAATCGGGAGCCTGCGCCTTCTCGGCTCCCGCCGGCCCCGGCAGGGTGAGGCGACGCCCGGCACGTCCGCAACGCACACTCGCACTGCTACAACCGGGCGGCGGAGGCTCGCCCGAGAGGC
>CAYNFH010000184.1:0-13167 GCA_964396385.1 uncultured Chthonomonadaceae bacterium | reverse complement strand
ATGGGCAATACGAGCGACCGCATGAACCGGTATACCGAAGTGGAGGTGTGGGGACTGTGAGCGGGGACGGATGAGCGTGCCTGGAGCGGAGTATTGAAGTGCTGGAGTCGTGGAGTAATGGATCCGGATTCCGGAGCCCAACACTCCAGCACTCGTTTACTCCACCATTCCAGCACAGCCCAATCCGTCCGCCGTTACGCCATCGCTGCTGCTATCGCGCTCCTCACGGCCGCGGCGCTGGCCTTCCGGCTGCCAAGCCTCGGCAACCGGCCCATGCACGCCGATGAGGCCGTCCACGCCTTCAAATTCCGCGACCTGTGGGAGCACGGCGTCTACCGCTACGACCCTAACGAGTTCCACGGCCCCACGCTCTACTATGCCGCGCTCCCCACCGTATGGCTGAGCGGTCACCGCAGGTTTGAGGACACGCAGGAGGCGGACTACCGGCTGGCCACCGCGCTCGCCGGCGCGGCAATGGTGCCCTTGCTGGCGCTCCTAGCGGATGGGCTGGGCCGCCGCGCGACGCTCTGGGCTGCCCTCCTCGCCGCCATCTCTCCTGCCTTCGTCTTCTATAGCCGGTACTACATCCAGGAGACGCTGCTGGTCCTCTTTACGCTCGCCGCTCTGGCCTGCGGCTGGCGGTACCGGCGCTCCGGGAAGCTCGGCTGGCTCCTGGGTGCCGGAGCCGCTGCCGGGCTGATGGCCGCCACGAAGGAGACCGCCGTTCTGACTTTCCTTGCGGCGGGATTTGCCTGGCTTGCTGTGTGCCGCGGGCGGGTTTCGGTGCCGCGCGCCGTCTTGGCCGTCTTCGTCGCGCTCGCGCTGGCGACGCTGATCCTCACAGGACTCCTCTCCAACCCGCGCGGCGCAGTGGACGTGTTGAAGGCGTTCTCGCCCTGGCTGCGGCGGGCCGGGGAGGCCAGCATCCATCACCACCCCTGGTACTACTACTTTCAGTTGCTGATCTGGACCCACCGTGCCCGAGGCCCTGTCTGGAGCGAGCTGCTCATCGCGGCCCTGGCTGTGGTCGGCGGAGTGGCCGTCGTCCGGCGTCCGGACGCGGCACTGCCTCGCTTCCTCGCGGTCTATACCATCGTGGTAACGGCCATATATTGCGCCATTCCGTACAAGACCCCCTGGTGCGTCCTCAACTTCCTGCTAGGAATGATTCTCCTGGCGGGAGTAGGAGCGGAGGCGATTTTCGATTTTCGATCTTCTATTCTCTCATTCAGGCGGGCCCGCCCCCGCGGCTTTCCTGGCAGCGACGAAGAGAAAGCGGCGGCAAGACCGCCGCACTCGAGAGCACTTGGCGCGCTGCTTACTCTGTTGATTCTCGCCGGCTCTGCGCAGCTAGGCTGGCAATCCTACCGGACCAGCTTCGTCTACTTCGCGGACAACCGCAACCCGTACGTCTACGCGCAGACTTCGCCGGACATTCTCAACCTTACCTCCCGCGTTCAGGACCTGGCCCGGGTCTCCCCACAGGGCGCCGATACAGTGGTGAAGGTCTTCTCCGTGGACCCGTACTACTGGCCCCTGCCCTGGTACCTGCGGCGGATGCACAACGTGGGCTACTGGGTGGGGGTTCCGCCGGAAGTAGCGGCGCCGATCGTCATCGCGTCCTCGCCGCTCGATGACGCGCTTACGCCGCGACTCAATCCCACGCACCTGATGTCCGGCTTCTTCGGACTGCGTCCCGGCGCGCTGGTGGAGGTATGGGTCCAGATGGACCTCTGGACCCGCTACGTCCAGTCCCGGCCGAGGCCGAAGGAGGACGAAGAGTGACGGCGGGGCGGCGAGACTACTCTCGCCGTACGTGGCCATCCAGGTAACCGTAGGTGGTCTTTCCATCACTGTGCGGCTTTGGGTCCCACAGCACCGGAATCGCCGCCGGCAGTGGATAGTCCATGAACGAAGTCCCGCTCAGGCTCGAGTTTGGAGCGTACTTCAGGAGCGTGGCGGGACAGGTGAACTTGCGGGTGACCCTCACGTACGGGAAGATGCTCGCCTGATACTGTGCCTGGGTATTCATGGGTGGAAGTCGCTCGTCGTAATCCTGGGCGTACATCATCGTGCCCAGATCGAGCGCACGGACGTACTGAACGCACTCTGCGTTTGGGTCAAGCTGGCCCTGTGGATCCACATAGATGGGTATCCCGCCTCGCTCCACGTGACCGTCCAGAAAGCCGACAGTCAACAGGTGGTCACGGTGCGGGCGTGTGTCCCAGGCCACCTTAATCACCGAGGTGTCTGGAAACGAGCTTAATTGCTTCTCGCTAAGCCTGGAATTGTCCGTGTAGAGCAGGAACGTGGCGGGGCAGATAAAAACCTTCGTATCGCGGATGTAAGGCATCACGAGATCGTGGAAGGTAATGGGGTTGGTCATTCGAGGAAGCTTCTCGTCGTAGTCTTGGGCGTACATCAGCACCCCAAGCGTGAGCTTCTCGAGGTTCAGCACACACCGTAGATTGGGATCGTATTGGCCCGCCCCGGAGCGTGCATAGAGCAGAACCGCTCCCGCGCATACGAGCGCGCCAGCCCATCCAAGCTGACTGAATCTCCGCATCTTGGCCTCCCTTCAGTCTTGCTATTACCCTACCGTCCGCTTGTTGCGGTGGCCTAAACTGCCTGCTGCCCCGATACTACCCCCGTTTCCATTCGAATCCAATAGCGTTCAGGAAGGCGCGCGCGGCCACCATGTGGCCGATGTGGTTGGGGTGAACGCGGTCCCAGGCGAGGGTAGCGGCATAGTAGTGCTTCAACACGCGATCAAAGGCCGCCTGCGTATTCACGAACACGGTGCCGTGGGCCTCCGCCACCTCCTGGACGAGGGCGCCGTAGTCGTCGATCCGCGCACGCATGGCGTCCTCGCGCTTCGGCTCGATGAAGAAGGGGGTCATCAACACCATCCCACGCACCGTTGGGAGTGTCCGCGTCACCAGCTCGTCCAGCGTCCGCCGGTACTCGTCCGCGCCTACGTGGATCTCGGTCTGGTACGGCAGGTCAAAGTGACGCCACACGTCGTTGACCCCGATCATGATGGACACCCAGTCTGGCTGGAGGTTGAGCACGTCGGTCTCCCATCGGGCGGCCAGATCGCGGACCGTGTTGCCGCTCACTCCCATGTTCACCACGCGGATCTCCTGCTCCGGATAGACGGCGCCCAGCAATGCGTCCACGTTAGCCACGTATCCGGCGCCGAGCGCGCCGACAAATCCCTCTCCAACAGGCCGAGCGCGTCCGCAATCCGTGATGGAATCCCCGATCATCACCAGCTTGCTGCCGGCCTCGATCTTCATGGCGTACCTCCGTGGGTCGTGGCTGTGATGGTCGTAATGATACCTGCGGCGGGCAGGAACGGCGGGCTGCGAGCGGCGAATGCGTCCATCGTGAAGCAATCCTGGATGCTCTGGTTCACTCTGGCGCTCGCCGGAGTCCCTCCGGAGCAGCGGCTATAACCTCCGCAACTACCTCGCGACACCATCCTGGTGGCGGACGGCATCTACCACGTAGCGCAGCCGCTGGACATCCGCGCCGATCGCGTGACGGTGCGTGGGGCGTCGCGCCAGCGCGACCGCGTCGTGCTGGATGGCGGCAACGGCGGGGAACTGCTGCGGCTCTGGAGGTGCGAAGGCGTCACCATCGCGGATCTCACAGTTCAAAATGTCCGGTGGAACGGCATCAAGCTGAACTCGGAGACCGGCGTACACCGGCTGACCATCTACAACTGCGTGCTGCACAACGTCTGGCAGCGCGCGGTTAAGGGCACTATCGTGAAAGCAGCCTCGGCCGCCTGATCCGCCTTGTCCATGATAACAACGGTCTGCTGGTGGCGAACAACCTGGTCTGCGGCCCGCCGATCCGCGTCGAGTCACAGAGCCATATCCGGTTCGAGCACAACCTGGAGCGGGACCTTACCGGTGAGCTCGTCGCCCCGCACGAGGGTAACCTCCGGTTGACTCCGCGCGCCGTGGAGGCTATCGGCCACGCGGACCCGCTGCCGCAAGTGCGCGAGGACATCGACCGCCACCGCCGGAAGTCCCATCCGGACATCGGCGCGCACGAGTACTACGCCTCGCCCGGCCGGCGCTAACGCTTGAGCTCGATCACTAGATTGCGGTACGGAACGTCGCCGATGTTGGTGTGGCGGTTGTCTATCTTGCCGGCGGGCGGCACCTGGATGAATGTTACCTGGTCGTCCTCATAAACGGCGTCCCGGTACCTGGAGGGATCCTCCGGATCGGAGATCCGCAGCGTTCCGCCGGAGATCACTACGAAGAAGTAGTCCAGCCGGTGGATGTGGCGCTCCAGGCTCTCGCCCGGTGCGAGCGCAAAGTCCCAGACTCGCACTCGCTCGTTCTCGAACATCAAGCGGGTACCAACCTGGTTGGTAGGCGGCTCAGGCATCGACAGACCTCCACAGAGAACTGGAACGGACCGGTCACACTGCAAAAACTCCGGGGAATAAGGTAGAGATATCGCCCTTTACCCCGATGACTAACTTGTACGCAGCCGCAACGCGTGGAGGCGCTTGCGCACCGTTTCCCAGATGACCGCTGCGGCAAACGCGTACAACAGATAGTAACCGCCCTGTGAGATGTAGTAGCGATGTATAGGGCCGGGCGAGAACATGAGTGGCGCCAGATATACGGTTGTCCACGCAAATGATAACAGTATGGCCCAAGCGTGGCGTTCCCACAAGGCGGTGAGTGAAACGAGCAGGCTGAGTGTAGCTATCGTCTCTCCGAGTGCCACTGGCTGGAGGCAACGGAATAGGCCAACGACCGCTCCAAGCGGAGATTGCACCGATGCCCTTTCAATACCACCCTGTCCCCACATGAAGGCCGCGCCAAGAGCGCCCATGACGGCAAGCGTGAGTGTGCCACCGGCGGCCAGCATGCGCATCGGTATCTCGAAGTCGCCGATACCGCGGTCTCCAAGCCGGCAGATACAAAACGTGGCAATTGCAAAAATCCAGATTGCGACGGCGTTCCCAAGCCACTCACCCCCCGTCAGACTCGAGCCCAGCGGGCCGAACAACTCCTGGACGGTACGGCGAACGAAGTCTGAGTTAGCGCCATAGATGTAGCCAATGCTGTGCAGGGCCATGGCGCGGAGGCTGAGAAGCGCCAGAGCCGCGGCAAGCATAGCCGCAAGCCTGCCGCGTGACGCACGGTCTGTCCCGCGGAAAGGTGTTGTGCCTTCTAGACAAGCACAGACGGCCGGCAACGGTATAGCAATCTCCTTGAAGCCGCAGCCGGCGAGATACCAGATAATGGCGGCCACGGGAAGGGCGCGCGATACTTCCTGTGCCCTCACGTAGCTGATGAGGGCTGCAAAGCAGCAAATCGCGGCGAACGCGTCCGGCTGGTTCTTCCACTGATAGAAAACAGCGGAGGCTACGGAACCTCGGTACTCCAGCAGCCAGCCGCTAAATCCCCACGCGGCGACTACGGCCGCCATCGCGTGGTACGGAACACAACGTCGGCGGCCAAGCAGAAAGACAAAGGCAGCAAAGAGCACCGTCGCGGCAATATGTGCGCCAACATCCGGGAGCGCGTACAGCCATTCTCGGTTACCGAACAGCTTCCATTCAATCCAGAATAGGTAAGAGGTCAATGGCCGGTAGAAGGGAACCTGGCCGACCCACGTTCCCGACCACCAGGAAAGGGTTTCCCGAAAAGTTGGAGCTTTTGTAAGCCCGCCGCGGATCAGCATCACATCGAGATCCCACGTCCACGATGGCACACCATTTCGGCCTCGCCACAACGCGGAAACGTACGGTGCCACAACCAGGACGGCAGGGAGAGCGGCCGCCACCAAGGCGGGCGTCAAAGTTGCACAGCGCCGCCGCTCATCCGCGCCGAATCGGACCATACCCTCCAAGCCTCTCCTCCAGGGAACTCACGCACACTGCCCGCGCGGCCGAAAGATCGGTGAGCATCGCTTTCTGCCGAGAGGCATAGATTCCTCTGTGGCGCAACCGTGCGCTTACGACGAATGCGCCAAGCGACCCCTGGTTGACATCTGCTTACGGAAATGGTTAAACTGTGGCGCACCTTGTGTCTTTCGTCTCGTCCGGCGTCCATCCTGAGGAGCTTCTGCACGATGTGCCGGTCCGGACGCGCCCCGCGTCATTTGCGATATCGTTCGTGCTGAGGGCAAAGTGGAGACACGACCTCCGCAGCAGTACCCCGCCATTACGCGCATAACGCGAATACTTGAAGAGCGACTCGCGGAAGGCTATTACAGCGTTGGAGCCTGGCTTCCGGCCGAGCGGGATCTCGCCGCCGAGCTCTCCGTCAGCCGTCCTGTCATCCGCGCTGCCCTATCCAGTCTGGCCGAGCGGGGGCTCATTGCCCGCGAGCCGGGATGCCGGCCGCGCGTAGCGGTGAGCGCGAGCCTCCGGAACGCCAACGGAGATCCGGGAGAGGCGTTAGCCGCCGCGGACGTCATGACCGCGAGGGACATGATCGCCGCGGTGGTCCCGCAGGCGCCTACGTACGCGTCCGCCCATGCCATCCTGTGCGGCATCGCGTCGGTGCTCCAGCAGGAGCACGCTCCCTACAATCTCACGGTCTTCGATAGCTGGATCCACCGCTGGGTGGAGGATGTGACGGCTATCACGGCGCCATTCCACCTATCGGTATTTCAAGGCAATCCCGCCGGGGAGGGCGTGGCGGCTCTTGAGGATCAGGCTGAGCTCGAACGCTCCATTCTGGATCGGGCTGAGCGCGCCCGGTTTGCCGGTGTTATCATCTGGCACCTCGTGGAAGCGCCTACGCTTTCCATTATTCAGCGCCTTGAGGAAAAGGGGATCGCCGTGGTGTTCATCGACCGCTTTCCGCCCACCTTGGACTGCGACTACGTTGGGGTGGATAATCAATCGGGAATGCGCGACGCAGTCGACCACCTCCTGGACCTGGGGCACACCCGCATCGCATATGTCACGAACGATGAGCAGGCGAATCCGGTTCAGGAGCGGGAGGAGGGATACCGCGAGGCGTTGAGAGCCCGGGGTATCTCGCCTTCTCCGGAGCTCATCTACATCAATCCTATGTGTACGGGAGACAACATGGCGCAGGCCTTCGCGCACCTCTCTTCCCTGCCGGATCCACCCACAGCGGTTGCTTGCATGCACGACATCTTCGCGTTTGGAATGATTAACGAAGCGCGGGCGCATGGGTGGCGGGTGCCCGGGGATCTCAGCGTCGTCGGGTTCGACGACATTGAAAGCCTCTCACCGCATCCGGCGATGCTCACCACGGTACATCAGCCCTTCTATCAGATCGGACAGCGCGCCGCGAAGCTCCTTTTCCGACGACTCAACCCGTCTACTCCGGGACGGGGCCGCACTTACCAGCACGTACTCCTACCCACCTCTCTGGTAATCCGCTCCACCACGGGGCCCATGCCAGGCGGCCGGAGGTAAAGGGGCCGTTCCGGGCGCCCACCGTCGTCCAATTGACCATCAGTGAACCAAAGATGCGGTCTTGACTTAGACTGCTTGCTTCGGTTATACTGTGGACCACTTCTGGTTCATTAGAAAACTTTAGGTAATGGGCCGGTCAACCGCTTGACAACGATTGCGCGCTTCTGTATAATCGCTCATTCCACAAGAGCTCGCTCAGGAGCGCCGTACCACCCCCGCGATGGAGGTGCTTATTGTCTTCCTCAGTGACTGAGGCGGGAGGCCCGTCGATTGTGCGCGTAGCGGATTCTCCGCGAAAGCGCAGGATGTTGGCACCGCTGCTTATTACAGCCTGTACGGGTCTGGCCGCCCTTGGAGCGTTCCTGGACATGCGCTATATCGCGGCGGCGCCCGTGCGCGAGCATCTCCAGAAGGGCATCGCGATGGCCGGAGCCGGAAATCCTCGCGGCGCCGAGCAGGAATGGAGAGCATCTCTGCGCCTCGATCCGTTCCGGCCGGAAGCCTACCAGCTCCTATCGCGCCTTTACCTCGATACAGGGCAGGCTGAGAAAGCGATCCCGCTCCTGGAACAGCTCCGGAAGCTCTCCCCTCAATCGCCTCACGTTATGTGCGGACTCGCCGAGGCCTATACGCGCGCCGGCATGGCCAAGAAGGGCCTGGATACGGCCCGGCAGGCCGTGATCATCGAGCCCGACTGCCCCAGGGCGCATGCGCTTCTCGGTATCTATCTGGGTGACCAGGAAGATACGCGGAGCGCCCTGCGCGAGCTGTCGAGAGCGGTCGCTCTTGCGCCGAAGGACGACAAAATCGCTATCTCCTATGCGCAGGCTCAGCTCGACGCCAGCGATTGGCCCGCGGCCGAGCGCACGGCGCGTAGGGTCATTGCGCGGAATCCTAACTACGCGACTGCCTGGTACAGTCTGGGCCGCTCCTACTCCCGCCGCGATCCCACACCCGATAATCTCCGAGAAGCCATCGCGGCGTACACACGGTCGGTTGAGCTGAATCCCGCCTTCGGAGATGCCTGGGCGGAGCTGGGGAGGCTGAAAGTTCTCTCCGGTGACTATAAGGGCGCTATTGCATCGCTCGAGTTCATCTGGAAGCGCGGCGTCAAAACCAAGGAAGCCGCTTTCAACCTGGCTACCGCTTACCGCCGCGCGGGCAACGAGGCGCGCGCGGAGCAGGTGGCGGCGGAGTTCAAGCGCATCAGCGATTTCTCCAGTCGTTTGGAAGCACTCGAGAAGCACCTCTCGGTAGAGCCCAACAACCTCGAAGTAGCGCTCCAGCTCGGAGAGATGGACATCCAGTCCGGCAATCTTCCGGACGCGGCTACCCTGGTAGAGGCCGTGCTGCATAAACGCCCGCATGACCCACGTGCGCTGAAGGCGGCGGCTGAACTCTACAAGCGCATGGGGCAGCCCGACCTCGCCCAGGCCTACAGCAGGCGCCTCGCCTCGGCACAAAGTACGGGGAAGGTGGAGAGCCGATGAACAAGAAGGTTTCCCCAGCCCTTGCCATTCTCGTCATCGTGCTGGCGGTGGGAGCGGCGTTTGGGATCATGTACGCCATCACCGAGCGCCGACCACCACATCTTCCTATTGGAATGGGCCAGGCCATGGGCGAAGCAGGAGCGAACCAGAAGCCCACCCCTCATAGCAGCGAAAAGGGTCAGCCCGTCAAAGCGCCAATACGCGCGGGCCAGTGATACGACGCGGACGGCACACACCAAGCCGCCGTTACTAGCACTACACCTGAAAGGAGGTGAAACGAACGGTGCCCAAGATCCCATTGCCGGTTGCGATCGTTCTCGCGATCGTCGCTCTAGTGATCGTCATCTGGAGCGTTCGCGCGACCACAGCCAGCGGCGGAACCCACCCGCCAACCGGCCCGCCGAACGCAGAAGCCATGCAGCACATGCGAGAGTCCGGCATGCAAGCTGGTGGGCAAGCCACCGGCCGTATGATGTCGCCCGGATCGATGCAATCCGCAGGGCCAATGCAATCGGGGGGCGCCGGCCCAATGAAATCCGGTCCGTAGCACAAGCTGCGTGCGCTCCGCACGCATACGTTCTGAAGGGGAGAAACGCAAGATGAAGAGAAATCCTGGTTTTACCCTGATCGAACTGCTCGTCGTCATTGCGATTATCGCCATCCTGGCGGCCATTCTGTTCCCGGTGTTCGCCCAGGCGCGGGAATCTGCGCGAATCAGCGCTTGCCTGAGCAACATCAAACAGATTGGGCTCGCATGGAATATGTACTCCCAGGACTACGACGAGACCATGCCCCTCAGCCGTTCAGTCGGTTACCCCGACAGAGGCGGCGACGACTGCGCCTACCGCGCCCCCGGCAACGCCGCGGCGCCCAAGATCAACTGGCGCACAGAGGTTCAGCCGTATATAAAGAACAAACAGATCTACCAGTGCCCCTCTAATCCGAACAATGACGTACCGGCGGAGGGGTCCGACCCGGACATGCACATCTCCTATGGTGATAACGGCGCCATGATGTGGGGATGGAATCCGCTGAAACTGGCCAAGGTAAATCGCCCGGCCGAATACGTGATGATCCTGGAATCTACCTGGAACTGCGCGGACCTCGGCGATTGGGTTGCACGCGGACAAACGCCGCCTGCCTGCGGCTGGGGACAGGGATTCAACCTGCACCGCGGTCGGGGTGGCATTATGAACTGGGCCTTCTTTGACGGCCACGCCAAAGCGGCCAAGCTCACCGCCATCTTTGCAACCCAGGGCGGGAGCGTCGATTCCGGCGGCTTCAACAACATGGGCCGCGAGGCGGACGGCAACCACTGCGGCGGTGAGAACTGCAGCGGCACCATGGCACTGATCCAGGACCAGAACAACAACATCTGCGACTTCTATGGTGGCGGCTTCAAGACCGGCAAATAGCCAACACAAGTCGCACATTCTCCGGAAATGCATCTGAGCAAGCGTAATACCGGCCGCCTCGCGCTCGGCGCACTTGTCGTCGGGGGTGTGGCGGCCCTCTCTTCCTGGATGCTGCGGCAATCGCCCGCGGCGGCCAGCTTCGTTCGCGGCAGGCAGCTTGAGGCCGATCATCTGATCCCGGAGGCCAGGGACGCCTATCTCGACGCCATCAAGATCAATCCACGGTATGCTCCGCCCTACCGCGCCCTGGCGGAGCTCGCCTCGGCCTACGATCGTGATGACGTAGCCGTGGGATATTGGCAGGAGTATCTGGCGCGGGACCCGATGGGCATCCACGCACGCTGCCGTCTGGCGGACGCGGAGCTCCGCTCCGGTTTGGAGCAGTCTGCGCTCAACCACGCGGAGGAGGAGCTGCATCGCGATCCCCATTGCCCGCGCGCCCACCTCATCGCGGGTATCCTCTATACGCGGAAGGCGGATCCTAAGCAGGCGCTGGACCATCTTTCCGCGGCATCCAACGCCTACCCGAATGATCCCCAGGTCCAGCTCGCCTACGCCCGCGTACTCAGCCTCACCGGCGACTACGATCACGCGGAGCCGATCTTGCTTCGGATCCTGGACCGAGATGAGTCTCATGCCGAGCCGTTCCTTTGGCTGGGCTACATCGAGGCGCGCCATTCCGATCGGCCAGGCAGCGTCAGGAAGGCCAGATCATACTTCGCCCGGGCCTTGGATCTGCAGCCCAACTTTCCGGACGCCGAGTTCGAGATGGCTCGGCTGCTGTTCCGGACGCGAAGCTACGCCGAAGCGCTGCCTTTTGCGCAGAAGGCGGCGGCCCAGCGGCCCCACTACCCCGCCGGCCTCTATCTCAAGTCCCAGATACTGGACGCACTTGGAAGAGATACTGAGGCTCAGGAAGTGCGTTTGGTTTTTCAACGCGAGAGCGTGTTGGCGGAGAGAGAGAAGGCCCTCCTGAAAAGATTCAACTTGGACCGGCAGGATGCAGCCGTGGCGAAGGAGCTCGGACAGGTTGAGATGGCGCGCGATAAGCCGGAGGAGGCCCTGCTTTTCCTCCGTCAGGCCGCCCAGGTGGCGCCTCACGACATCGGAATTGGCACCGCGCTCACACGGGCAGAACGAATGTTACAGCCCCCAGCACCTGCCGCGGTCGCTGCTAACGGCGGTAGAGCTGCATTGCGGGAGGTGGCGCATTGAAGTCACGTAGCGAAACGCTTGTGCTGGCGGCAGTGATGGTAGCATGTCTCCTGGTGGGCGGGGCGCTCGCCCCAAAGCTCCTGGGCGGCACGGACGCGAACCACCACAAGGGAGACCCCACGGACGTGAACGGTCAGGTGCCACGTGCGGCGCTCCTCGAAGCCGGAAGTCTCGAGAGAGGCGCCTCTCCGGCTCGCTTCACGCTGGTTGAGTTCGCGGATTACGAGTGCCCAAGCTGCGGCCGCGCGGAGATTGCCGTGCGCGACCTGCTCTCCAGGCGGAAGGACTTGCGGCTGGTGTTCCGGAACTTTCCCATGGTCACCAGCCATCCGCACGCACAGCTTGCCGCGCAGGCCGCGGAGGTCGCCAACAAAATGGGTAAGGGTTGGCAGATGCACGACGCCCTATTTGATGGGCAGACGATATGGTCGCGGGCGGACGATGTTCCGGGCGCTCTTGCCGAAGTCGCAGAGACCGTCGGCCTGGACCGCAAAGGGTTCGCGGCTGCCCTGGATGGCAGCGCAAGGGGCGAGGTGATCCGGCGCATACAGGCCGACCAGAAGGCGGGCGTCGCGTGCTCGGTGGATACCACCCCCTCCTTCTTCCTGATGACTCCCACCCGTACCTGGGCGGCAGTGGGCCCGGTCGGCCTGGACCGGCTGCTGTCAGACTCCAAGTACTGGCAATAGGGTGTCCACCTACCGCCGGCTCCTCCTGATCCGCTCCTGGCCTTGCCGCGCGCTGGCGCCGATGCTCACATTGGTGGCGCTGGCAGGTTGCCGGGCGTCTCAGGCACGCACTACGCCACCCGCCGGCGGGCCGCTGCGGACTTCTCACCACCTTGGCTTCTTTGAGAACGTGGCAGAGAAGGCCGGAATCCGGTTCCAACTGAACAACGGCGAGGATGGTCAGTACATGCTGCCTGCCACCACACCGGGAGGCTGCGCTTTCCTGGATTATGACCAGGATGGGCGGATGGACGTGTTCCTGGTGCAGGCCGGCCCAACCCCGGACAAGCCGGTGACCGTTCGCCGGCAACCATGCGCGCTCTACAGAAACCTGGGCAATGGATCCTTCCGTGATGTCACCTCGGAAGTGGGCTTGGACAGGATGAACCAGGGCTACGCCCAGGCCGCCGCCGTTGGAGATTACGACAACGACGGTTATCCGGACCTCTACATAACTGCCTACGGTGGGAACCACCTGCTGCACAACGAAAGCCGACACGCCGACACGGCGACACCGAGACGCGGCGATTCCGGAGTCGCCCACTCGCCCATTCGGTCTTTCCGCGATGTGACAGAGGTGGCGGGGGTAGGGGATGCGGACCACGGTCCCCGGTGGGCTACCAGCGCGGCGTGGGTCGACTACGACCGCGACGGCAAGCTGGACCTTGTGGTCCTCCACTACACCACCTGGAACCTCCTGATAAACAAGAAGTGCATGAACTCAAACAAGCAGCGCAGCTACTGCTCCCCGGAGGTGTACGACGAGAACGAGTCTCCCTCTCTGTTCCGCAACCTGGGAGACGGACGCTTTGCCAACGTCACGCGGCAAGTCGGTTTAGACCGCGTGCACGGACGCGGTTTGGGAGTGTTAAGCCTGGACTATGATC